>BNUT01000048.1 GCA_025997555.1 Spirochaetia bacterium
CCCTGGACAATGGGGTAAATATCATCGCCATTTTTATTTCCGAAAGGTACCGCAAGGATGCGTGGATTTATATTTTCGCGGGGAACTGCGTAATCCTGGCGGCGGCGGCCTATCTTTTTGCACTGGACAAGGCCCTCTATTCGATTATCTTTCAGTATACGACCACCATGGCCCTGTCCGTTTTATACCGGGGCTATCAGCAGCGGACCCTGCTTATCATTACTGAAAAACCCGATGACGTTTTTTCTTTAATCCGGGATACTACCCATCATGGGGCCACTTCTTTCCGCGGGTTCGGCCATTACACGAAGACCGAACGTACCATGCTCTATTCGGTGGTTTCCGCCAATGAGGTTGCGCCTTTGGTGAGGGAGATAAAAAATATCGACAGTAATGCTTTTATCAATGAGATCAAAACCGAACATCTCAACGGCCGTTTTAATATGCCGCCCTGGGATTAGTGCCCGAACAGTTCTGTTGCGCGCTGCATGTTTTTGATTACCGGAACGCCGAAGGGGCAGCGTTTTTCGCAGTTCCCGCAGCTAACACAGTCGGAGCCGTGTTTTTCCAATGCCCTGTAATGCTGAACCGTGCTACCGGAGATGTGCCCCGCAGTGAGGGCGGCAATGTCCATATATTTGGTCACTGCGGCCACATCGATCCGGGACGGGCAGGGGAGGCAGTGGTTACAGTACATACAGTTTCCCCGGAAATCGCCCTGGTAGGTTTCGATAACATCACTGTAGTCCCGTTCAGCGTCGCTCATCCGGGTGTAGCGCACCGCTTCCAACACTTCTTCTTTATTTTTGCAGCCGATAAGGGTACTCACCACCGCAGGCCGGGTAAGGGCATAGTGGATGCACTGACCGATGCTCATGGGCCGGGAGAAGGGGGTCAGATCTTTGGAGAGGAGTTTTCCCGCGCAAAGTGTTTTCATCACCGTGATGCCTATTTCTTTTTCCGCACAGAGTTTGTAAAGCGCGGCCCTGCCCGGTTCAATTTTAAGGTTGAACTTGTAGTTCGCCGCCTTGTTTTCTTCACCAAGAAGTTCATAAATATCGGATTCGGTGGGGGTCATGTCGAAGACCGGATTGACGCTGAACATCAGAAGGTCCACGACACCGGTCTCCACAATCCGCCGTGCAGTAACGCTGTTGTGGCAGCTTGCGCCGATGGCCCGGATGATTCCCCGTTCTTTTAGTTTTAGTGCGTATTCCGCCAGTTCCGTTTCAAAGACCTGGGTAAAATCCGCAGAGGTATCCACAAAGAAAAACATCCCCAGGTCGATGTAGTCGGTTCCCATATCGGTTAGGTAACTTTCAAAATATTTTTTACAGGTTGCCAGGTCGCGGCTGACATCGTTCTGTTCGTGGATGTCCGTGGAACCGATGTGCCCCTGGATGAGAACCTTGTCCCGTTTACCTTTGATTGCCTTGCCGATGTTGTTCCGCACCTGCTGGCCGGGCATAAAAACGTCGATGATATTTACCCCATTGTCCAGGGCGGTTCCGACGACGGTGTCCAATTCAGCGGAGGAAAGCCCCGCCAAAGGGCTGCCCCCAAGCCCGATAACACTGGCGTTCATGCCGGTCTTTCCAATTTTTCGGTATTCCATAGTAATACTATAATACAAGAAATATTACAATTCGGCAAGAGCAGTTACATTGAAGTTTATTGCCGCCCCGGTCATTTCCACCGCATGGCCTGAACGGAGGTAGTAGAGCCATATTTTGCATGTTTTGGTTTTACCAAACAGTTCTGAGGCGGCCCGGTGATAAAAGGCCATCTGCGGAACATGCTCCGCCGGGTTCTCATTGCCATCGGTTTTGAAATCAACCACGTGGACCGGCGTCAATTCCCCTCCCGCCGTATCACCTTCTGTAAACAAAAGGTCGATAGTACCGTTAATGAACATATCCTTAGCGGCGGGATCTTTAATCAGGCTCCTGAACTGATATTCGCTTTTGCAGATCCCTGCGGCTTCCGCGATCTTTCCCAGAGGTGATTGCAGAAATCGTTCCGCCAGTTTTTTCCCCGCTGCGAGCAGGGTGTCTGCTTCGGCAAGTGAAAGATGCCCCCCAAGATGCGGCGGAATAAGAGCCTCCCTTTTGTTCAACAGGGCTTCAACACAGGCGTGGGCAATGGTGCCGAAATCCGCAGGGCTAAAGGATTTTTCCTTTTGAAGAAAGCGTTTAAGGATGAGGTCAACTCTTTCAAAGACATCGACGGATGCTGCACCAGAATACTCTGTTGAAATTTTGAAATCACCAACGCTGTTTATCGCGCTGTTTCCCGGAGTGTTTTCCTTAAAGGAAGTCGGCGTCCGGTGATCATTAATTATTGCCGCCGTAATAATACTTTCTGCCTTTTGGTAAAAGGGCTCCGCATCGGCGAGAAATTTGATGAGCCCCTTCCGATCATTGGTGTAAACCGTTTCCTGCCGCAATCCATTCCCCCCGCTCCGTTCCCGGCTTTTGATCCGTTCTGCCGTATATACGGGGATGCTTTCCAGATTCAGGAATGAAGAAACAGGAATGCGATCCGCCACAGCGGGGAGGAGGAGTCCAAAGAGGGTGTCGTTATCCAGGATGGTGTCGCCGTTTATTTTTTCGTTGTCTTCTTTGGCATCTTTTTTTGCATCCACAGCTATCTTAAGCCGCTCGTGTAAATTGCCCGTATCGGGGTTATCCTTGCCGAAAGAAAAGCCGCCGCTTATGCAGAGTTCCTTTTCCGCACGGGTCATGGCCACGTAGAGGAGCCGCCGCAGTTCCGCTGTCTGTTTCCGCTTTTCTTCCGTGCGGCCCTGTTCGTAAAAGAAATTGCGTTTCACATCGGCCATGCCCGAACATTCCGGTGGCAGGGGCGGATTAAATGAAAGACCTCCAATATCAGAAGCGTACACTTCCGCATCATTACTGTTGTTCCGGCCATGCTTCCCGCAGCAGCACAGGAATACTACGGGAAACTCAAGGCCCTTGCTTTTATGAATGGTCATAAGCCGTACCGCCCCGGATCGCTCCAGGGGTATATCCATATCTTCAAGGCGCTCCCCTGATTCCTGCAATGAACGGAGCTTGTCGGTGAATCCCGCAAGGCTCATGGTTTCTTCATCCGCCTTTACCGCAAGATTAAAAAGATAATCGTACAATTCACGGTACACCACGGTTTGGGTATTCCATTCGGTTTCGTAGCGGTAGCCTTCGGTATACCAGAGCTGACTGATCATTTCGCTGATGCTTGACCGTGCCGCCTTTTCACTGATCCTTTGGTAGAGTTCCCGGCCCTGCGAAAACCGCAAACGATCTTCTTCACCAAGCAACGCAAGAACCGCATCAGAAAAAGGTTGGGGAGCTTCTCTGGTTTCATCTTTTATCTGATGGTATTGTGCAAGGCAGAGCGCGAGCCCCTTCATCGAAAGACCCACGAAGGGGGATCGCAGCATTACTGCATAAGCCTCAGTATCCAGCGGGTAGGCGATAAGCCGGAGTGCAGACAGCATATCGTTCACCGGGCCGTCGGAAAAGAAGCCGCTGATCCCTTCGCTGGCGTAGGGAATATTGAGGAGTCGCAGGTGTTTTTCAAAAACCTTTTGGGGGCCGTGGGCCCGGAACAGGATGGCGATATCATCGGGTGCGTATTTGGTTTGGTCAAGAATTTCCCTGATCCGTTCCGCCACAAAGATCGCCTCATTTTCATCGGAATTAAGCTGCTCATCACTATCATCATCCGCATCTTCATTGCCATCCTGGGTCTGGACACCCTTGTCGAGAATACAGATGCTGATTTTTCCCGCTTCTTCCCTGCCCGCCCGCAAGGGCGTGTATATCGCTTCGTAGGGCGGCAGAGGAATACCGTCGATAGCCGGTTCGTTCTGCGGCAGTTCGGGAACAAAAACTGCATCGTAAATTCCATGGGGCTTTTCTCCTGCGGGATCGAATTCGCTGCCGCCGAAGAGCGCGTTGAAGGCGCCGATAAGAGCGGGGGAGGAACGGTAGTTCGTGGAAAGGGGCAGCGCGGCGGCGGCCAGTTCTTCCTGTAGTTTGCGGAACACCGATACATCGGCGCCCCGGAAACGGTAGATCGACTGTTTTTCATCCCCCACAAAAAAAAGTTTTCCCGGAGAAATATTTGTTGCTGCCGGAACAGACTTTTCTTTTCGTTCAAATTTTTCTGCCAGAAGAAAAAGCAGATCCTTTTGCAGCGCGTTATTGTCCTGAAATTCATCAATCATGATCGCCTTAAAGGCGCTTTTTTCATTATCCCGTATGTCGGTATGATTGATGAGGATGCTGCGGGCAAGACGGGCCACATCGGTAAAGGTCAGCGCCCCTTGGGTGCGTTTTTTTTCCAGATATATTTTTTGAAAATCATTGAGCAAAGACATGAGTGATAAAATAATTCCAGCCTGCATACAAAAAACCGCGAGGGACGAAAGGGTTCCAAAGAGGGCGCGGAATTCCTTTACTATATTTTTTGCCTCCTTTATCTCCGGTACATTTTTTTTACCGCCGGTTAAACTAACGGTCTTAAACCGGTATATGTATTCAAGGTTTTGCAATATTGTTTTTTGAAGGGGATTCTTTTCCGCCTTGGTTATAGATTCGATATCAGATAATTCAAGGAGCTCGTCAAAGTAAGAACGGAATTCTGTTTCTTTTATGAAATTTATGCTGCCGTTTTTAAATGACTCCAGCAGGGGACTAAGTAAATCAAAAAAATTATCTTCTCCGTCATAACCGGAAATTAACTGAATAAGTTTCTGCAGCTTTGCTGCGGTAAGGCTGATTGTTTTTGACCATTCGCCGCAAACCAGATCAAACTGTTTCCTGACTTCCGCAATAAAATCAGGCGGTTCATCGATATGGCTGTAACGGGAAACTGTGGCGGCAAAAAGGTCCTCCGCGAGTTTTGCCGGACTCTTCCCGCGGTACAGTTTTCTGATTGCAGGATGATGCCGCCGGGCAATCAGGAAGGGGAGGGCCTCTTCCGCAGCAATGCTTTGGCACCGCTCCTCGTCAATCGCAAAGTCGGGCCGTATCCCGTAACGGGAAGCGGCCTGTTTGACAATAGAGGCGCTGTAGGAATCCAGGGTTTGTATTCGGGCATGGAAGAAATCCTTAACTGCGGCCTGCGCGCGTTTCTGTTTTATGCCGGTTTCATTGGCTGCAATATAGGAGAGGCTACTGTAGATACGCTGGTACATTTCCGCAGCGGCCTTCCGGGTAAAGGTGAGGGTAAGTATCTGATCCACCTGATAATTTTTTTCGGTCACGAGCCAAGCGTACCGGCTCGCCAGTACCGATGTCTTGCCCGATCCTGCCCCGGCGGCCACCACCGCGTTTTCTTCACAATAGGCGGCTTTTTGCTGTTCTTCGTTGAGCTCTATCAGCGGCTTGTCACTCATGGATGCTGTCCTGCCTTTGCAAGTTCCGTTCCCGTTCTACGGTATAGATGGTCCGGCACACGGTGTGATATACGCAGAGCGCGCATTTTTTGTCACTGGTACTAATGGTGGTAAATTTGCAGCTTTGTATTTCCTGTGCATATCGGCCGGCCTTTTCGTTAAATTCATTCATGATCATATTGAATAGATCGGTTGTATCATTAGCAGCATTACTGTCGGTCCGCACGATCCGGTCCTTTTCACGGTAGGGGATCTTTTTTCCGTTTATGGCATCCTGTATCATGCCGAATATCACCGTCGGCTTTACATGAAAGACGCTGAAAAAGAGGGCGCCCTTTATTGGTTTGCCTCCGTTGTTTTCCGCCAGGGTCAGGTACATGGGAAGCTGGAAATTTTCAAGACCCGTTTCCCCCTTACCGATACAGGGTTTACGATCAGGGGGATTACCAAGTTTAAAATCTACGATGATCCTTACCGGTTCCGCAGTATCGCTGTTAACCTGTTCCAAAATGCAGTCGATGATCCCCGTGAGGTAATAATTTTGATTCGGCGCATTCCAGGTGTATTTCTTTTCTGTTCCAAGGATCCGGTAATTCGCAAAGTACCGCAGAAGGGTGATGAGGAATACGGTTATCTGCTCCTGTACCGCCCCCTGCTGTTCCCGCAGCAGCCGCAGGGTTAGGGCGCTCAGATCATATTTTTCACCTGACAGGTTCGGAAGTCCTGCGAATGTTTCGTTTACACTATTGTTAAGAAAATTTCGGTATGCGGTGGGCAGTTCTTCATTTTTCGGCAAAGAGAGAATACCCCCTTCTTCCTGTATGACGGTGTTGAAAAAATGCTCCAGCACCGCATGGTACAGGGAACCCAAAATGTTTTCCGCCATCAGGGTGGTTTCCGTGCGGACATCTTCCAGTTTAAGGATATTACGAAAGAGCCACTGCATGGCGCACCGGTAATAGGGTTCCATATCGGAAGCGGACACCCGTATCTTGTCGGGGAGATCGGCGCTGTGGTAGTGTTTCTGTATCAGTTCCGCAAGCAAAGGGGCCGCAAGGCCATCATCAGTGTTACTATCACCGGTATATCGGCGGCGCCCAAGCCATGCGGTAAAACTTTTTTTCTGCAATGAATGAAGATTCAGCGGAAATACGGGGGCGGCTTTGCCATTTTGCAGGCCCTGAAAAAAGTTGTGTTCCCCCTCATAGGTATCCGGCGCAAAGGAATGGGTATCGGTTGCTCCGTAACGGAGGCGGGGTTTTTCTGTTACATTAAGAATACTGTGGGGGATGGCATAACCCGAAAAGGATTGCTGTGCACAAAAGAAAGCGGCGGATTTTTCTGAATTGAGTTTGTGCAGATTGATAAAATCCTCGGATGCATCCTGGTCCCGAATGTCAAGTTTATCACGTTTACTGCGGGGCAGGAACGTAAGCCGGGAAAAAACCGCCGTAAGATTATCCTGGGTTGCGCCCAGAACGATGTGACATTCAAAGGGCGCGGGGGCGGCGGTGCGGTAGGGGAGGATGGAAACCCCGGAAGAAGTCCCTTGGGGAAGATAGGTCTTTTCCTGCAGATGTTCCACAAAGAACGTATAGGGGTCGGGGGCCTTGGCGTCGGGAAATGATTTTTCGATCTCGATTAAGAGGAGCAATTCCGACACACAGCGGGAGAGGATCATGTCTGTTTCAGGAAGACATTCATCCATGTTGAGAAAATCCCCCCGGAAGATAAAATACTGTTTGCGGATTTCTTCAAAGGAATCGGCCCGGCATATATTAACCACATCCTTTTTAAGGACACGGTATAAGGCATGGGCTCGTTCTTCCCGGCTCCCCGCAGGGGCGCTGAATGCGTCTTCCCATACATCGATATTTTTTTCGGTTTTATTTTGATCGAATTCTTTCCAGGAACAGATGCAGTTGTTGTTGATTCCAAAATCAATAAGTTGATCGATCACGGCTCGATCTTTCCAGGGGAGGTGGCTGTTCAGCAAAAGATTCGCAACTGAATCAAAGGAAAAGCCCTGGGAAAAACAGGTTGACAGGGCCGGGAAAAATTGACCCGCAGGCCAGGAAGCCAGCGGTTTTCCCGCACGGTGAACCGCCGGAATATTCCGGTTTGCGAATTCACGGAGCAGGTAGGGCTCGTAATTTTCCGTATCGGGGACGCTCACTGCGATATCAGTCCAGTTTACTTTTTCATTTTCAACCAGTGCCCGGATGTACAGGGCCGCTTCGGTAATTTCACTGCGGGCGTTGGTGTAGAAAAAAGTTTTGTGTGATTTTTCCGCAGCGCCGGTGTCGGTAAGCCGTACAATGGTGACGTGTTCCGCAGCCTCAAGGAGCGCCTCGTATTCGGCAAAGTCCGTCAGGGATTCTGAAAAAAAAATGAAACATTCTTTGCCGTTATCCTCAAAGGGCGGCTTCTCCCATGCCGGTTCAAACAGGCCGTGGCGATCAAGGAACTGCTGATACCGCAGCGCCAAGGTGCAGAGGTCCCGGTCATCATCGTCAAAGTCATTACCGGCAACGGCAATCTGCTCTGCGGTATCGGCGGTAGTAATAGAAGCAACAGGTCTGCCTGTTGCTTTTTCAAACCATGATCCAAGCTGGGAAAGCATCCCCGTGAGCCATGGCACAAAGGATGACGCAGTGTGGGCGTATTCAGGGGGGATGAGAGAAATGAACAAAGGCGTTTGGTCGGCTTTGCAAAGCTCCGCGTTTTCTTTTATCAGGCGGCTTACAAAAATTTTCCGCAAAAGGGATGGCACACTTTTTTTGTCCTGCATCCGGGACCTGATGGATTCCTGTTTGAAGGTGTCCCAGGCGATGAACTGATCCATGGCGATGGTCCCGCCATCCCGCAACTTCAGGAGCCGGTCCGCCCAAAGGTCCACCGCAATCCCCGTGGGGAACACAAAGAGGGCATTGGGATTTTTGCTTTTTTCCAGGAGCAGGTTTTCGACGGGGTTAGTGTTCATGGTATTTCTTCTTGATTATATCTTATGATCCTGATAGTTGTAAGTGCCCCGATTTTTGTCGAACATATTCTCCCCTCTACAGGGGCATTACTTCCGGTATTTCAACCGGGGACATCAGCCGCAGCCCTTGGCGTCCCCGTCTCATTCAGCTTAGACTTAAAGCAGGGGGTTCGTAATGCGTGTCGCCCAGGTTCATTATCATCTCCGGCAGGGAGGGGTCACTTCGGTTATCCTGAATCAGGCGGCTGCGCTGACGGAGGCGGGTGCGGAGGTTCTGATCATTGCAGGCGTTACCCCCCAGGGGGATCTGGGTTATCCCTTTGCTCTGGTCCCCGCCCTAGCTTATGGCTCGCCTGAGGGCGGACACAATAATACCGGTGAACTTGCGAAGGCCAATGCCTTGGCCGCAGCATTACTGCGTGCCATGGAGGAACATTGGGGGGCAGTGGCAGATGTCGTCCATGTTCATAACCCCCTGATTCAGAAAAACTCATCCCTTATTCCGGCCCTGCGGATTCTGGCGGAAAAGGGCATCCGGCTGCTTTTGCAGAACCACGATTTGGCGGAGGACTTCCGCCCCGATGTGTATGTGAACAGCGGGGAGTATCCTGAAAACTGTCACTATGCGGTGATTAACCGCAGGGATTATGCGCATCTGCTCCGGGCGGGGCTCAAACCCGAGGGGCTTCATTTTATACCCAATGAAGTGCGCTGCCTCAAAGCCGTTCCCGGCCTTAAACGGACCCGATACCTCTATCCGGTGCGGGCCATCAGGCGGAAGAATATCGGCGAAGCCCTGCTGCTTTCACTTTTTATCCCCAAGGGACGGACCATCGCCTTTACCCTGCCCCCAACCAACACGAATGATGTCTCTTATCAACACTGGATCGCGCTGGCAAAAGAACTGAAACTGCCCATGGAGTGGGGCCTGGGGCTGGAACATTCCCTCCCGGAACTTTACGGCACCAGTCTTTGTGTGATAAGCACTTCGATTAAAGAGGGTTTCGGCTTTTCCTTTCTGGAACCTTGGACTGCCGGACGCGGACTTATGGGGCGCCGCATCGATTATGTCTGCCGGGATTTTGAGGAGGAGGGGCTGCGTTTTGATTCGCTGTATTCAAGTATAGATATTCCTCTGGTGTATATATCTATGGGGAGACTGAAGGAAGAAATGGAACAGGCAATGATCCGGGTGTACCGGGCCTTTGGCCGTGAGCTGCCCCCCCATATAATTAAAATGATGAGCGAAGATCTTTTTTCCCATGACACCCTGGATTTTGGCAGGCTTAGTGAGGAAGCCCAGGCCGCCATTATCCGTACCCTGGCCTCCAACCGGGGAGCCTGCCGTGATATCATCGCCCACAATTTTTTTCTTGGGTTTTTGGAAGAGGGCAACCTGGGCGGAACTGAAAATAATGATCTTATCGATTCGAACGGAAAAACCGTCCGCCATGCCTATGGCCGGGAACGGGTATCGGAAATTCTCCTTGACGCCTACCGGCAGGTAATGGAACATCAGGTAACCCAGAAAATATCGAAGCCCATGCTCCTGGATCTCTACCTGGACCCTCTCCGGTTTTCCTTGGTTGGCCTTGGGGACGATGGAGCGGCGCCGCTTAACAATTAAGGGAAAAATGCCGATTATTGGGGTGATATGCTTTCAAATATACTTTCAGATGAATTAAAGGAACTGATTATCCAGGTGCTTACTTCATGGCAGGTTATCGCCATGGCCGTGGTTCTGATACTTTATTACATTCTCGTTTCCTATACGGCCGGTTCCCATCATCGCACCCGTTTGACTCTGCCCCCTGCGATCAAATCGCCCAAGGAGCGTAAGGCCCGTGCCCCCAAGGGGGAGCCTGATGTTGATACCGGCGCTGACGACGATCTGGGGCTGGAAAAAGAGTAGCCCCCTGTTTTTACCATTGTTAATTGTCCCTTCCATAAAAAATTTTTTAGTTCCCTGATTTTTTTCATTTTGATCAATTCCCGGATCACCTGTTTCGCCTCATCCTCGGACCAGCGGATTTTTTTCGCCTCCCCCAGCACATGAGCCGCTTCCCCCAGGGTAAACACCCGGCGGTTTCTTCTGAAAAATTCCAGGACCCGTTCTTCTTCCCGAAGCCCCGGCGCCGCCGGGGTAATACCCGCTTTACTGTCGCAGACATCACAGCAATGTTCCGGCGGGCTTTCCCCGGAACTATCGTAGTTGAGGAGGGCAAGCAGGGCCTCTCGCCTGCAATGGTCCGTGTCCCGCCCGTATTGCAGTAATGCGGTGAGCCGCCGCTTGTCCCGTTCCGTCTTTGCCCGCTTCATCTGCATCTCATCGGCGGGTCCCCAGAGCAGCACCGCTACCGAGGGTTTTCCGTCCCGGCCTGCCCGGCCCGATTCCTGAAGGTATGCCTCTACCGAGGGCGGACAGTCCCGGTGTACTACGGTCCTGATATCGGCCTTATCTACCCCCATGCCATAGGCGCATGTGGCGACCAGCACCCCACGGGGATTGTCGAAGAACCATTTTTCCACAGCGGTCTTTTCTTCCCGGCTTAAACCCGCATGGTAAAATTTGATTTCAGGAATTTCCTGTTCATCCGTCCCCCGATCCTGAAAAGCGTTCCGCAGGTAACGGGCCAGTTTTTCCGTCCCCAGCCGTGATGAGCAGAACACAATTGCCGGCAACTTGTTCCGGGCGATAATATCCCGCACCGCCAGATCCCGCAGGATGCAGCCCTGGGCCGCATAGCTGATATTGCTCCGGTCCGGGTTGCCGATGATCCGGTGCGCCCCTTTACCGCTGAAAATGGATTCTTCGATCTTGGCAAGAACCGGATCGGATGCTGTGGCCGTGAAGGCCGTCACCAGGGGCCCGGCAGTTCCCGGTGCAGTACAGGCGGCGACGATCTCCTGAATTCTGAGGTAGCTGGGCCGAAAGCTCTCCCCCCATTCGCTGACGCAGTGGGCCTCGTCGATCACCACATGGGCAATGTTCAAAACCTTAAGTTTTTCCATCACCTTGGCCGTCAGGAGTACCTCCGGGTTGGCGATGATGAACTTGCTCTTTCCACTGGTGATTTTTTCCCATATATCCCGCCGTTCCGTTTCCTCCTGGCCGCCCCGGAGGATCACCGGTTCAAAGCCCCGCTCCCTGAGCCGCCGCTCCTGATCCGCCATAAGCGAAAGGATGGGGTAAATCACCAGAGTGGGACCTGTGAGGAGCATGGCGGGAAGCTGGAAACAGAGGGACTTCCCCGCCCCGGTGGGGAGGATCACGATCTGGCTGCCAAAACTCAAGCGGTCCTCGTCGTCGCCATCCGGGACTTCATCATCGCCGTCCGGGGCAAGTTCAGAAGGTTCCGCTGCATCCGGCCCGGCTCCTGCCGCTTCCAGGATATTGCTGATCACCAGCCGCTGATAGGGGAAGAGATAGTCAAGGCCGAAAAGCTTCTTTACCGCCGCACCAAGAGGGTCATCATTTTCCGGATTTATTTCTCCTGAAGATTGTTCCGCTTTTTCACCTTCCGTAATGTCGTTATTCATACCATATATAGGGCATTCAGATGTGAGGCGCTTGTATCAAAACGGGAAAAAGTGAAATTTGATTATTTATACGAACCTTAGTCTGCCCAGCCGCTTGCATGCCTCTTCTACATCGGCGCGGTGGCCGAAGGCGGAAAATCGTATAAAGGACTGTCCCGCCGGGCCGAAGCCCTCGCCGGGGGTGGTTACCACCTGGCACTTCTCCAGAATTTCCGCAAAGACATCCCAACTGTCCCTGCCGGGGAATTGGGCCCAGATATAGGGTGAGTTGTCCCCGCCGATGCAGGAGATGTCAAGATTTTGCAGTGCGCTGCGGATAAGTTTTGCGTTCCCCAAATAGAAGTCTGAAAGCTGCCGGATTTCCTTGAGGCCCTCGCTGTCCAGCGCGGCCAGTGCCCCCCATTGGGCGATGTTTGACGCACCATTAAAGATGGTGCCGCAGATCCGGTTCCAGTCGGCGTTGACACTTTCCCCTCCGGCGTACTTGAGTTCTTTTGGCACTACGGTCCAGCCCAGGCGCACCCCGGTAAAACCCGCGGGCTTGGAGAAGGAATTCACCTCGATGGCGCAGGTCTGGCTTCCGTCAATCTCAAAGATGCTCTTGGGCAGCGCCGGGTCCCGGATATATTCCGAATAGGCCGCGTCAAAGATGATCACGGTCCCCTTTTTCCGGGCCGCTGCCACGAGGCTGGTAAGCTGTTCCCGGTTTGCCACCGCACCCGTGGGATTATTGGGGGAGCAGAAGTAGAAGATGCCGTTTTCCGGCAGTTTTTCAACATCGGGGAAGTAATCGTTTTCGGCAGTGCAGGGGAGGTAGGTGATCCCTTGGTAACCCGACCCTTCCCAGGGACCGGTGGCCCCAATGAGCACCGAACCATCCACATACACCGGGTAGGATGGGTCCTGTACCGCCACTTTTGTCCCGGCACCAAAGAGGAGTTGCAGCCGCCCGATATCGCACTTGGCCCCATCGGAAATAAAAATCTCATCAATGCCGAAATTACCCTTATAAAATACCTCGGCGATCCGCTTCCGTAATTCCTCAAAACCTTCGTCGCTGTAGCCCACGTAACCTTCGACCGTAGCCAGGCCCCGCGCCCCGTCCACCAGGCCCTTGTCGATATGGGGCAGGATGGGCTCGGTGGTATTCCCCACCCCCAGGCTGATAATTTTTGCGTCCGGGTGGGCCGCCGCATAAGAGCGCCGCCGCTTGGCAATTTCAGGAAACAAATAACCGGCCTTAATGTTTGATATACAGGGATTTCTGTTTAGCATTCCTTAGCTCCTTGCTTTATATCGAAAATAGAAGGATTAACCACTAACGACACGAACCGGGGAGAATTCCAATGTTCGTCTGGTTCGTGGTTTCATTAAAATTTCTCAAATGCCTTAAAGTCCAACGTGGCAAAATAATCTTCCACCGTTTCACTTCGGCGGATCTGCAACAGGGAACCGTCAGGCCGCAGGAGCAGTTCCCCGCAGCGGAGTTTGCCGTTGTAGTTAAAGCCCATGGCCCGGCCGTGGGCTCCCGCGTCGTGGATCACCACGAAGTCCCCATTGGCCTCGCCCACGTCGATTTTGGGGAGCCTGCGCCGGACGGCGAATTTGTCATTATTTTCGCAGAGACTCCCCACCACGTCGTAGGTTTCGGTAAAGGGAAGGTTTTCCTTGCCCGGAATGGTGATGTGATGATAGGCCCCGTACAGGGCGGGGCGCATCAGGTCCGCCATGCAGGAATCAAGGCCGATGTACTTCCGGTAGATGTTCTTGGTATGGATGGCGCGGGTCACAAGCCAGCCGTAGGGGCCGGTGATGGGTCTGCCGTATTCGGTATGGATGCCCAATGGATCAAGCCCGGCGGGTTTGATGATTTCGTCATAGACTTTTTTGATTTCCTGTGCAAGCGTATCCCAATCAATAGCTTCCTGCTCCGGTTTGTAGGGAATACCCACCCCGCCCCCAAGGTTGACAAATTCAAGCCGCACTCCGGTCTTGTTTTTTATCTCCGCCGCAAGCTCAAAAAGGAGGCGGGCGGTCTCAATGTGGTAATCAATGTTGAGCTCATTGGAGGCCACCATGGTATGCAAAGCGAATCGCTTGACCCCCTTCTTTTTAAGCAGGCTGAAGCCCTCGATAATCTGTTCACGGGTAAAACCGTACTTGGCTTCCTCGGGGTTCCCGATGATCGCGTTTCCCCCTTTGAGAGGGCCGGGGTTGTAGCGGCAGGAAACCAGTTCGGGAAGTCCCACGCTACCTTCCAGGAATTCGATGTGGGTAAAATCATCCAGGTTGATGATGGCCCCCATTTTTTTGGCGGTCTCGTACTCCCTCGCCGGGGTTTCGTTGGAGGTGAACATCGTTGCCTCCCTCTTCATCCCCGCCATTTCCGCCAGGAGCAGTTCCGTATAGCTGGAGCAGTCCGCCCCCAGCCCCTCTTCGGCCAAAATTTTCAGGATAAAGGGGTTGGGCAGGGCCTTGACGGCAAAATGCTCTTTATATGAAGGAAACACCGAAAAGGCCCTGATAAGCCGTTTGGCGTTTTCCCGTATGCTCCTTTCATCGTAGACGTAAAACGGGGTCGGGTGGTTTTCGGCAATTTTTTCCAGTTGGTCCCTGGTCAGAGGAAAGTTTTTAACGCTCATAATAAATGAAGCTTACTAAACCTGGGGAAAAACTACAACGGCCGCATAATTCCCCATACATCCACAGATATTCGGCGTAAAAAAACGCCCTTTTACCTTAGTATTCATAGTAAAAAAACGCTATTGAATATATTATTCAATTGAAAAATACGCATTTTAATCATAATATTCGGCCGAAAAATACGCATTTCCTTTGATCAGCCTTTGTTTTTATGGTATAATGGGATTTAAGATGTTGCGAAGGAAGATGAGCGGCCGTCTGCTGCAATGGAAAAACAGGAAAGACAAGATGGTTCTCATGGTCAAAGGTGCCCGGCAGGTGGGCAAGACCTTTACCATTGACCGGTTTGCCCGGGAGCAGTACCCCCATTACGTGTATATCAACTTTGATGAAAATCCGGGGTACAAGGCGATTTTTGATGATGATTTGAACGTGGACACCCTGATTAAGCAAATTTCCCTGCGGGTTCCGGGAGCGCAGCTGGAGCCGGGCAGTACCCTCATTTTTCTGGACGAAATCCAGAACTGCCCCCGCGCGCGGACGGCCCTGAAGTTTTTCACCCTGGACAGGCGCTTTGACGTGATCGCCAGCGGTTCCCTGCTGGGCATCAATTATCAGGATGTGCCCTCCTATCCTGTGGGCTATGTGGAACACCTCAACATGTATTCCCTGGATTTTGAGGAATACCTCTGGGCAAACGGCGTGCCGGAGGAATCCATCGCGGATATACTCAGGCTTTTTGAGCGGAAGGAGCGGGTGCCCCAGGCCATGCACGAGCGGATGCTGGAGCTTTTTAAGGAGTACATCGTGGTGGGGGGAATGCCCAAGGTGGTGAACGAATTTATCACCACCCATAACTTTGCCTCCGTTCTCAAATTGCAG
>BNUT01000049.1 GCA_025997555.1 Spirochaetia bacterium
CCTGGAAAGTGTACGTTGATCTCCTTGCCAACACGGATATCCTCAAAGAATACTACGAGCAGGGCCTGGGCATTACCATTGTCCCGGAGGTCATCGCCAAGGCCAGCCCCGCTTCCATTTTCCGGGATAATCCCACCATGCTGATCACGGCCACCGACGGGCTCTGGCCCCGGACTCCCCACGAAGCCAATTCCGCTTCGGTGGTGGTGGAAGGCCCGAATATGTGGGATACTTTCGCCTCGATTATTTACACCAATGCCAATCCCCAGCAAGCCCTGGCGGATTTGACCACCCGGTATAACAAGGCTCTCCAGGCCGGAATCGATCAGAAGATTGGTACGCCCATCAAGGCAGGCGTCGGTTTTAATCCGATGCAGCCCAAACTGTAAAAAACCATGTCCGCCGCGGAGGTATTCTCCGCGGCGGTGTTGTAAACAAGAGTCAAGGAGTGCATGATGAAAAAACAAACCACCGCGTACCGGAAAAAAGTCCTTATGAGCAACATCCAGTCCTACAGCCTTTTGCTGCCGAATCTGTTGCTGTTCTGCGCCTTTTCGGTATTTCCCGTCTTTTGGACCCTGAAATATATTTTCTACCGCTACGGCGGAATCGCCGGGGAAAAGCCTGTTTTTATCGGTCTCCAGAATTTAGCCAGGGTTTTCAGAGACGGCCAGTACTGGCAGGCGGTAAGCAATACCTTTATCTACGCGGGAGGCAAGATAGCGTTCATCATCCCCCTGGCTTTTTTCCTCGCCCTTATCCTCAATAAAAGCCGGAGAGGGAACGGGCTCTTCCAAAGCGTCATTTTCGTTCCCACTATTATGAGTTCCGCCGTTATGGGGTTGGTGTTTTTCCTGCTTTTCAACACCTATAACGGGGACCTCAACCGCTACCTGATGGCACTGCACGTTATTTCCCAGCCGGTAAACTGGCTTGGCAGGGAACACGCCATGCTGACCCTGATCATCGTGGCCGTGTGGGGCGGGGTGGGTAACTACATGGTGTACTTTATCGCGGGACTCCAGATGATCCCGAAAGAAGCCCTGGAAAGCGCGGTCATGGACGGCGCGAACCGGCGGCAAACTCTGTGGAATATCACCATCCCCATGCTGGGGCCAATCCTCAAAATAATCCTGATGCTTTCGATTATCAACGCCTTTTCTGACATGAATACTGTCATGGTTCTGACCGAGGGCGGCCCGATTAACGCTACTATGGTCATGTCGCTTTACGGGTATTCGTTCTTCTTCCCCGTCTCGGCGGCCGCCCTGGTGAGCATACCTCAATACGGCTACGGCGCAGCGGTGAGTTTGGTTTCCGCTCTTATCGCGGGAATGGTCACGGTGATATATCTCATCGTGTCACGCAGGATGGACAAAATATTTTAGGAGAAAAGTATGGCTGTAAAAAAAGACGAGATGACTATTAATATAGTTTCCTATATTTTTGTCATGGTCATGGTAATCCTGACGATGTACCCCATTTTCTATACGGTCCTCGGCTCTTTCAAAACCAACGCCGAATTGACTGCGGGAGGGCATATCTTCCCCAAAGCGTGGCAGTTTCAAAACTACGTAACCGCCTTTGTAAAAGGCAACTTTGCCCGTTACACGATGAATAGCGTTTCGGTAAGCCTCCTTGCTATGGTAGTTGCGACCCTGACTGCTGCAATGGCCGGTTTTATCTTCGCCAGACGGAGCTTCGTGGGGAAAAAACTCCTCATGGCCCTCTATGTCTCCATGCTCTTTGTGGCCCTGGGATCGGTGACCCTCTACCCCATGTACTACCTGCTGGCGTTTTTCAAGCTGAACAAATCCATGGCAGGGCTCGTCCTGGCTCTGGTGGGCGGCCAGGCTTCCAATGTGCTGCTGGTAATGGGCTTTACCCAAAGTATCCCCAGGGAACTGGACGAAGCGGCCACCATCGACGGGTGCAGCCTCTACGGTATTTTTTTTCGCATCGTGCTTCCCCTGCTCAAGCCAATCATGGCAGTGGTGGCGCTTTTTTCATTCCGCTCCGCCTGGAACGACTACATCACCACCCTGATCCTGAGCATGGCAAACCAGCGCCTCAAAACCCTGACCGTGGCAGTAGTCCAGTTGAAATATTCAGCTAACGCTGCGGCGGAATGGCACATCATGCTGGCGGGAGCATCCATTGCCATTATTCCGATTTTAATCGTATACTTTTTCACCAACAAGCAGTTCATCGGCGGACTGACCGCCGGGGCGGTAAAGGGTTAAAACCGGGAGGCTGTTATGATAAACCGATTACGATTTGGTGATGAACGGGACTGGTTCAACCGGCGGCGCTTTGGCATGTTTATTCACTGGGGACTTTTTTCCATTCCCGCCTGGCACGAGCAGGTTTTATGGCGCGGCAAAATGCGCCGCAGTGATTACGAAGTGCTTGCCCGCGAGTTCAACCCCGAAAAATTTGATCCTGACCAGTGGCTGGACCTGGCGCAAAGCGCGGGCATGGAATATGTCACCGTGACCACGAAACACCACGATGGTTTCTGTATGTTCGACACCAAATACACCGATTACAATGTTATGCACACACCGTATAAAAAAGACATTATACGCATGATAGCCGAATCCGCAAAGCGTCACGATTTAAAACTTGGCTTTTACTATTCAATCCCCGACTGGCATCACCCAAATTGCCCCAATCAGGGCCGGCACCATGAAATGTGGGGCAACCGCCAAAGTGATGAGCCTGATTATGACAAATATTTTCAGTACATGGAAAACCAGATAACCGAACTCTGTACCAACTACGGCGAAGTCAGCCAGCTTTTCTGGGATGTGAATATCCTTGACTACAACAACCGTGAGTTCAACGACCGTATGCGCAAACTGCAGCCCTCGCTGGTGATCAATAACCGGGGGCCTGACAACGGCGACTACGCTACACCGGAACGGGAGGAAGACACCGACCGGAAATTTTCCAAAAGCATGGAGTTTTCCGGCCATACCGAAGCCTGTCAGTCTCTGGGGCGGGAAAGCTGGGGCCACCGGATTGACGAGGACTACTACAACCCCAAATACCTGATGCAGTGCATCGACCGGACATTGGCTATGGGCGGCAACTACCTGCTCAATGTGGGGCCCAAGGCGGACGGCACAATTGACGGGTGGGACATCGCCTCCCTCAAGCGCATCGGCAAATGGTACAACAACATAAAAGAAGCCTTTGCCCCGGACACCTACAGCGCCACCTCAATGATTACCGATCATGGGGGTCTTCCCCTGCGGGATAAAATCCTGCTTACTCGCCGACAAAACACGGTCTACGTCCACGCTTATGAAGATTTGGCTTCCAGTTCCATTGGGCTGCGGCCTTTTACCATGCCGCCGCTTAAAGCGACCCTGCTTAACACCGGAGAACCGGTGGAAGCCCTTGTCGACAAAACGCCCTATTACCACGAGGAGGACCGGGCATACCTCCGGCTGCGCAACCTTCCAACCGCCGCCATCACCGATGAACCCCTGGTGGTCAAGCTGGAATTCGATGGGACCGTTTGGGAATAGTATGACGAAATACAATATGGACAAACATAACTATCATAAGCGACAATACCGCTTATACTAACTATGGAGGAAAACATGGCAGTAAACAGGTATAAGGGGGCATATCCAAAGATAGGGATACGGCCCACCATTGACGGACGGCAGGGGCCCTTGAAGGTAAGGGAATCTCTGGAAGAACAGACCATGAACATGGCGAAGGCGGCAAAGGCGCTTTTTGAACAGAACCTGCGCTATTCCAACGGCGAGCCGGTTCAGGTGGTCATCGCCAACACAACCATCGGGCGGGCGGCGGAAACAGCGGCCTGCGCGGACCAATTCAGGCGGGAAGGGGTGGACATTACCCTGACGGTAACGCCGTGCTGGTGCTACGGCTCGGAGACCATGGACATGGAAAAGCAGACCATCAAGGGCGTCTGGGGCTTTAACGGCACCGAGCGGCCCGGCGCGGTGTACCTGGCCTCGGTGCTGGCGGGCCACGCACAGAAGGGGCTGCCCGCCTTCGGTATTTACGGGCATGACGTACAAAACGCCGGCGACACGGATATCCCCGCCGATGTGCGGGAAAAGCTCCTCCGCTTTGGGCGGTCCGCAGTTGCGGCGGCGACCATGCGGGGCAAGAGCTATTTGCAGATCGGCTCCATCTGCATGGGAATCGCCGGCTCCATCATCAACCCTGATTTTTTTGAGGAATATCTGGGGATGCGGGTGGAGAGCGTTGACGAAGTTGAGATAATCCGCCGCATGGAACAGGGCATCTACGATGAGAAAGAATTCCAAAAGGCCCTGGCCTGGACCAAACAGCACTGCCCGGAGGGCTTTGACAAAAATCCGCCGGAACTGCAGCGTTCCCGCGCGGAGCAGGACAAGGCGTGGGAGTTCGTGGTCAAGATGATGTGCATCATCAAGGACCTCTTTAACGGCAACCCCAATCTGCCTGCGGGCTGCGAGGAAGAGCGGCTGGGCCACAACGCCATTGCCGGGGGCTTCCAGGGGCAGCGCCAGTGGACGGACTTTTACCCCAACGCCGACTTCCCCGAATCGCTGCTGTGTTCTTCCTTTGATTGGCAAGGGGCGCGGGAGCCGTACATACTGGCCACCGAGAACGATACCCTTAACGGCGTGGGGATGCTTTTTGGCAAACTGCTCACCGGCACGGCCCAGATCTTCGCCGATGTGCGTACTTACTGGAGCCCCGATGCGGTAAAGCGGGCAACCGGCTACGATCTTACCGGAGCGGCAAAAGAAGCGGGCGGCTTTATTCACCTTATCAATTCAGGGGCGGCCTGCATCGATGCATCAGGGGAGATGAAGGATGCAAACGGCAAGGGCGTGATGAAGCCCTTCTGGGAAGTGGGCGAGGCGGACCAGAAAGCGTGCCTTGCCGCCACCACCTGGAACCCTGCGGACTTTGGCTATTTCCGGGGCGGCGGCTTTTCCTCGCGTTTTATCACCCGTGCCGAAATGCCCGTCACCATGAGCAGACTCAACCTGATAAAGGGCCTTGGTCCGGCGCTGCAAATCGCCGAAGGCTGGACGGTGAACCTGCCGGATAACGTTTCAGACATTCTCTGGAAACGCACCGACTACACCTGGCCCTGCACCTGGTTTGCTCCCCGCGTAACCGGCAACGTCGGCGCTTTCAAAACCGCCTACGATGTTATGAACAACTGGGGGGCGAATCACGGCTCAATCTCTTACGGGCACATCGGTGCGGACCTTATCGCCCTGTGTTCCATACTGCGCATCCCCGTCTGTATGCACAATGTGCCGGAGGAGCAGATTTTCCGGCCCAGCTATTGGAACGCCTTTGGCATGGACAGGGAAGGCGCGGATTACCGCGCCTGCGCGGTTCTGGGCCCGATGTACAAATAGGCGCAACGCAGTCGAATTTACAGGCTATTCCGGCCCAGCCGGGCTTCCGTTCTGCCCCGGCGCTTTGTGCCGGTGTCTTCGGCGGCGTTTCTTCGGGGCCTCGCTATCTGCTGCGGGGCCGTCCTGGACGGGCCGTTCCCGGACAGGGGATTCCCCGTTTTCCCCTGCCCGGCTGCCGTGCAGGGGAAAACGGGAATGTTTTACGATGATGCCGTGCTCCGCGAATATGAGCCGCACCGCATGGTCCAGTTCCACACGGGGGGGATTCATGGGGAGCACAAATTGCCGCACCACGATATAGGCGTTCTTGTAATGCTCCGCCGCCCTGGCCCCTTCCCAATCTGCTGTGTCCGGGGGGAACTGTACCTGGAGTTCAAGATAGTCCTGAATAAAGGCCGCAAGCTTCTGCCCCGGCTTCTCCGCCGGACCTGCGCCCTGGTTTAATTTGGAAAGCCGGTCCAGGTAGCGCTCACGGAAACCGGGGTTCTCCTTCATCAGCCGGGAGGCATTGGGCTGGAGGTATTCGTAGAGACCCAAACCATCAAGCTTCTCCACGATAAGGGCGGCGCCGGATGAATTAACAATCTTGAAAATTTCTTCCGTAAGCCGGGAGGGAGAAACCGCCGCGAGCAGGGGGGACTGTTGTTTGATTTTCCAGCGCAGGGCCAGGGGCAGCTTGAAGCCCGTGGTTGCCCCGTATTTAACCGCCCGGATCATCCGTACCGGATCATCGGTAAAAATCGTGGCAAGGGGGATAATCGGCCGTATCCGCTTTTCCCGGATATCCTTCATCCCGTCAACATAGTCTATGACGATCTGTTTTTCCGGATCGTAAAAAAGGGCGTTCAGGGAAAAGTCCCGGCGCTGCACATCTTCCTCAATGGTGCCGAAGGTGTTGCTGGTGGGGCCGTCTTTGAGGGAGCGAAAAGTGGAAACCTCGAAAATTTTTGGCCCCGCATACACATGGACCAGACGGAACCGGTGGCCGATAATCCGGGCATTGCGGAAAAGTTTTTTGATCCGGGTGGGATTGGCCTCGCTGACGATATCAAAATCCTTTGGCTTCTTCCCCAGAATAAGGTCCCGGACCGCGCCACCCACGATATAGGTTTCGTAGCCCGCAGAGCGCAGCCGTTCGGTTATGATGACCGCATCCCGGTCCACATCGGAAAATTTGATGCCGTGTTCGTCACGGGTATAAACGATTGCCTTTTTAACGAGTTTTCCGTTCTTTTCCGCCGAGTAACGAATCCGCAAAAAAATCCTCCATAACTAATTTGAAATATGCCTTAAAATCCAGGAGAGCAGATTTTCCGTCACCTCTTCCCGGTTGGTTTCGTTAAGGGTTTCGTGCCGGGCGTCAGGGTAAAGCACAAATTCCAAATCCTGAATCCCCAGTGCCCGGTAAGCGCCTACCAGCGCCGTGGGGCTTGCCCCCATGTCCCCCACCGGGTCCGCACTGCCCCCAAAGACATAAATGGGCAGATGCCGGTCGATCCGGTCCATGGCCTCGCTCCGGTGGATGCGGTTCAGGGCGCCCAAAAGGTCCCGGTAAAACCCGGAGGAGCAGAGATTTCCGCAGAGGGGGTCCGTGACAAAGCCGTCCACCTCTTTTTCATCACGGGAAAGCCAGTCAAAGAAAGTCCTGTTCGGGCGGAAGGACTTGTTATAGGGACCGTTCGCAATGAGATAGGAAAGGGTAGAGCCTTTGCGGATTCCCTGAAAAACCGAGATAAGGGCCATCACCTGGGCCCCGATTTTTACCTTGAACCCGTCGGGCCCGCGGGTTCCCGAAAGGATACATCCGTCAAGCCCCTCCCGATCCTGATTTTCAATATAATTCTGAACCACAAAGGAACCCCAGGAATGTCCCATCAAAAAAAAGGGAACGCCGGGCCGGAGAGCGCGGATCATCCTGTTTACCGCGTCAACATCGGAAGTGACCAGGTCAAAGCCCCCCTTATCGGCGCAGTGCCCCCGCAGTCCGCCTATGCCGGGATCGTTGATCTTGGTATCTGCGGTTAAGCCATGGCCCCGCTGATCCGCAACCCACACCTCAATACCCTCCGCGCAGAGCCGCCGGGCAAGCCTTTCGTAACGGAGGGAATGTTCCGCCATGCCGTGAACGATGTTCAACACCGCCCGGGGCTTTTCTTTATACTCTTTTTGTGCGGCCCAATGCCGTAAAAAAAGCCGGGCGCCATCTATACCGCTTGCGCCGCCGCCGACCACGGGTATCCAGGCGGTTGAATCCACCGATGGGTCTATCCGGGTATTTACCTCATCCATATCAGGATTGTACTCCCTATGTTAATGATCATTCAATAATGTTATATAATAAAAACCATGGTAACCGGTGAAATTTTTACCGCTCCGGTGGAAGGGATTGTTTCCGGCGGGGCAGGATTGGCCCGTTTTGAGGGACGGCCTGTTTTTATCGGCCTTACCGCTCCGGGGGACCTCGTAACAGCCCGCATTATCCGGGAACATTCGCTCTGGGCTCAGGGGGAACTGGTGGAAATCATTGAGCCTTCCTCCAAACGGATAAGCCCGGCCTGTCCGCTTTTTGGCGTTTGCGGGGGCTGCTCCCTTCAGCATCTGGCATATCAGGACCAGCTTGAGGCAAAAACCGCCATCCTCAAAGACGCTTTTGTCCGTATTGGGGGCATCAGGGAACCGCCTGAGCCCCAGGTACACCCCGGGCCGCCCTGGGAATACCGGAATCGGGTACAGTTTCACCGTATCACCAAAGGAAAACACCGAATCGGTTTTAAGTCCCGTAAAAGTGAAGAGGCGATCCCCGTCCCGGACTGCCCCATTGCCGATCCGGGTATTCGGGAGCTTTTGCGTTCCGATGCCATCATCCCTCCCCCTGACCGGGACCGGTTTACCCTCTATTCCCGTAGCGGCCTGGTATTGCAGGAGGGACGGCAGACCCGTGGCAGGGTAAAAATCCGGGACCGGGAACTGACCACGGATGCGGGGGTCTTTTTCCAGAGCAACGCCCTGATGCTGGAAGAACTTATCGGGGAGCTCGTCAAAATTGCCGCCAGGGCGGACACCACCCGCCCCATGGCGGATATCTACTGCGGGGTGGGAACCTTCGCCTTTTTCCTGAAAGAAATGTTTAAACGAATTGACATGGTTGAGGAAAATAAAACCGCACTGGCACTGGCGCGGGAAAATGTTCGGGGCACGGAAAACGGCTATTTCGCTCTTACCGATGATGCATGGGCGAAAGGGTCGGGACGAAAAGCCGGGGACGAAGGCTACGGCTTCATTGTGGCCGATCCTCCCCGGCAGGGGTTTTCCCCGGCTATGCGGAAATGGCTTTGTGCAGCCGGTGGAGTATATTCACCCCTTCTGGCTTATGTTTCCTGCGATCCCGCCACCCTTGCACGGGACAGCCGGGATTTACGGGAAGGGGGCTATGAACTTGCGGAATTGCATCTCTACGATTTTTATCCCCAAACCGCCCATATCGAAAGCCTTGCGGTATTTCGGAAAAAAGACGCCTATGAGTAAATCCAAGGCGAATAAGGCGCAGAAGGGAAGACATTATTACTTCTTCGCCTTTGCGGTTTTATTCTTTCTCTTCTCTTCTATTATTCAGATCTGTGCCCAGGATATTGCGGAGCCCATTTGGCGGCAGTCCCTGGGGGGGGCGGTAACGGGTATCCCGGCGGTGCAGGCGGAATCGGCGGTGGTGGTCCTGGATTCGGGGAGCATCAAGGCTTTTTCCACCGGGGGAAACGCCCTCTGGACCTATTCCGCACGGGGGAGGGTCTCCCCCTTTGTGACCCGTTCACGGGAGGGGACCAGCTATATCGGGCGGACCAATGGTATCCTTATCGCGGTAAACCGGAGCGGGCGGGAACTATGGCAGGTCAACCTGGGATCACCCCTTTCCGCTCCGGTAATATGCGGCTGGGATGGCCGGCTCTTTGTACCCACGGGACAAAAAATCTCCTGTTATACCGGAGCGGGCCGCCGCCTCTGGCAGCACAGCCTGGAAAGTCCCATCAGCCTCCGGCCGGTCCCGGACAAACGGGGAGGGATCCTCATGGTTTTGGAAAACAGGGACCTTGTCAGAATCGATCCCTTTGGAAAAATGAGTTCCTTCAGCCTCAGGGAAGTTCCGCTGGCGGTACTGCCGGTAGATGAGGAACTGCTTCTGGTCTACAAAAATGGCGCCCTTGAAATAACCGATCCCGCTGGGGAAGCCCCCCGCACCCTGCCCCCCCTCCCCTCCCCGCCACTGGCGGCGGTATGCCGCTTAAATCAGGGGGCGGCGGTACTTGGTAATGGGAAAGTTCTGCTCTTTTCGGCCCAAACCGGAGAAGTTCTCTGGACTGCCGAGAGTCATATACGAAGCTCCGGCAACGCCGCAACGGTTTCGGTCAGCATGACCTTTGATGAACGCGGGGTCTACGTGCTTTCCCTCGGAGGGGCATCGGGCTTTAGCGCCTATGGCACGGATGCGGGCAGCCGGCTCTGGACCATGAATATCGAAAGGGCGGCAACAATCCCCGCATTCGGTAACGATGGGATTCTCTACTCCGGGGGCAGCGATTGGCTTCTCTATGCCTACAGGATGGAAGACCCGGTGCGGCAGCAATCCCTGTACGGACCCGCCCCGGAGGGAAATTATGGCATTGCCGGGGCTTCTTCCAATGAGAATTATCAATTTGATTTAATTACAAAAGCCCTCGATTCCGGGGCGGTCGGCGAAAATGAGCTTGCCTATACGGGCTCTCTCATGGAATTCCTCAAAAACGAGCTCCCCCGGCCCGGCATTCCCCGGCTATACCCCCAGGCCGATCTCCGCCGCCGCATCCAGGCGCTGCAACTCCTGGGCCGCTTTGGTTCCCCGGAGATCATCCCCTTTTTGGCGGATGTTTTTACCCGTGACAACGAGCCACGGGTAAAGGCCGCCGCCGCAGAGGCCATGGGCAGCATCGGTATCGATCCTGAAGGCATCGCCCTGCGGGCCTTTAGCGAGGCCATCTTCTCCCCCGGCTCACTCCGTGACGAACAGTCCCTGCTTGGAATAGCCGCCGCCTCCGGAGCGCTCTGCCGCTTCGGAGGCCCCCCCATTGCTGAAAGGGGGGTAAAGATCCTCACCGGCCTCACCGCCCCCGACCGCCCCCCGGCGGTAAGGCTGCGGGCTCAGCGGGAACTCGAATTGATCAGCAAGTAGCGGCCGCCGGGCACCTTTGGGATTTCACTTCAGACTCCCCGCCTTGCCCTTTTTTTGGACTGCCAAAAGCTGTTTTATCTGTAATGATATGTATTCCCTGAAAAGCGGGTCCAGTTCCTGGTATATCCCGATAAGCTGGTTCAGGTCCGTGTCCGGGGGCTCCCCGCCGAACATTTCCCCCTTGCCTGTTTTTAACCATTCCTTATTCACATTATATTTGGCGGAAATTAACTCAATGATGCGGCTGTTCATCTCCCTTGTTTCACTCTCCATTTGGGCGTAATAACCTTGACTGATATAGATGCCCCGGCAAAAATCCCTTTGATTTATCCCAAGGGTCTTTCTGAGCGTCTTTAACCGGGTGCCGACTGAAGAAACCGCCATGAATCCCCTTCCATAACTTAGAAATTACCATAAAAAGCCCTCCATAGCAAGTTTAGGCATTGACAAGATAGCTATGATTTCTTTATAATGATAGACTAGTAATACATTATAAGGATACTTATCCATGAATACCAGTGTCTATAAGGAACTTGATGATTTATGTAAGAATTTTAAGGAATTAAGCTCCGGTAAGAAAAAAAGGGTGGTAAAAACCGCCCGGTTACTGTTGAAGGTACAACGGCAGGGCAGGAAATTTATGGAAGACCAGGCGGTGTCAGGCGGCGCCCCCGGATTCCGGCTGTAGCATAGGCTTTTTGCGGGGGAATGTACCCCGCTTGATGCGATAAACTCCTTCCATATTAAGGAGGGGGATTTTAAAGAAGGGGGAACTTATGAAAAAGTTCTTTATTGTTTTGATTACGATTGCCTTGACGGGAGCATTCTTTATTGGGTGCAATGACCAGGTGCAGGATATGCAGTATAAGGAGATGTATACCGGGACGCCCGGCGGCGGTTCATTTTCCAGGCCTACAACTCTGGACCCCGCATTATACGAATCGGAAATTCGGTTAATGTACCAGCCAACCCACCCGGCGAATTTAGCGGATACTAGTGGCAAAGCATACGAGTTTTCACGGTCCCTCAGCAAGGACGGAAAAACGGGTTCTCTGCTTGTTACCGAAAGTAAAGACACATTTATCTATTCCGGGTGGACCAAAACGGCGGGCGCTGAAAAAATCAAAAAAGACTTGATGCAATTAAAAACCTGGGCTGATGTGTTAACTGCAGTAAATGCAGATATTAACGATACTACAAATTATGCCACAGCTACTAATACGGAAGCCCACTCTATTACGGTTTTTCCCAACGCCGTTGGTGTAACGGCAGGTAAGCCGCCTTTAACATACACCTTTACGCAAAAGCATACCTTGCAGGTAACCAATCTGTATAAATATACCGGAGCTTTTGAGTGATTCGCCATAAATCCAAGGAGGCTTATATGAAAAGTCCTATGAATAAATTGCTGCCGGTCTGTCTGGCGATGGCCCTTGTGCCGGTTCTTGCTTTGAGCGCGGAGCCTCCCCCGGAGCCCTCCGCAGCCCCCATTGGCTTTGGGGACCTGCGCGTCGGCCGCAAGATGTATGCCCCCCAGTCGGGAACCTCCAAGGCAACCTTGGGCACCCTCACTATGGATGCGGACCGGGTTATGTCGGTAGTTGACTTCAGTTCCCTGAAGGCGACAAATTATTTCGGCTATGCCGGGATTGACGCATCCGTACTGGATGGGGGGCTCAACATCGGCTTTGGGAGTAAATTCGGCAAGAATGGGAAGGGTTACATCGGCGTTGCCTACGGCGGGAGCCTGATAAACGAGCTGGCCTCCCTGATCATCAACCAGCCGGTGATAGGCATGAAAAAACAGGAAAATATCAATTCCATCCCCGACGGCACGGGGGGATTGATAACCACCTCGGAGCCGGATCTGGTCGATGCGAATAACCTGTCCCTGCCGGCGAACGCCACCCCCTACACCAGCGACAATACCCTTGAGGTTCTGCTTGGCGCCGGGATTTTCGGGGCCAAAATCGGCTTTACGGAATTTTTGCAGGGCACCAAAACACGGGAAGATTCGTACCGGGAAACCACCATCGAAAGCAGTCTGAAGCCCTACCTTGAATTGGGCCTTAATATTCCGATTGGGAAGACCTTCCGGTTTAAGCCGGCGATCCGGGGCTCCTACGACTTTCATCAATATAATTCCACCGCATGGTGGGGAACCACAAGTCCCACTACTTCCGCATTCAACTGGACTACCAAGCTGGAAAAATTGCAGGATTTTGATGAACTTTCAGGGGGCGTTAGCCTGGGCTTTGATTTCAACAGCACCGAGCATAGCCGGGCGGAACTGGATATCACTGCGGATTTGGCCTCCAGGACCTACAAAAACAACGGCAAGTACGGGATCAGTTCCACCTACACCACCTCAGGGGGCGCCGGGGATGCCGCATACGAAGCCTATGAGACCATGGACCCCGCAAAAGCCTGGGCAAAGGGGCTGGGTGGTAACTTTTCCGGCTTCAAACGTCTGACCGATCCGAGGGCCCGGTTGGAGCTGCCCATAACGGATATAAGGATTCCCGTAGATGTCGGGTTTACCTTCAGCCAGGATTTTAGCCCGATGTTTACCCTTGGTGTTAAGGGATATGTCCCCTTCAGGATGGATATCATAGGCATAAGCCAGGAAGATACCCTGAACCTGCACACCTACGACACCACGATAAACAATTTTGAAATCAGGCCCGATATAGCCGTGGGCGTGAATTTCAACCTGCTTCCGGATCATTTCGCCCTGCAGGCGGGCCTTGGGATTGAGTTATTCTCCTATCAGGAAACAACCACAACGACTGTCAGCGATTCCAGTCCGGAACCTGCGGTATCAACCGAAAAACTCACCGGGGTGCCCACGGTAAGGCTTGCGCTCGGAATGTCCGTAAACCTCAACAGGGACATGGCGATTGACGTGCTGGCAGTTGCGGCCAATGTGGTTAACATCGATAAAACGAAGTTTACATTGATGTTTACCTTCAAGAAATAGCCTGATGGCAGTAAAGGGGATAATGTTGTGAAAAGAAGAATGGTAAAGATACTGGGACTGTCATTCGGGTTATCGATCTTGTTTCTGCCCGGATGTGCAAGTGTCAAGGAATATTGGTCTTCTGTCTCACCGGATGCGGTTCAGGAAGCCGAAACGGCGCGTCAGCAGGCTGAGACGGCGGCACAGGAAGCCGAAGCGGCCCTTGCCCAGGCGGAAGCCTCAGCGGCGGCTCAGAAGCCGGTAATGACGGAAGTCGGATTACAGGTAGCCGTGGGGCAGGAAACCGAAGACGCACGCCTACAGGCGGAAAAAGCGGCGATGGATGCGGAAACCGCCCTTGCCCAGGCGGAAGCCTCAGCGGCGGCCCAGAAGGAAGCACGGGATCAGGCGGAAGCGGCAGCCCAGGCAGCCGAACTTGCCTATCAACGTGCTGAAATGGCGGCCCAGGCAGCCGAGCTTGCCTATCTGCAAGCCGAGACGGATGCGGTGGCGCAGATGAGAGCCCGGCAGCAGGCGAAAATCGCAGCGCAGGGAGCTGAAACCGCGCGTCTGCAGGCTGAGGTAGCGGCCCAGGGAGCAGCGCGTCCCCAGGTTGAAGAGGCGCCGGTAATCCCGCTTCCCCGGACGGAAACCGAACCCCTACCTATCGACGAAACCTACGATCAACAAACCGATTCCGAAGTCTTCGATCAATAAAAAGGACGATCCATGAAAGGAATAGTAAAGATACTGATACTATCAGGTAGTTTGTCGATACTATTCCTTCCGGGTTGCTCAAGTATTCAGGAATGGTGGACTTTCGACGTACCGGATGAAAATTCCGCACCTGAATCATCATCCCAGCAGACCACCCCTATAGCCGCCCGGCAACAAACCGGGATCGCTACTGCCCCGGCGGCTCAAGCTCCGAACAACCAGACAGCCGCTCCTGTAGCCACCGCTCAACAACAAGCGCAAGCCCGGCAACAATCCGGGACTACTACTGCACCGGCGGCTCAAGCTCCGAACAATCAGACAACCGCTCCCGCAGCCACCGCTCAACAACAAGCGCAAACCCGGCAACAAACCGGGACTGTGGCACAGGCCCCTAACAACCAGACAGCCGCTCCTGTAGCCACCGCTCAACAGCAAGCGCAAGCCCGGCAACAAACCGGGGCCGCTACTGCTCCGGCGTCTCAAGCTCCGAACAACCAGATAGCCGCTCCCGCAGCTCCGACTCAACAACAAGCGCAGGCCCGGCAACAATCCGGGGCCACTACTGCTCCGGCGTCTCAAGCTCCGAACAACCAGATAGCCGCTCCCGCAGCCACCGCTCAACAACAAGCGCAAGCCCGACAACAAACCGGGGCCGCTACTACACCGGCGGCACAGGCTCCGAACAACCAGACAGCCGCTCCTGTAGCCACCGCTCAACAACAAGCGCAGGCCCGGCAACAAACCGGGGCTGCTACTGCTCCGGCGGCACAGACTCCGAACAACCAGACAGCCGCTCCCGTAGTTCCGGCTCAACAGCAAGCGCAAGCCCGGCAACAAACCGGGGCCGCTACTGCACCGGCGGCTCAAACTCCGAACAACCAGACAGTCGCTCCTACGGCCACCGCTCAACAGCAAGCGCAAGCCCGGCAACAATCCGGAGCCGCTACTGCTCCGGCGGCTCAAGCTCCAAACAATCAGACAGCCGCTCCCGTAGTTCCGGCTCAACAGCAAGCGCAAGCCCGGCAACAAACCGGGGCCGCTACTGCACCGGCGGCTCAAACTCCGAACAACCAGACAGTCGCTCCTACGGCCACCGCTCAAC
>BNUT01000050.1 GCA_025997555.1 Spirochaetia bacterium
CTTTGCCTTTTCTCTCCCATCATACTTTGTAGATCACCACCATTTTTTTCATGAGGCACTACGGGGGCTTACTTTTGGGAGGCTATTGTGGTATCCTATAAAAGTATGGATCGTATGAAAAAAGTTTTGGCAGTAACCGTGCTGATTATGCTCTGCATCATGAGCTCCTGCTCAACGGCCCCCTCCGCCGGAGCAGCCCCGCAGGCTGCGCCCCTCTGGGTGAGTGACCGGAACGCCGCTTTTCCCGACAGCCAATGGCTCTGCGTGGTGGAAAGCGCCAAAGACAAGGATACCGCCCAGGGCGCGGCGATGAACGCCCTAGCCCGGGTGTTTCGTACCGATATTCAGGGAATAACCAACGCATACCAGGAATTTGCCACGGTGGCGGCTTCTTCGGGGAAAAAAAAGATCGCCGCCTTTACCGAAAACCGGGAATTTGCCCAGGAAGTGACCACCTCAAGCAATATTACCGGGCTTATCGGGGTGCAAAGCGATGTCTGGACGGGGCCCGACGGGACCGCCTATGCCAATGCCCGCATGAACCGGCGGGAATGTGCGGCCCGGTATCAGGCGATGATTCGGGAAAACGAGGGGGTTATCCGGCTTTTAAAAGAAGAGGCGGCCCGTACTCCCGGTACGTTCGATGCCTTTGAATCCCTGAAATTTGCCGCCACCGTGGCGGTGGTTTCCGATAACTTTCAGAGCCTTCTGGAAGTGCTGGACCCTTCGGCAGCGTCCCGCCGCCCGGAGTACGGTAATGCCGATACGGTACGGGTCCTTGCCCAAAACGCCGCCCGGTCCATCGTTATTACGGTGCAGGTTAAGGGGGATGCCAGCGGACAGATTACCACGGCCTTTACCTCATTCCTTGAAAACAAGGGGTTCAGGACGAGCGCCGCAGGGGTGAATTCCTATCTGCTTTCCGCAGTGTTTCAACTGGAAGATGTTGTTCTGAATAATCAGACCAATAAATTTGTGCGCTATGTGCTTAATACATCGATTACCTATAACGATGGGAAAGAGGTATTTTCCTGGTCGGGGAACGGTCGGGAGGGCCATGTCACCGAATCGGAAGCCCGCCAGCGGGCTCTCCGTGCGGCCGAGGCTGCGGTCGGAACGGGTGCCTTCGCAACAGGATTTAACGAGTATCTTGATTCATTATTGAAATAGAAAGTCAGGACCGGTGGTCCGGGACTTTTTATATACATGTCCATTAATGTTGATTCATCAACAGGATAAGAAATTTGAAGGAGAACAGAATATGAAATCTGTCAAGAAAATGGTGATGGTATTGCTCGCGGCAGCCGCAGCAATGGGTGTTTTTTCAGGGTGCAAGACAACCGACAGCGGGGCTTCTGCGGATCGCATTACGCTTCAGTCAACGGCTAATGTGCAAACCATAGAACATAAGGGGACCGCATTGGGGAGAAATGATCTGCCCCAATGGCTTGCGGAATGGACGGACCGCGGGGTGCCGGGAGTCGAGTCCCTTGCGGACTATAAGGGCAAGTATTGCATCATCGCCGATGAACGGGGCCCGGAGCTGCAGCAGCTTCTAACCTGGGTGAACAACTTTAATGCCCAGCAGCAGATAGGCGCCCAGATTCAAACACGGGTGGCGTCGGTGTTTAAGGCCAACGAGAGCAAGGTTCCCGACAGCGCCGATTCTCAGCGCAAATACAGCAACGCTATCAATACCCTGGTAAGCGCCACCTATACCGGCGCCCGCAAGGAAAGTGATTGGTGGGTACACCAACGCATAACCGAGAAGGGCCAGCCCGATGAGACCCGGTATACCGCCTATGTCCTGTATTCCATAGACCGGAAGATCCTGGACCAGCAAATTGCAGATTCCATAGCCAAGATTAAAGACGGCACCCCCGAACTTGACCGTCTCTTTGATGAGATTACCGCGCAGATCCTCGAAAGCGGCTTGCAGTGGTAGACGAGTTCGCCGTTGGCGAACTCGCTTGGAGTTTCGGCATAGCCGAAACTCCACGGCTGGCCAAAAAAGTAAGGGAGATATGATGATGAAAAACAGGGTATTATGCGCTTTGCGCGCTGCCTTTTGTATTGCAGGCATGGCGGCTCTGGCCGCCTGTGCGTCCGGCCCCAAGGTAACCCGTGTCGATGCGGGTACCCAAACCGATTTGAGCGGCTACTGGAACAATACGGATGTCACGATTGTCTGCAACAGCCTGATTACGGCCTGCCTTAACTCGCCGCGGGTGAGCCAGGAAATAGAGCGGACGGGCAAGTTACCGGTGATCCTCGTGGGGGGCTTCCGCAACGACAGTGATGAGCATATCGATACCTCGATCATCTCAAGCACCATGGAAGTGGCCATCTTCAATAGCGGAAAGGCGGACTTTGTGGCCGGGGGCAGTACCCGGAACGAACTGCGGGTGGAGCGCCAGGATCAGCAGAGCAACGCCAGTGAAGCCACTGCCAAGGCCCTGGCAAACGAAACCGGCGCGGATTTTCTGCTTACCGGATCGGTAAAAACCATCGTTGACAAGGCAGGCAAAACTTCTACCCGTACCTATTATGTGACGGCGGAACTGTCCGGTATTGAGACCAATACAAGGTTGTGGATGGACCAGAATGCTGAAATCAAAAAGGTCATCAAAACTCCGGGTGCAAAATTCTGATTACGCGAAGAGCGGCGGGAATGGGTGTGTTAAAAAATCCAGTTCTGTTTTTTTTAGTCCTGATCATGCTCTCCTCCTGCGCCGCCGCTCCCTTCTCCCGTGTTGACGGGCCATTGGGCTCAGGGGATTATGCGGGGAGCGCCGCCCTTGTCGAAAAACACAAAAAAGCACTCTACAGGAGCCAGGACCAGGTACTCTATTATCTGGACAAGGGCCTCCTGACCCACTATGCCGGGCAGTACCAGGATTCCTCGAAGCTTCTGGAGGATGGCGAGCGGGCCATCGAAGCGGCCTTTACCAAAAGCGTCAGCATGGAGATAGGCTCCTACCTTGTGAACGATACGGTCAAAGAATATGACGGGGAAGACTACGAGGACATTTACCTTAATGTTTTTAACGCCCTCAATTATTACCATCGGGGCGATATTGATGAGGCCATGGTTGAGATCCGGCGGATGAATAACAAGATCCGGTTTCTGGCCTCCAGGTATGGGATCATCACTTCCAACCTGCAAAAAAAGGCCCTGGAAGAATCCGCGAAAATTCCCCCCGATCCCAACGGGGGCGTCAGGTTTTCCGACTCCGCCCTGGCCCGCTACCTGGGGCTGCTCTTTTACCGCAGTACCGGCCGCTACGATGACGCCCGGATCGACCGGGATCAGCTTAAAATCGCCTTTGCCAATGCCCCCGATGTCTACACCCATCCCCTGCCTTCATCGATAAATGGGGAGTTGGAAATCCCTGAGGAGAAGGCCCGGCTCAACGTGCTGGCCTTTGGCGGCCTTTCCCCGGTAAAGCAGGAAGAAACCCTACGGATTCCCATTTCGTCTTCCAATTATGTGAAGATCGCCCTCCCTGTTCTGATCGCAAGATCTTCCCGGATCAAAAGTGTGGAACTTGTTATTGACCAGGGGCCTGCGTTTGAACTTGAACTGCTTGAGGATATTGAAAAAGTATCACGGGAAACCTTTAAGGCCAAACAGGATGTGATTTATCTTAAGACCATGATCCGCGCAACAATGAAGGGGGTCACTTCCTCCGCCCTGGATACCGCCGCTTCTTCTGGTGACCTGGACGGCACTACCTCCATTATCTTGAGCCTTCTCAGTCTTGGAAATAAAATTTTTGCGGAGGCAAGCGAACAGGCGGACCTCCGCATATCCCGGTATTTTCCCGGTAAGGCATATATCGGCGGCATTAACCTGGACCCCGGCACCTATTCCTTTACGGTTAATTACCGCGACGCATCAGGCCGCTCGCTTGCTTCTTTTCGACAGGAAAATATAATGATATATAAAGATAGGCTTAATTTACTGGAAGCGGTATGCCTGAAATAGAAATGAGGGGTGGTGATGCAGGATCAGCTTATCCATAAGGATCATGAGTTCATTAAAATTCTGCCCGGATGGGCACAGGAACTTGCCAATAAATACCGTTCCAAAACCACCAACCTCTACATCGTTCACGGAAACATCCGGGATTTTCTTCCCCATGAGGTGAATGAAGATGAATTTGATTTCAGGCGAGTCCAGGAATACATTTCAGACGTGCTCTTTGGAAATAAGGATATTATCCTCTTTTATGATTGTTCCAGCGGAGTGACCTTTTGTACCGATGACATGGCACGGGATTACCATGCCGCCATGCAGGCCATGTACCCCCAGGCCGAGCCGGAGGACTTTATTTCCTCGGACCCCAAAAAAAGTTTTTTCTATATGGAAAAATATTTTCTCTCCAAGATCCCAAGGAATGGCCGCGGCGCCCCCCGTGTGGTACTGATCTTGGATTATGTGGAGTCGATCATTCCCGCCGGGGATCTGATACGCCTTACCGAGGATGACCGCTACTGCATGGTGACCCTGAACCGCTGGGCCAATGATCCGGTTTTTACCCAAGGTGATGTATCCGTCATTTTACTTACGGAAAACCTTGCAGACATTTCTTCCCGGCTGGTGAGTTCCCCCGCTACGGTAAAAGTGGGTGTTCCCTTTCCCGATGAAAAAGTGCGGGTCAGTTTTCTCCACTTTAAGGAAGCCCAGAGGGAGCTTCTTCTTGAGCGGGGCCTGAACGCAGAGCGGGTGGCCTCCATCACCAGCGGCCTTAATCTGATGAACCTGAACCGGCTTGTGCTGGAGGGCTTCGAAGCCAACAATCCCCTGTCCCTGGAATATCTCCGCCAGAAAAAAAAGGAAATGATCGAAAACGAGGCCCTGGGGCTTTTGGAATTTATGGACACGGTCCACGACCTTTCATACGTGTCGGGCCACGACTTTGTAAAGAAGCGCTTCAAGAGCGCCGCCCGTGCCATCAAGATGGGCCGCCTGGACGTACTCCCCATGGGCTACCTGATCGCAGGACCTGTGGGCACGGGAAAAAGTTTTCTCGTCAGCGCCTTTGCCGGGGAGATTGGCATCCCCATGGTGAAGTTCCGCAACTTCCGTTCCAAGTGGCAGGGTGACACCGAATCAAATTTGGAAAAAGTCCTCAACATCCTCACCGCCATGTCCCCGGTTGCGGTGATGATCGACGAGGCCGACGCCTTCCTTGGCGACCGGGACCAGGACGGAGACTCAGGTACCTCGAACCGTGTCTTTGCTCAGATCGCAAGCTTTATGGGCAACACCGCATACCGGGGAAAGATCATCTGGTTCCTCATCACCTGCCGCCCCGATCTTATCCCCATTGACTTAAAGCGTCAGGGCCGCGCCGAAGAACACCTCGCCCTCTTTTACCCCGAAACCACTTCCGAGCGGGAAGCCCTCTTCGACACCCTGGTCCGCAAGCTTGATCTGTCGATCCGCAAATTTCCCATCTCTGACCTTTTCAAAAAATTCCACCACGAATTTTCCGGGGCTGACCTTGAAGCGGTGCTTATCCGCGCAAAACTCCGGGCTGCCATGGAGGACCGCAGCTTTATTACCCGTGAAGACATGGAAGAAGTGATGGGCGACTTTGTCCCTTCCGCCTATCCCCACGAAATCGAACTGCAAAACCTGGTGGCTGTTCTGGAATGTACTTCAAAGGAGATGATTCCCAAACGCTTCCAGAATCTTGACCGCACCAAACTGGTCAAGGACATTCAGGAGATCAAGTCGCTGCTGGGGGAACGTAACTAACTATTCAGCTTTTCCAGTTCAGCGCACACCAGCCCCGCCAACTCCTCCGCAGCTTTACTAACATCCACCAGCCGGTTCTCTTTTTCACTGCGCCACTTCACTTCCACCGAAGGCTGGGGGAGGCTGAGGTTTTTGTCGCCCACCACCACCCGGTATGGGATGCCCAAAAGATCCGCATCGTTGAACTTTACGCCGGGGCGTTCGTTCCGGTCATCCAACAGTACTTCTACACCGAATCTTTCCAAAGCGGCAGCAAGATCATCGGCGGCGGTTTTGACCGCCCCCTCGTATTTAATGGGGACGATGATTACGTGGTAAGGCGCGATGGTCAGGGGCCAGATGATGCCGGCATCGTCGTGGTGCTCCTCAATGACAGAAGCCAGGGTCCGGTCCAAGCCGATGCCGTAACAGCCCATGGTGGGGGTGCGGCTCTTGCCGTCTTCATCCAGGTAACTTACGTTCATGGATTTGGTGTATTTGTAGCCGAGCTTGAAGATGTGCCCCAGTTCGTTGCCCTTCTTTTCGTAGAGTTCGCCGCCGCAGACGGAACAGCGGTCCCCGGCCTTTACGATGCGCACATCGGCGGTGAGCCATGGCGTAAAGTCCCGGCCGTAGGCGGCGTGCTGGTAGTGCTTGTCTTTTTCCAGCGCCCCGGTGACCGCGTCATTCAGGGCGGTGATGGTTTCATCGGCAATGACAGGAATACTGTTGAGTCCCACGGGACCGGCGAAGCCCACGGGGGCCCCAGTGAACCGTTCCACATCGGTGTCTGCGGCAAGGGTCACTTCACCGGCCTTGAGGAGGGCGGCGAGTTTGACCTCGTTTACATCCAGGTCCCCCCGGATGGCCACGGCGAAAAAGGCCGCGGGATATACGGCGGGCGCTCCCGGCGAGGGACTTTTGCGTTCCAGTTTGGAGCAGCCGGGGGCAGTATTCAGGTCCAGTTCCACATTCACTGCTTTATAGATCAATGTCTTGATGAATTTTTTCGCGTCTGTTTTGAGGAAGCCGCAGAGTTCCTCAATGGTTTTGACATGGGGGGTATCGATCTTTTCAATGGCGGGAACGGATGTGGCGGCCGCCTTTGCTTCTTCGATGGAAGCGGGGACGGTATAATCCGGCTTGCAGCCGGCCTTCTCCACATTGGCGGCGTAGTCACAGGCTTTGCAGAGGAGTAGGGTATTGTCCCCGACTTCACTTTCCACCATGAACTCTTCGGAGCCGCTGCCGCCCATGGCGCCGGAATCGGCCTTGACGGGGATCACCGTAAGGCCGCAGCGTTTGAAGATCCGCCGGTAGGCGCTGCCCATTTTCCGGTAGGTTTCGTCCAGGCTCTCGTCATCGGTGTGGAAGGAGTAGGCGTCCTTCATCACAAATTCCCGGCCCCGCATCACCCCGTAACGGGGGCGGATTTCATCACGGTACTTGGTGTTTATCTGGTACAGCGAAAGGGGAAGCTGACGGTAGCTGGAAAGCTCGTCCCGGACCAGGCTGGTAAAGGCCTCTTCCGCAGTGGGGGAAACAACGAAGTCCGCGCCCAGCCGGTTCTTGACCCGGAGCAGGCCCTCACCCATGGTTTCCCAGCGGCCCGATTCTTTCCAGATTTCGCCGGGGACCACCACGGTGGGCTTTATCTCAAGGGAACCGATGGCATCCATTTCTTCCCGAATGATATTTTCAACCTTGCGGAAGGAGCGGAGACCCAGGGGCAGATAGGCGAAAAGGCCGTTGGCCAGTTTGCGGAGCATACCGGCGCGGAACATGAGACGGTGGCTGACGATCACCGCATCGGCGGGAACCTCCCGCAGGGTGGGAATAAAATTCGCTGATACTTTCATTGCTGCTTTCATGAATCGATCATACCCGGCTTGGGGGTATTCTTGCAAGTGAGCGCCTTAACTGATAATCTGATACACTATTGATATGAAGTTACCTGCCTTTCTTGACAACAAAGATTTTTACAAAAAGCTTTTTACCATCGCCATTCCCATCATGCTGCAAAACCTGGTTAATGCCTTTGTGAATATGATTGATACGGTGATGATTGGCCGTTTGGGGACCGTGGAGATCGCCGCTGTCGGGCTGGGGAACAATATCTTTTTTTTCTACATGATTATCCTGTTTGGTATCTGTTCCGGGGGTTCGATCTTTACCGCCCAGTTTTGGGGGAAACATGATATTTCGGGGATACGGAAAAACGTGGGCCTCCTCATGGTCATCAGTTTATGCGTGGGTGTGTTGTTTACCCTGGCGGCGGCGCTGATTCCGTATCAGCTTATCGGTATTTATTCCCGTGACCCCGAAGTGATTAAGGCCGGCGGCCTCTATTTAAAGTTTTTGGCCCCATCATTTCTCCCCTTTGCCATAAGCCAGGTGTTTGTCCTCAGCCTCCGCTCCATAGAAAAGGTGCAGGTCCCCATGATTACCACCGCCATCGCACTGTCGGTGAATGTGGTTCTGAATTATTTTCTGATTTTCGGTATCGGTCCCTTTCCCATGATGGGTGTTGCGGGGGCCGCCGTTGCAACGGTCATTGCCCGCTTTGTGGAAACGGGCGCCCTGGTGGCGGTAAGTTACCGCCGCAAATACGCCATCGCGGGGAGCCTGCGGGAACTTACCGGCTTTAACAGTTTTTATTTGCGGCGTTTTTTCAGCGTTGCCCTGCCGGTGATCATCAACGAGATTATATGGTCTGCGGGGATCATCACCCAGAACATCATCTTTGCCCGGACCGGCACGGATGCCATTGCCGCATTTAACATTACCGGTACCGTGTCCCAGCTTACCTGGACGCTCTTTATCGGCATGGGCAACGGGGTGAGTGTACTTATCGGTAAAAAGATAGGGGAGGGGGACCACGCCGCCGCCCGTGATTACGCCTCCCGGATCATCCGCTTTGCGCCCCTTGTTGCGGTGGGGGCTGTCTGTGTGCTTATTCCCATCTCCGCTCTGATCCCATTTATTTTTAATGTGAACGAGGGGGTAATTGCCGCCGCTTCCCTCATGTTCATCATCCTCGCAATTTCCTATCCCTTCCGGGCATTTAACATGGCCATGGTGATAGGAATTTGCCGGGCCGGGGGGGACACGGTTTTCTGCGCGATCTACGATGTCGCTTTTATGTGGGCCGTGGCCCTCCCCGCCGCAGCTATTGCCAGTTTTGTCTTTCACGCCCCGGTGTGGCTTATCTACCTCCTGGTCCTTTCAGAGGACCCCCTCAAAGTGGTTCTGGGTTTCTGGCGTTACCGCAGCGGCAAGTGGCTCCACAACGTGACCGAAGATATGTCTTAATTACTTTTCCTGAAACTGATGCCGCCGTCCTTGCTGTCCGCAGTAATACTGTCGCCTTCTTTTATTTTTCCGGCGATGATAAGTTTTGCCAGCGGGTTTTCCAGTTCGCTCTGGATGGTCCGTTTGAGGGGCCGTGCCCCGAACATGGGATCGTAACCCCGTTCCGCGAGAAATTCTTTGGCGCCGGTGGTGAGTTTCAAATTTATTTTGCGATCCTCAAGGCGGCGGGTCAAGCGGGTGATCTGTATTTCCACGATTTTACTGATCTCGTCCCTGCCCAGGCGGTTGAAGATCACCGTCTCGTCGATACGGTTCAGGAATTCCGGGCGGAAACTTTGTTTTAAAAGTTCCATCAGCCCATCCTTAATGTCAGCGGAATTTTTCGCTTCCAGAATAAGATCCGAACCAAGGTTGCTTGTCATGATGATGATCACGTTTTTGAAATCCACCACCCGGCCCTGGCCATCGGTGAGGTGGCCGTCGTCGAGGATCTGCAGAAACACGTTAAACACCTCAGGATGGGCCTTTTCGATCTCGTCAAAGAGGATCACGCTGTAGGGACGGCGGCGCACCGCTTCGGTAAGCTGGCCCCCCTGCTCGTAACCAACGTAGCCCGGAGGCGCGCCGATAAGGCGGCTTACCGAATGTTTCTCCCCGTACTCGCTCATGTCGATCCGGGTGAGTGCCTTCTCGTCATTAAATAAAAAGTCCGCCAGAGTTTTTGCGAGTTCTGTTTTTCCTACCCCGGTGGGGCCGAGGAAAAGAAAGGATCCCAATGGTTTTGCGGCATCGGAGAGTCCCGCCTTGTTCCGCCGGATCGCATCCGCCACGGCTTCCACGGCGGCGGCCTGTCCCACCACCCGCTGTTCCAGAACTTTTTCCAGATCGAGGTATTTCTGGAGCTCTCCGGAAAGCATTTTGGAAATGGGGATTCCCGTCCAGGTTGCCACCACCTGGGCAATGTCCTCCTCGCTCACCTCTTCCCGCAGTAACGCTGTTGTGCCTTGACCGTCAGCACCTCCCCGCTTTTTTTCCATTGCATCGGTGAGGGCCTTGAGCTTTTGCTGCGCCTCTGGAATTCTGCCGTGCTTAACTTCCGCGGCCTTTGATAAATTACCCTCACGTTCCCAGCGGCTTTCTTCGATCTTGAGTTCTTCGATCTGCTGCTTGATTTCCCGAATCCCCTGGATGTCCTTTTTTTCGCCATCCCAACGTGCCTTCATGGCGTCCCGTTCGGAAGTGAGATCGGCAATTTCCTTTTCCAGTTTTCCCAGCCGGTCCTTTGAAGCGCCGTCTTCCTCTTTCCGGAGGGACTGCCGCTCGATGGAAAGCTGCAACAATTTCCGTTCTAGCTTGTCCAGCTCCGTGGGACGTGAGTCCAGTTCCATCTTGAGGCGGCTCGCCGCTTCGTCCACCAGGTCAATGGCCTTGTCCGGCAAAAAGCGGCTGGTGATGTAGCGGTCAGACAGCGTTGCTGCGGCAACCAGCGCCTCATCCTTTATCCGCACCCCGTGATGCACTTCGTAGCGTTCCTGCAGGCCCCGCAGTATTGCTATGGTATCCTCAACGGAAGGCTCCGCCGTGTAGACCTGCTGAAAACGCCGTTCCAGGGCGGCGTCCTTTTCGATGTGCTTGCGGTATTCGTCGAGGGTTGTTGCACCGATGCAGCGCAGTTCCCCCCGGGCCAAAGCGGGCTTCAATAAGTTTGAAGCATCGGTAGCGCCTTCGGCAGCCCCGGCCCCGACCAGGGTGTGGAGCTCATCAATAAATAAAATAATATTCCCATCGGCGGCCTGCACTTCGTGGATCACCGCCTTGAGCCGCTCCTCGAATTCGCCGCGAAACTTGGCGCCCGCAACCAGTGCGCCCAAATCCAGGGCCAGAAGCTTCTTGCCCTTGAGCCCTTCGGGCACATCCCCGGCAACAATGCGCCGGGCAAGCCCCTCGGCAATGGCGGTCTTACCCACGCCGGGCTCGCCGATGAGAACCGGGTTGTTCTTGGTGCGCCGGGAAAGGACCTGCATCACCCGGCGGATCTCTTCATCACGGCCGATTACGGGATCAAGTTTTTCCTGCCGGGCCAGGGCGGTAAGGTCCCGGCAATATTTATCCAGCACCTGGTACTTTTCTTCCGGGTTCTGGTCGGTTACACGGGTGTTTCCCCGAACCTGCTTCAACGCCCCCAGAATGGCGTTCTTGGTAACACCGGCCTTCTTTAAAAGTTCCGAGGATTTGCCTTCCCCTGCGGCAATGGCGATAAGGATGTGTTCGGTGGAGACAAATTCATCTTTGAGGGAGGCGGCTTCGGCTTCGGCCTTGGCAAGGATCTTGGAGGCCGCGGAAGAAAAATAAATCTGGGCCGCCTCTCCGTAGATTTTGGGATTCGCTGCGGCAAGTTCCTCAACCCGAAGGGTAATATTGGCCGCATCCCCCCCGATGCGCTCAATGATGGGCCCTACGATCCCGTCCTCCTGCCGCAGCAGGGCCAGGAGGATGTGCTCGGTCTCAACCTGTGAATGGTCGTCCTTCTGCGCAATGGCGGAAGCCGCGTTCAGGGCTTCCTGAGCTTTAATCGTCAATTTTTCGTAATTCATTTTTATATCCTTTTTTATAAGATACGAAAGGGAGGAGGGATGGGCAAGCGGATTATCACGCCGCATTGACGTTGCAAGATATATATTGTATGTTGTAAATATGACCGCCAAACAAGTGATGGACAAATTAACGGCTAATGGTTGGATACTTAATCGGATAAATGGTTCCCATCACATCTTTGTAAAGTCAGGTCGTCGTAATGTGGCGGTCCCTTTTCATGGTAATAAGGATATGGGACCGCTGGCAAAGCAAATTCTAAAAGAAGCTGGAATAGGAGGTTAATGTGGTATATTTTTGTAAAATTTGGAAAGAAGGTAATATGTATTTAGCTCAGTTCCCTGATATGACAAATATCGTTACCGGCGGATTTTCCCACGATGAAGCTCTGGCTATGGCAAAGGAAGCCCTTGACGGGATACTTGCAACTGATGTGGCTCATGGGAATGATGTGCCGCCGCCGTCTTTTCAGGATGGTTATCCTGTTACGGTAGCATCCCATATCGCTTTGGCAATTCAGCTTCGTGAACTGCGGGGAAGCGACAGTCAGACAGCCATTGCTCAAAAGCTGGGCCTGTCTTATCAGGCCTATCAGCGGCTGGAAAATCCGCAGAAGGCAAATCCCACCATAAAAACTCTGGAAAGGATAGCCCATGTGTTTGGGAAAGAATTAACTGTCCAGATTAGTTAAAGGAACTCACCCTGAAATCCCGGTGTTTGCCCTTTTATCTACTTTCCCTTCTGGCCTTCCTTGCCGCCTGTACGAGCCGGCCTGCCCTGCGCGTTGAGGAGCCGATTCCCGAAGCGCCGCCAGAAAACATCCCGGAGGATTTCCCCTTTCCCGAAGAGACCTACACCGCCATGGATTTGGTCATTCAGCGGGTCAAGCGGAACGGCGGGGATATAAAAAAATATTTTCTGTTGGACGGAGATTACCATATTATTATCAAGGCTGATATCCCCGGCAGTGATGACAGCGGGGCCGAATTCGAGGTGGTCTACGATTTGGAAAATGCCCTACCATTAGACGGCTCCCGCCTTACGGTAGATTTTTTGGCGGAAGAAAAGAGTACCGGCCTGCGGCGGGAGGACAAACTCTTATGGACCGCCGGGGAAGATTCCGCCGGAATACTGCTGGGCTTTGACGACAATTACGAGGCCCAATGGGAAAATTACTTTGATCTCTTTGACCGTTACGGGGCCAGAGTTACCTTTTTTGTGCAGGAGCAGGGTCCCTTCTGCGCCGAAGCCCTGCGCCGTGGCCATGACATCGGCTTTCATACCCTCCATCATCCTGATTTGCGCAAGGTTTCCCGTGAAGTGTTTCTGGCCGAGACTATCTCCCCGGTGGATGCTTTTCGGCAATCCGGGGTGGGCCTCTCGTCCTTTGCCTATCCCTTCGGCTTTTCCGAGCCCTGGATGCATGAAACCCTCGCCGGTTCCTTCGGGATACAACGGGGCTACGGCACAAGCTTCCGCATTTATAATGAAGAGGCCCTCAGGGCGGGTTACATTTCTTCACGGGCCATTGACAATACGGTGATCAAAGATGATGAGGATTTTGACCGCTACGTGGCGCTCATGTTACGGACCCTCAAATTCCTGGGCGGGGACCACATACTCCCCCTGACCACCCATGACATTTCGGAAACCGCCCCCTGGGGCATTACCCCCCGAAGGCTGGAATACACCCTCAAGACCGCCCGTGACTTAAACCTGAAATTTTACCGTTACAGTGATTTTGCCAGGTAATTATCTTCATGATTTTTGTGGTTTTTGGGATTCAAAAAAGTAAATGCAGAGACCCTGACCCCCGCCCCCTTTGCATATTTTGTCCTGTTAGGGTTATTATCGCAGTATGGAACTTGAATATACCTATTTTGAAGCGGATGACGGCTTTTTTGTGGGCTGGTTTGATGACTTCCCCGAAGACGTAACTCAGGGTAAGACCCTTGATGAACTGGAAGAAATGCTCTCGGATATGTACAAGTGCTTGAATCTTGCAAAATACCACAAAAGAAAACTGGTTTTGGCATGAAGAAGGTTGAGTTGCTCCTATTGAACAATATTTCGATTTCCGGCAGGATGTTCCTATGTTTCAGCTAACGGCAATCCGGCTCCCGGCTCCCGGCTCCCGGCTCATTATACTCCGGCAAAAGCAAACCCTGTCAACTAACCAATAGACACGGTACATTCCCGTATTTTCAATATATAACCACAAGCCGCCCTATGGCGGCACCTCACCAACAACACGAACTTTTACCCTCAACTATCTTGTCCTTTCGTGGGGTTCGTGTCGTTCGTGGTTAAAAAGAGGTGATCCATGGCAATCATTGACGAAATCAACGAGGTATTGCACAAAATCGAGGCAAAGCTCTACCCCAACTACCTGGGCAAAGGGGAGGGCGCATTCGTTGCCCGCGCAAAGGCGGAGGCTCCCCTGAGCATCGAGGACATCTGTGCGGCGGCGAAAAACCGCGGGGGCTTCACGGGACAATACGAGGACCTGGTGGAGCACGCCCGTATCTTTATCAACGAGACCGCCTACCAACTGCTTGACGGCTTTTCCGTGCAGATGGACGGCTTTTTTTCGCTGCACACCCGCATTGGCGGCACCTACCACGGAGCCCACGACCGCATCGGCGCGGAAAACCTGCACATCGCCTTCCGCACCCTGGGACGCTTTAAGGAACTTCTGCTCAAAGTGCAGGTTGAAAACGAGGGCACGGCGGGGGACGGCGCGTATATCGACGAAATCATCGACGTGCACACGGACAGTCTGAACAGCGCCCTCACCCCCGGCGGCATGGCGCACATCATGGGCCACAAAATCAAGGTTGAAGGAAGCGAGCCGGAAGTGGGGGTGTGGCTGGTGAGCGAGGCTGCGGGGAGCGCGCGGACCAAAGTAAGCGAGAACCTGGGGCTCAACAAAAGCGCGGAAATCATGGCGTTGATACCGTCCTTAAGCGCGGGAACCTATACCCTGGAAATCGTCACCCGGTATGCGGGGGGAACGCCCCTCAAAGAGCCGCGGACAATCAAGGCGGAGACCTTACTCACCGTCTCGTAGGTTCATTGGAATAGAAGTCTATTTCAACAAGGAATAGGGTTTCATTCCAGCAAGGAACAGGAGTCTATTCTAATAAGGAACAGGATTTTATTCCAACAGGGAATAGAAGCCTATTCCAACAAGGGTGTTATCCGCTTGTGCGGTAAGCATACACAAATTTGCAGGCGGGACGTAAAAAACCGCAAGGAGTTCTTTAAATGAAGAAAGACAAGAAGGGAAACATATTCCTGTTGGCAATGCTGGCGGTAACGCTGGTGTTTGGATTGGTTCTGGCGGGCTGCGCCACCAGCGGCGGCGGGAGCGGAACGCCTCCCACACCGGATAAACAGGCAGAACAATTAGCCGCAGACCTCAACGCCATCAAAGCGGGGAGTGCAACGGCGGAGGGCGCTGCGGTAAGGCTCACCG
>BNUT01000051.1 GCA_025997555.1 Spirochaetia bacterium
CGGCTGAGTAATAATCGGGGAGTTTCCCTGAATAAAGATTATGTAAAAACGTTGAAAGCGGCGGGATCTGGCGGTCCCGCCGCTTTTTATAGAAGTCTATTGCATTATATAGATGTGATACCTTATACTTAACCCTTGAGTAATAATTAGATCGGAGGATCAAAATGAAAAAAACTTATTATTTTATTTTAGGATTGTTTTTTTTAAACCTGTTCTCCTGTGCAAGCGCCCCTGCCAAAAAAACGGCTGCGGAATCCTCAGTATGGCAGATAAGCAAAGACGGGAACACGGTTTATCTTGGGGGCAGTGTGCACATATTACCTCAGGAAACCAAAATTCCCGGCGCCTTTAACAAAGCCTTTGAAGCGGCGGATATATTGGTCTTTGAAACCGATATATCGGAATTGCAGGAGGACCCGGCGGTTGTACAAAGTCTGCAATCAAAGATGCTTCTTCCTGAAGGTCAGACACTTAAAACCGTGCTGAACAGTGAATCGTATCAGAAATTATCGGATGCATGTACCATGCTTGGATTTTCCATTACACAGGTTGAGCAGATGAAGCCGTCGATGGTATTAAATGTACTTTCGGTAATGCAGCTTCAACAGAACGGTTTTACAGAAACCGGAGTGGATGCCTACTACATGGAACAATCGGAGAAGAAACATAAGAAAATGATGTTTCTGGAAAGTGTTGATTTTCAGATTGATTTAACTGTAAGCATGTTTGACGACAACATAGATGAATACATAGGCTATTCCCTTGCGGATTTGAAGAAAGATAGGGATACACTTAAAACGGAACTGGAAAAAATGTTAAATGATTGGACAAATGGAACAGATGAATATATAGTCCAGCTTAACACCGAAATGCAGGCTGACTATCCGTTTGTATATGACAGGTTAATAAAAAACCGCAACAATACATGGGTCCCGATCATCGAAGGATATTTTGAAACCTCACCGGTCGAGTTCGTTATTGTCGGCCTTGCACATATCCATGGAAAAGACGGAATCTTGAAACAAATGGAAAAAGCCGGATATTCAGTTAACCAGGTGAGATAGGGAACGAATATTTGCATAATTTGCCACAATTTTGTTGACAGCTTTGTTTTACTGCGATATTATTTCTTCATCTTAAAAAGATAAACTCTGTGATTTATAAGGAGGCGTAAAAAATGATTGTTCGTATGGTGGCCTTTTTTTAAAACCGCCTTGTCGCGGCGCATAACATTAAACAGGAATACTTCCTCTTTTTGCGCATTCCTCTGAAATTTTTTTCAGCATAAAGGAACAGGCGGTTTTCTCATCAAAATTTTTGGGAGCTTTACTGAAGTGTCCCATGGAGGAATCGCATGTTCGATTTACAGGAATACGGGTTTACTCAGGCGGAGCTGTCTTTGGACACCGTCGGTATATCCACGGATCTTACAGGCGGGGACATTATCCCCGGCCGGGTAACGGAAATACGGCGCGACTTATATAAAGTTGTCTGTCAATACGGAGAGGTCCCTGCGGTTCTCAAGGGGAGTTTTTATCACGCTGCGGAAGCGCGGGAAGATTTTCCCGCAGTGGGGGATTTTGTTGTAATCAAGTACAACGGGAACGGTAATTCCGGCATAACAGAAGTGCTGAAGCGCCGATCAAAATTTTCCCGCACCGACTTTTCCGGCCATCAGGCGGAATATGTAAAACATATTCAGGAACAGGTGGTGGCCGCGAATTTCGATTACGTGTTTATCATCAGCTCCCTGAATTACGATTTTAACCCTGCCAGGATTGCCCGGTACCTTACCGCGGCCCGGCGGAGCGGCGGACTGCCGGTGGTGGTGCTGACCAAGGCGGATCTCTGCGAAGATTTTAGCGGCCAGCTTGCGGCCATACGCGAAATGGCGGAGACTGTGCCGGTGATTGCCCTAAGCAGCAAAACCGGTTATGGTCTTGATGAACTGCGGCCCTATTTGGAACCGGCACAGACAATCGTGTTCCTCGGTTCTTCGGGGGTGGGGAAATCTTCACTGCTCAACGCTCTGGCCGGGGAGACCGTGATGGATGTCAAGGCCATCCGGGAGGACGACAGTAAGGGCCGGCATACCACTTCCCACCGGCAGCTCTTTAAGCTTGCCTCCGGGGCGCTGGTGATCGACACGCCGGGTATGCGGGAACTTGGCCTCTGGGACGCCGGTGAAGCGGTCAGTATCGCCTTTGGAAGTGTAGAAGAACTGATAAGCCGCTGCCGCTTTTCCAACTGCACCCATAAAAATGAACCGGGCTGCGCTGTACTGGCCGCATTAAATGAGGGGAGCCTTTCCCCGGTGCAGTGGAAAAATTACCTTGCCCAGAAACGGGAAACCCTGTTCGTGGAAAACCGTTCCGAATATTTTAAAAGCAGGCGGGAGTTTCACAAAAGTATTGCCAAAAAGGTACGAAACAAGCGGGATGAGGGGTTTAACGGTGAATGACGAAACAAACACAGTAATACTAACAAAGGCCCTGACCAAGGAATACAAACGCTTTGAAAAAGATGCGGGCCTTGCGGGGAGTATCAAGAGCCTTTTTTACCGGAAGTTTATCACCAAAACTGCGGTTGATTCCTTTGACCTGGAAATACACGAGGGTGAATTTGTGGGCCTTATCGGCCCCAACGGGGCGGGCAAGACCACCCTGGTCAAGATGCTGTCCGGGATCATCGCCCCTTCGTCGGGCAGCGTTTCTGTGCTGGGCTACTATCCCAACAAGCTGGAAAACGCCCTGAAAAAACAGTACGCCCTGGTGATGGGCCAGAAGAGTCAGCTCTTTTTTGAGCTCACCGCGGCGGATACCTTTCTGCTTTTTAAGGAACTCTACGCCATCCCGGATGAAATTTATCGGCGCAACATCGCTTTTTTTACCGAGTTGTTCGATGTGGCAGAACTCCTCAACGTGCAGGTCCGCACCCTCTCCCTGGGGGAGCGGATGAAGATGGAACTGATCACAGCATTACTGCACGATCCAAAAGTGTTGTTCCTCGACGAGCCCACCATCGGGCTGGATGCAGTTGCCCAGCGGCAGATACGCGGTTTTTTGCGGGAGGTGAACCGTAACAAGGGTACGACAATTATTCTGACATCCCACTATATGGAAGATGTGCGTATCCTCTGTCCCCGCAGTATCGTTGTGAACAAGGGAAAGAAACTTTACGATGGTCCCACAGCGGATCTGTTTGCATCATTTCAGACCCACAAGAAAATTAGTGTGCAATTTGATACTGAGACCGCATTTGCTGTTCCCGCCGGGGCAAATGTCCTAGAACAAAGTCCCTATAAGGCGGTATTTATGCTGCCCAAGGAGCAGAGCGGCGCGGTCCTGGCGCGGATCATGCAGGATTATTCACCGGAGGATATTACCGTGGAGGAAGAAGATATCGGATCGGTGGTGGAGCGGATATATGCCGTTGACGGTGTCAGCGGCTTGACAGATGAGACGGGACAGAACCCATGAAAAAATATATTGAGATTGCAAAGATACTGTTCAGGGTACAGATGATCTACCGCTTTGCTGTGGTGATGACCGCCCTCAGTACTGTGGCTCGTGTCCTCTTTGCATGGATACTGTGGGGCGCGGTGTTTTCAGGTAGGGACTATGTGGGGGACTTTACTTTCCAGGCCATGCTGTCCTATTACGTGGTCAGCTCCTTCCTCGCAACCGGGATGTCCGAGTGCGAGTGGGTGTCGGGGGAAGTCTCCCGGCGGATACGCAACGGGACTTTTTCAAAGTATCTGGTTGTCCCCGCCAATGTGCAGGGATACTTTATGTTTGAGACACTCGGCGCCGTTGCATACTATACGGTGTTTAGTTTTATTGCCGCGGTCTTTTGTACCCTTGTCTTTCACGTTGAATTAATGTTCACCGGTGAAATCGCAGTGATACTGTGCGCCGCTGCCATGATCATCATCGGCTTCAGTTTTATGGTATCTTACCATTACTTTATCGGCCTGCTTACTTTACAGTTTCAGGATGTGGGCTTCTTTCTCCATGTGCAGGGCAACATCATCGCCTTTGTCACCGGCGCGCTGGTCCCCCTCTCCCTGCTGCCCGATGGATTCACCGCAATACTGCGCTTCGTCCCCTTTTACTACGTCACCTATATGCCCGCCATGTTGCTCACCGGACAGGCGGGAGTAGGGGAGGGCCTGCCCGGGCTCGGCATCCTTGCCCTCTGGGCCATTGCGGCGGCCCTGACGGCAGAGCTCACCTACCAAAAACTGCGGGTCAAGTATGACGGGGTGGGGATATGATTGCTGATATCATGCGGAATTTGCGCCGCAACTTGCGCTTTGTACGGATGCTGGTCAAGCTCAGGCTCTCACACATGATGGTGTTCCGCCTGAGTTTCTTCGGCGCATTCTTCGCCGATGCCTCGCTCTTTGCCGTACAGCTCCTGGCCTTCTCCGCGATTTATTCCCAGGTTGATTCCATCGGCGATTGGGGCCGGGGTCAGATGCTTATCTTTATCGGCACCTTCTCGATGATAAACGCCCTCAACATGGTGATCTTCTTTTTCGGCATTGTTGAGATACCGGACAAAATCCGCGAAGGCGCCCTGGACCTCTACCTTACGAAGCCTGTAAGCCCCCTCTTGCGCCTCACCTTCGAGAGCGTCAACCCCGGCTCCATCCCGCTCATTGTTCTTTCTGCCGTTATCATCATTTATGGAAGCGCGGTGGAGGGCCTCGCCGTGACACCCGTTGCAGTAACCGCATACATCGCCCTGACGCTCCTGATGACCCTGCTCTGGTACGACACCATGCTGATCATCCGCACGATTCCCTTCTTCGTAATTGCCGGCGACTCCATCGGCTGGTTTGAAGGCATCATGTTTGAGCTTAACATGAAGATCCCCGGGGTGCTCTACAAGGGCGTGTTCAAGCTGCTGTTTTATTTCGTCCTGCCCTACGGGATCATGGCTACCGCGCCCACCCAACTTTTGACCGGCGTCCTTTCCCTGCCGGCACTTATCCACGCGCTCTGCATCGTGGCGTTTTTTACGGTCTTTGCAATTTGGTTCTGGCGTTTGGGTGTGCGGCATTACAAGAGCCCAAGCAGTTAGCGGAAAGAAATGAAGCATTGAGCCGGTTCCAAAATTAAGAATTTAACCACGAACCTCACAAAGCGAACCTTCGGTTCGAACACGAACTAGATGATCTTTTTGGTGTGGTTCGTGTCGTGCCGCCAGTAGGCGGCTTGTGGTTAATTAATTTCTAGTTTGGAACTGGCTCCATTGGCAATAGATCCCCGCTCCGTTTATAAGGGCGGTTGAGCCGTAAAATGAAGGTAAGAAAAATTCTCCGGTATATGTGAATCATAGACCCCGTGCTCGTTGAGGGCCCAGCCGGGGCTTTCCGCCACGGTTTTGTTGTGGTAGCGCAGGGCCTCGAAGCGGAAAAAGGCCGCCCGGAGGGTGTCCCCTTCAGCGGGGGGAAAGGTCTTGCTGGGGTGCAGCTTTCGTAAACCCTCCCAGGGCAGGGCGATCTCCACGGTCCAGCCGCGATCCAGGCTTTTCCCGTCATTGATGGAACCGTCCACCTTCACTGCGGTCTTGAGGCCGGGGAAGTCCCAGTCCATAAAGGCCCAACGTTTGCCCCGTGGGTGTTTGCCGTAGCGGGTAGGGTCCTGGAAGCCTGAGAGGACGTCGATATCGTGGGAATAGAGGTCGAATTCCGGGGTATCGAAGCGGCTGCCCCGTTTTAAGGCGTCCTGATAGACGAAAAAGACCTCGTACACCGTGTTCAGGGCGTTGATTTCAAGCTCATAGTAGCAGTCCTCCCCGTCCAGGAAGAGTTCCACGTCATTGTCGAACCAGACAAAGGAGTCCCGCTTGGTTTGGCTGGCCCGTACCGTTGGTTCTTCCAGCCAATAGGCCGCATAGAGGTACTTGTCGTCCCAAAGACTGGCCATCCGGGTGTCGAAAAAGGCGGGCTCCCCGCTCACCATGTCCACAAAACGCCGGGATTTCATCGCACCCTGCCATTCAGCCTTGGTCAAATCGCCGTCAATGGTCAGGGGGCCGCTTATCTTGTTACTCGTATAATGGACGATCCGGTCCTCAGGAATAAATCTGTCTGAATTCATACAAACTCCTCTTTACTTAACTGGGAAATTGTACCTATAATAACGATAGATATTCAAGCAATATTAAGGAGAAAACTATGAAAAGAGTGTTTTTAGTAATGGCCCTGATGGCGGCCATGCTGCCCATGGTCTTTGCGGGCGGGCAAAAGGCGTCAGGCGGCGCTGACGGGAATGTGACCCTTACGGCCTACATGCAGATCGATCCGGTGGACCCCCAGTACACCTACTGGCAGCCGACACTGGATGCGTTCTACGCCAAGTACCCCAATATCAAGATTGAGTTTGAGTATGTGAGCGGCGAACCCTTCCATCAAAAGTTCCAGGCCATGGCGGCCAGCGGGGACATTCCGGATCTGTTTACCCTGTACCCCAGCCCCCGTTCCAGCTACGTCATCAACCGGGGCATGGTAAAGGACCTGCGTCCTTATCTGACCGACGAGATCAAATCCCATTATCCCGCTTCCATTTGGGATGCCCAGGGAAAGAACGGGGAAGTTTACATCATTTCCCCCAACATGGCGATTGGTACGATTATCTATGTGAATACCAAACTCCAGAAAGAGCTTAAGCTTACCAATCCCAGGACACTGGATGAACTGATCGCCCAGGGTCCGGCGATCCGGGCCGCGGGGAAGACGCCCCTGATGTTCGGTAACCAGGGGGTCTGGCAGGCCCAGTCCCTGCTCCTCTCCTGTCTTGTGGAACGGACCGGCGGCAAGGAATGGTTCGACCGGGCCCGCGCAGGGACAGCGAAATTCACCGACAAGCCCTTTGTGGATGCCCTGGCGGTGATTAAGCAATTGGTAGACACCCAGACCTTCCCGGCCGGGGTGAACCAGCTCGGCGGGCTTGATGCCCGCAACGCTTTTATTCAGGGTAACGCAGTGTATCTGCTCAACTCCGGCTGGAGCATCGGCGGGCTTAAGGAAGCGGCCCCTGCGGCGGACTATGCCCAGTACGAGATCATCCCCTTCCCGGCGCTGCCCAATGAAGCGGCCCCCAACTCCAACGCCGTTTCCCTTGGGGAAGCGCTGGCCCTAAACAACAAACTCACCGGGGCAAAGGCCGACGCCGCCTTTGCGTTCATCAGCTTTATCTATGGTGAAGTCGGCGCCGACCTCTTCATGAAGAACGGTAACCTTCCCACCTACAAGCTGGACTATTCCAAATACACGGTGGACAGCGTGAGCCAGAATTACGTCGACCGGATCACCACCCAGACCATGGGCTATATCATTGACGGTGTGATGGACGGTGAAGGCTGCGACAGCATCCTCAACCCCGGCATCCAGGCGGTGATGCTTGGCACCAAGACCCCCGCCGGACTTGCCGCAGAATACGAAGCCTGGGTCGCTGCTAACGATTCCAACCGCAAAAAGTAACTGGGTAAGAAATTTACCACGAACCGCACTAACGGCACGAACAAAAACATGGAAATGGAAACAATAAGTTCGTGTAGTTTGTGTGGTTCGTGGTTAAAATGTTTCGGATAATTGCTGGGGGGTTTTCATGTATTACCGGCTTTCAAAAAAAGTAAGCTACCTAAGTTTTCTGCTGCCCGCATTTCTCATCTATATCGCCATTATGATCTTCCCGATCCTGTTCAGCGTGTTTCTGGGCTTTAATGAATGGAAGGGCTACGGTGAGATGAAGTTTGTGGGGCTTGCAAACTACGCCCGGATGTTTGGGGATGATGTTTTCCGCATGGGATTGCGCAACAACATTATGATTGTCCTCGTCTCCGTGTTCGGCCAAATTCCCCTGGGGCTGCTTCTGGCCTATATGCTGTACCGCAAGATGGTAAAAAAGGCGGACTTCTTCGAGGTCCTCATCTTCCTGCCGATTACGATTTCTTCGGTAATTATCGCGCAGCTGTGGAACCGCATTTTTTCCCCGGTGGGGATTCTCACCGCCCTCATCAGGATGGTCACCGGAAACCCCGATTACATTATGACCATGGCGGAAAATAAATACCTTGCCATTGTCCCGATCATGCTGGTACTGCTCTGGCAGCATACGAGCCTCTATATGGTTATCTTTCTTGCCAATTTACAGCGTATCCCCAATTCCCTTATTGAGGCGGCCCAGCTTGAGGGCGCGGGGGAAGGCATTATTTTTCTGCGGGTTATTACCCCCATGATGGGTTACGTTATCTTTATCAATTCTGTTCTGGCAATTTCCGGGAGCTTTAAGAGCTTCGATTTGATATATTCAATGACCGCCGGCGGGCCCGCCCACTATACCGAGGTTATCGCCGTTTACATGTACAACACCACCTTTGTGCATCAGAACTACGGATACGGCAGCGCCCTGTCGATCATTATCATTCTGTTTATCGTGGTGTCGCTGTCCATTATTCGGGCAGTGTCGAAACTATTCAAGCTGGCGTAGGGAGGAAATATGCAGACACTATCTCTCGCACAACGGGCATCCCTTCCTTGGCGCATCAGCGCATATATTTTGATGTTTCTTTTTGCGGTGCTCACGGTATTTCCCCTGCTCTGGCTGGGTTATTCTTCATTAAAGCCCCATGCTGAAATCGTGATGCATCCCCTGGCGCTGCCGGAAAATCCCTCGTTCAATAATTTTGTCCGCGCATGGAACATTGGGAGCCTTGGGGCGGCGCTGGCAAACAGCGGCATCTATACCATCGTGTCTACGGTTGTCGCACTGTTCCTGGCCTTGGCCGCCGCCTTCGCCCTGACCAAGTTCCCCTACAAAAAAAGCAATTCCTTTTTCACCGGCGCATTCGCCATGGGGCTGATGCTCACGGTACATGCGGTGATTATCCCCCTGTTCCTGGTGGAAGTGCAGCTAGGTATTGTCAACCGCCGCATCGGGGTTATCCTGCCCTATATCGCCTTTTCTCTCCCCCTATCGATTATGATAGCGATTTCGTATATACGGGGCATTCCTGACGCGATTATCGAGTCTGCAGAAATTGACGGCGCAAAATACCGTTATATCTTTTGGCGTATGATAGTGCCCCTGTCAACGCCGGTGATCGCCACCATGGTGATCCTCTCCTTCCTGTCCCACTGGAATGAGTTTCTGTTTGTCTTTATCTTCACCACCAAGGTGGCCCTCAAGAGTCTCCCCGTGGCGATTACCCAGTTCGCGGGGAGGACCAATACCGAGTACGGCTTGCAGTACGCATCCCTGGTGATTGGAATCCTGCCCATGATTATTTTCTATTTCTTCTTCCACGCCCAGCTTATCAAGGGCTTTGGGGAAGGGGCCTTAAAAGAGTAGTACAGAGGAGCAAAGCTATGCGTATTTTAGTCGGCGGCATGGGGCACGAATCCAATACCCTGAATCCCATTATTACCGGGGAGAATGACTTTGTAATCACCAGGGGGGAAGATATGTTGAACCCCAACTGGTCCACCCAATCTTCCGCCGCCGGGATCATTGCAACCCTGAAGGCTGCGGGCTGCGAAATCGTACCGGTCCTGCAGGCACGGGCCGTACCCAACGGGGTAGTATCCGCCGCTTTTTATCAGAAGACCAAGGCTGAATTTTTGCAGCGTGTCCGGGACGCCCTTGCCGCAGGCCCCATAGACGGGGTCTGTCTTCCCCTCCACGGTTCCATGAAGGTTGAAAACCTGGGCTGCGCCGAAGGGGACTTGGTGGGCAGTATCCGGGAACTCCTGCCGGAGATCCCCTTTACCGCCGCCCTGGACATGCACGGCACTATTACCCCGGAACTGCTGCGGACCGTCAACGGCTTTGCGGGTTACAAGACAGCGCCCCACATCGACTGCGCGGAAACCGGGGCCTTGGCCGCCGGAATGCTGCTTGAGGCCCTTAAAACCGGCAAGCGGCTCTACACCGCATACCGCAGGGTGCCCATGCTTATCGCCGGTGAAAAGTCCGAATCCGAGGCGGAACCCATGCGCTCCCTCATCGAAGCCTGTCGCCAAGCGGAAAAGCGGCCCGGTATACGGGCAGCTTCGTTCCTCCTCGGTTTCCCCTGGGCGGACAATGAACACAACGCCGTTTCCGCACTGGTCACCAGCCTTGCGGATGCCGGTCCGGCCGATCCCGCCATCACGGCAGCCGAAAACGCCGCGGAAGAACTGGCCGCCGCCTTCTGGCAGCGCCGTAAGGACTTTGTGTTCCGCAGTGAATACTACGATTCCGAAGGAGCCATAAAGGCGGCCTATCAGGCGGTGCTGGAGAAAAAGGAACACCCCGTATTCGTTTCCGATTCCGGGGATAACCCCACTGCGGGAGCCGCCGGGGATGCCACGGACCTGCTTGAAAAGATCGTCGCAACCATGGACACCGTGGATAAACTCCCCACGCCGCTCTTATATTCAGGCTTCTATGACGCCCCTGCCGCTGCCGCCTGCATCAAGGCGGGAGTGGGCGCAACCATCGACACCACCCTGGGGGGCAACTGGGACACCGTGAATGGCAAAAAGATACCCCTCCGCCTTGAGGTGCTCAAGATCGTCCGGGACTTCGGCCCCTATAAATCGGACCTGGTGTTCGCGGCTCACCGGAATATCCGCTTCACCATCACCTCCAAGCACATCGGCTTTGGGGACGAGAAACTTCTCCCCGCCCTAGGGGTAAACGCCGCCGACTACTGCCTAGTGGCGGTCAAGCTCGGCTATCTGGAACCCTGCTTCCGCAGCATAGCCAAACGGGCCATCATGGCCACCTCCAGGGGCTGCTCCAATGAAGTGCTGGAAACCATCCCCTACAAAAAGGTCAGGCGGCCCCTGTACCCGCTGGACAGGGATATGGAGTTATAAGCTAAAAATGTTGACCGGCCCTGCGGGCAGCGATCTCTTTTACAGTGAATCGAACATGAAGGTTCTGTTACAGTCCATAAAGGAAGCGAATGAGGGGAAGTTGACCGCCCATGAATTGATCGAGGTTTAGCCAATGCCTAAACTTTGGACGGATGAAGGACGGGAAGACTATCTCTACCGGCAGAAGCAGGATAACATGCCCCGGCTTAAAAATCTCACCGATCTTTTCTCGGCTAATTATGCCCAATACAAAGGCAATGACTACGATGAATCCAACACCCGTACCGACTTTATAGACAAATTCTTTGAGCTGCTTGACTGGGACGTGCGAAACGAACAGGGGTTTTCGGAAAACTACCGCGAGGTTATACGGGAAGATAAAGTAAAAATTGATGGCCAGCAGAAAGCGCCGGATTACTGTTTCAGAATAGGCGGAATGCGGAAGTTTTTTGTGGAAGCCAAAAAGCCCGGCGTCAACATCAAAGACAACGCCGATCCTGCGTTTCAGGTACGGCGTTATGCTTATACCGCCAAGCTGCCCCTTTCGATACTGACCAATTTTGAAGAATTCGCCGTATATGATACCCGCATTAAGCCGGACAAAAACGACAAGGCAAGCGCGGCCCGTATCTTTTATTGCACCTTCCGGGAATATGACCAGCATTTTGATTTTATCCGCGACACCTTTTCAAAAAACGCCATTCTGAAAGGCAGTTTTGACCGGTATGTTGAGGAAAATAAAAACAAAAAAGGCACCACAGCGATAGATGAAGACCTGCTGCTTTTTGTTGAAGATTGGCGTGTGGAGTTGGCAAAGAATATCGCATTGCGGAACCCCGACATTTCAATTTACAACCTCAATACGGTTGTTCAAAAAACAATCGACCGGATATTATTCCTGCGCATTGCCGAGTCCAAGGGAATTGAGGACGTTGATTTGCTTAAAACAATGTCGCAGGGCATCAATGTATATAAACACCTAAACCAGCTTTTTATCAACGCAAATATCAAATACAATTCAGGCTTATTCAAGCCGGAAGCGTGGATAGAAAACGTTAAGATTGACGACAAGATTTTGTCTAATATCATTGTCAATCTGTATTATCCTGATTGCCCTTATGAATTCGCGGTGCTGCCGGTTGAAATCCTCGGAAACATTTACGAAAAGTTTTTGGGCAAGACGATTCATTTTAAGGGCGTGAAAGGTGGACATACTGCTGTCATTGAAGAAAAGCCGGAGGTGCGGAAGGCGGGCGGGGTGTATTATACGCCGCAGTACATCGTGGACTATATCGTGCAAAATACAGTGGGGGTGCTGATAAAGGAGAAAACGCCGGATGAAATCGCCGCTCTGCGCTTCGTTGATCCGGCCTGCGGTTCGGGGTCGTTTTTGGTGGGGGCGTATCAGTATCTGCTCAACTATCATCTTGATTATTACACGAACGAGAAAAACAGAAAGGCAGCCGTTAAAAAAGAAAAGATTTATGAGGCTTCCGCCGGCGGCGGACATGGCGCCTACAAGCTGACCATCGTGGAAAAGCAGCAGATTTTGCAGAACAACATTTACGGTGTGGATATCGACAGCCAGGCGGTGGAAGTGACAAAGCTTTCGCTCTATCTCAAGCTGCTGGAAAACGAAGGTACACAAGCCGGCGGGCAGCTTGAATTTGATATGGCGCTGCTGCCTTCCCTGGAAAATAATATCAAGTGCGGGAATAGTTTGATTGGGACGGATTTTTACACTGCCACGCTGGACTTTGATGATGAGATGGCGCGTAAAGTGAACTGTTTTGATTGGGAGAAGGAGTTCCCTGAGGTTTTTAAGAATTTAACCACGAACCGCACGAACAACACGAACAAGAATAAAAATATTCGTGAGGTTAGTGTGGTTCGTGGTGAATTTTCTTCCGGCGGGTTTGATGCGGTGATTGGGAATCCGCCGTATGGGGCGGGGCTGCTCGATAGCGAAAGAGAGTATCTAGGTAGAAAATTTAATTTATCAACTCCTATAGCTGATACATTCTTAATGTTTTTTAAAAAGGCTTTTTCGTTATCATCGAAAACCAGCATAATATCTTATATTATTCCTTCACCATGGCTCTATATGTCTCAATATAAAGATTTTAGAAAGGACATTATATCTCAGAGAATTATTAAAGAAATACAACTTTTTAGGAAGCCAGTCTTTGGACAGGCAACAGTAGAAACTTGTATTTTTGTTTCAGAAAACACATCGCCTAATAAAGATTCAATCTATTCATTCAAAGAAATAAAGAACGAACCAAACCTATTTGTAGGCGATTTTGAATCATGCACACAACAAGAATTATTAAAAAGTGAAGAATGTAGTTTGGTTTTGTCTAATCAGAGCGAGCAGCAATTATTTCAAAAAATTAAACAAAATAAACCTTTGTTTAAAGATATTGCCTTAATTGTTTGTGGTTTAACGCCATATAGAGTAGGCAAGGGCAAACCTGCACAAACTGAAAAGATAGCAAAGGGACGATTGTTTGATGCTGAATACAAAAAAGATAAAACATACAGACAATATTTGATGGGCAGGGATTTTTATAAGTATGCCTGGACTATCGAAAAAGAACGCTGGATAAGTTATGGTGACTGGCTGGCGGAACCGAGATACAAAGCACCATTCAATGATGAAAAGAAAATAATCATTCGCCAAACATCAGATAAATTAATCGCACATATAGATACTCATAAATACCTTTCTCTTAAAAATGTTCATAATGTTCGAATAATAAACGAGCATTATTCTTATGAATTTGTCCTTGCTTTATTGAATTCTAAAGCATTGGATTGGTGGTATCAAAAATTAATTCCCGAAAAGGGTCGGGTTTTTGCAGAAGTGAAAGTTGTTAATTTAGAAAAACTCCCTGTTCCCGCCCTTGACCTCTCCAAGCCTGCCGACAAAACCGCCCACGACAAGCTTGTCTCGCTTGTGGATAAAATGCTTGAGTTAAAACGTAAGGAATATGATGAGCCGAATCCACAGGTAAAGACGGTGATAGAGCGGCAGATTGGGGCGGTGGACGGGCAGATTGACGAGGTGGTATATGAGTTATATAATTTGAGTGATGGGGAAATAAAAGTTATTGAAGGAGAAAGGTAAAAGCATGAAAGAAGAATCATTAAGTCTTAGGGACTTTGTAAAGTCTGCGTTGGTTGATATAAATGATGCTGTAAAGGAAGCATCAGAATTGGGGGTAGCTATTGCTTATAGTGAATATAAAAGTGGTATGTATCCAACTCTTAAACCTGTTGAATTTGATGTTGCTGTACAAGTGTCGCAAAATTCAGAAGCAGGGAAGAAATCAGGTGCGGGTCTTGGGCTATCGATTGCGAATGTAAGTTTTGGTAAAGATAAACTAGATTCGATTGAGCATTCAATGACTAATCGTATTAAATTTTCCGTTGACGTGTTTCTGGGGTTAGAAAATAAAAAAGATTAAGGTGGTGAAATATGAATGAAATAAAAATTGAAAATAACCGTAATGAGATTGTTCTCTATTTTGGAACCAAACAAAAATCGATAAATGCATATACCTTGGCCTCAACTTTGGTATCATTTGCTGATGCAATAAAAGAAGCTAATAATGTCATCAATCCCGGATACGATATTGAAATATTGGTTACCGATTTGGGAAGTGGCAGTTTCAAGGCTGTAATAAAAGCCATTTATAAAAGTGCAAAAAATCTTTTTACTGTTCAAGACTTAAAAGCTATTGTTTTAGGGATTCTTGCCAGTTTTATCTATGACCATTACATTTCAACAAAGCCCAATGTTACGGTAAATGTTTCAAATGATTATGTAGTAATTGAACAAGGTAATGATCGTATAATCATTCCAAAGGAAGTACATGATGCAACAGAATTGGTTGCCAAGCAATCAAATTTCAAAGAAAAGATTTCTCGTTCAATGAAAACCTTGCAGAAAGATACAGCCATCGAATCTTTTGCGATTACTAATGCAATTTC
>BNUT01000052.1 GCA_025997555.1 Spirochaetia bacterium
TGCATATCCTGGCCATATCCTTCAGCGGAAAAGATCCCATCATCTCCGGCCAGGTCGGTTTTTTCCCCATAGGGTTTACCTGGGATAACTATTCCTATGTGGCGAAGGAAAACGCCTTTTACACCGCGCTGGAATAGGCCATGTTGAAACCTCCCTTTCCGTTAGAAAATCCGGTAGCCGGACAATTTATATGCCGCCCGGTACGAAGTAACGATCAAAATACATCCAATTACCGACTTAAACAGGCTCGCGGCGGTGGAAATACTGAACTGGGAATTCTGGAACGCCATCCGGTAGGTGAAAGTATCGAGGATGTCACCGGTTTTATAAACCACCGGGGAATACAGGTTGAAGATCTGATCAAACCCGGCGTCCAGCACCCGCCCCAGGGCCAGGGCTGTCATCAGGATAATTGTGGGAATCATCCCCGGCAGGGTTACATTGAGGGTCTGCCGCCAGCGTCCGGCCCCATCGATCTCCGCCGCCTCGTAGAGACTGGGATCGATCCCCATAATGGCCGCAAGGTACACGATACTGCTGTAGCCGAATTCTTTCCACACATCGGTAAAGACAACGATGAAGGGGAACCTGGTTTTATCCGCCAGGAACATAATCGGCTCCATCCCCAGAAAGGCCAGCCCCTTGTTGACGATACCGTATTGGGAGAGCATCTTGATGATAATTCCCGCCATGAGTACCCAGGAAATAAAGTGGGGCATATACACAATGGTCTGAACCACCCTTTTCAACCGGAGCATAAAAACCTCATTCAGCATCAAAGAGAAAATTACCGGAACGATAATCCCCAGGACGATCTTCGCCATGGCGATGACCACGGTATTACGGATCGCGTCCAAAAAACCGGGCATAGTGAACAGGATTTGAAAATTTTCAAACCCCACCCAGGGAGAGCCGAAGATGCCGAACCGCGCCTTGTAATTTTTAAAGGCAAGGATGATCCCGCCCATGGGGATATACCGGTAAATCAACACCATAAGCACCGGGAGCAGAAGCATGATGTGGAGAGCCCCTTCCTGCCGCAGAAGGACGGATATACTTTTTTTCCCTTCGATCATGATATTTTGACTTTTCTTGATACTCATAGGCACTCTCCTTAAAATCCCGTTACTTTTTCAGGCCCTGATACCACTTGTTCACTTCATTGACAATCTGGGTACCGCCATCGGCATACCACCGTTCCACCGCCCGGTCATAGGTGGAGATATCCGCCCCCATGACCACTTCAAAAATGGCGGTTTGCAGGGCGGCGTTGATGATCTCGCCCTTGAGCGCCATGGTGTCTGTGGGCAATCCGTTATAGGCGTCCAGCAGGTACAGGCCGGCCTTGTAACTGTCATACAGGGTGGAAAAGGTTCCCGCAGGACCGTAGAGGTTCAGGTTCCAGAGGTCCGCCGTTCCTTCCTTGGCGGCTTTGTAAGTATCGTACATCGCCAGCCACTGAACATCGGTGATGGGCTTCCCGTTGAGTTCCGCGTCTCGGACTGCCGCAGATTTCAGCAGATCATCATCGGCGGACTGGAAGGTATCGCCGAAGGGCAGGTATTTATAGTAGGGGAAACCGGTCTGGTCTTCATAATAGTAAAAGGCATCCTTGAACCTGGCATGGTAGGCCAGCATGGCCATTTTGACCACCGCCTCAGGATGTTGGCTGTTCTTGCTCACGAATATCCGCCAAGCCTTGGGAGAGTTGGTCTGCACCGGGTACATCTGGCCCTTTGTAGCCGGGGGCGGGAAGACGTGAAGAATCTTCGCGTTGGGATCGGTCTTGAGCAGGGTATTGATACCGTGGATAACCGCCGAGGCGTTGCTGTAGAATATCCCCACCTTGCCGCTGGCGATCATTTCCCGGGCCAGTGCGGTGGTTACGCTGGGAAAATCCTTGTTGACAAGCCCTTCTTTGTAGATTTCCTGCAATTTGAGAAGGGCGGGCCGCCATTCCGGCTGGACGGTACTGTAGGCCAGTTTCCCGTCCTTGACCAGCCAGTAGTTGATATAAGCGCCGTAACCGTTGAGGAAACCGTCCCACTTGCCGTCCCCCAGGGAGTGGTTAGAACCGCCGTTAAAGTTATTGGTCAACAGAAGGCCGACGGTCTCATTGCCCCCTAGCTTGGCATTCCTGAAAGCCCGTGCGACATTGATCACTTCGTCAATGGTTTGGGGGACCTGGAGCCCTACTTTGTCCAGCCAGTCCTGCCGGACATAGAGAACCGTGGTTCCCGACAGCGCCTTTTTGGCTCCGGGAAAACCCCACATCTGGCCGTCCATGGTCATCATCTCATAATCGGCCTGAACGAGACTGGCGCGGTATTCTTCCGTGGAATAATCCTCAAAAATCTGCCCCATATCGGCAATCAGGTCCGCCTCATAAAGGAGTTTATACACATTGTCATCCACCACCGCAAAGTCGGGAATGTCCCGGGCGGCAATGTTGGCGTTCCACTTGGCCAGGGAGGAGTCGCCATCGGGGGCAAGCCAGTTGTACTTCACATTGATCCCCAGCTCCTCCTTGATCGCCCGGATCCAGCGGTTTTCCTCGTAGGACCTCTTTTCCGGATCATTGGTATCGAACTTGTCGTTCGGGCTCATGGTCCGCACCGTGGTGAGGGTAATTTCCGGCGAATACTTGACGAAGGGGTCCTGTTTGCCCACCGAACTCGCCAGGCCGGAGCCGGCATTATCCGCCTTTTTACTACAGGCCCCCAACGCCGTCAATCCGGCGATCAGAACAAGAGCCATGCCTTTCAATACCAGCTTCTTCATAAATTCCTCCTAAAGTTATAGACCACATATTTTACGTAAAAAAATATGTTTTTACGTAATTTTTCATTTATTTTACATTGATAAATACACGCTGTCAAGAAAAATCTGTTAAAATTTGTATGGATTTCCTAATCACCTTAAACTAAAGTCGAAATCTATCCTTATTTACACTCTGTCCTGTAAATTTTACAGGAAAACCAGTAAAAATATCTGATTTTTGTGTAATGCGGCCTTTACTTTCTATTATTTTCCATATATATGATAAGGTAATGAGCATGGCAAAAAGACAGACTAAAAAAAAATCCACTTATCAGAAGATCGCCTCTGACGCGGGGGTGTCTATCGCCACCGTATCCCGGATACTCACCGGAGCTTCAAAGGTTAAGGACGAGACCCGGCAAAGGGTGCTGGGGACTATGGCGAAGCACGGGTATGATATTGAGGAGATACAGACAAATTATCTGAACCAGAACGGCGGGATCATCATATTCAACATTCCCTCTTTGGAAAATCCTTTCTACAGCCAGATTGTTGAAGGGGCTAAAACTGCGGCGTACCGGCGTGGCTATCAGTTTTTGATAAATGAACAGCATATAAACGAAAATACCATTGCAAATATCATGAATTTAATCGAAACGGTAAACGTGGCGGGAATCATAACGACCAACTATGTTCCGACTTCTCTTTTAACCAAACTGAGTGAGACCCTGCCGCTGGTACAGTGCTGCGAATACGATACGGATTTGAAAATCCCCTATGTTTCCATTGACGATGTTTCAGCCACCAGAACTATTATGGAGTATCTGCTTTCTCTGGGGAGGCAGCGTATCGCTTTTATTAACGGGCCGGGCCGTTATAAGTATACCAAACATCGTCTGCAGGGCTATGTAAATTCCCTGGAAAAAGCGGGTATTGCGCGGGAAGCGGGACTCATTATCCAGCTTCCCGAAGTAAACTTTGACCTGGCGGTTTCTGCGGTGATGCAGTTGTTAAGTACCGATGTGCCGAGGCCGGACGCATTTTTCTGCGTTTCCGATGTGTACGCAGCGGCGGTAATCAAGTCCTGTACCCGGATGGGGCTGAACGTTCCCCGTGACATAATGGTTGTGGGCTTTGACAACATTGAAATCGCCTCCATGCTCAATCCTACCATCACCACGGTGAATCAGCCCCGCTACCAGCTTGGGTTTTCCAGTTGCAATCTGCTCATTGAATTGATCAATAATCCCAAAAGCAATGTACGGAACATAGTGCTGGAGACCGAACTCATCGTTCGGGAATCCACTTCCCTCTCTCCGGGAACGCTGGGGTGACAAGCGCTGATAAGGATATTGCGTCTATCCCCGAAACCCAAATCCTGTATGCCTATGGGCATATCCACGCTATCTGAACGTCGGCCTCTTCCCCAGCGCCCGCCTGAACGCTTCCAGGTCCGCCTCCCCGCCGGGGCCTGCGGGACAAAGTTCCTCCGCAGTGATGTCCAGATCGAAGGGCCGACGGGCCACATCTTCCGGGTAGTGGGCATCCGAGGAGGTGGTAATGGGGTAGCCCAAGGTATCCAAAGGGGATGCGGTCTTATCCGGGCCGAACACTTTTGGGGGCAAGCGGACGCACTCAACCGCAGCCCAAGGCCCGTTAACAACTGCACCGAGTTGGCTCCACATGGAGAAGGCCGAACGGTCCACATGGGCGGGGATCACCAAGCCCCCGAACTCCGCAACCTTGGCCCCGATGTACTCAATGCTCAGGTCCAGGGCATTGGGAAGAAAATACTCCACCTCCCCCTCAATGTTGTCATCTTCGTCCACATAGACCTGATCCCCGGTCTTTTCCGGGTCGTTAGGGAAGGGGACGAGAATGCTGTAGGCATATTCGCTGAAGGCAAGGCTCGCTTCAAGGCTGGTAAAAAGGCAGAGGGTGTGGATTTCTTCCTGGGTAGTGGCCTCCATACCGAAGATGGGGATGATCCCGAACTGGGGACAGACCTTGGCAAAGGCCGGGCAGTTGAGGCTGGAGTTGTGATCCGTCAGGGCCAGCACCTTGACCCCCTTGGCCGCTGCCAACTCCGCCAGATAGCGGGGCGAAAGGTCCAGTGACCCGCAGGGGGAGAGACAGGAATGGTTATGCAGATCGGTTAAGAGCGGCATTATTCACCGTGGAGCAGTGCATAGAGTTTCCCCGACACGGTGTACTGGTTTTCCTTCGTAAGCAACACCGCGATACCTTCATCTTTTGCCGCTGCCAGCATATCCTCCGGTAGGGGCCGGTTGTTGCAGATGATGATCGCCGTGATGTTTACCAGGGTGGCCACCGCCACGGTGTTTTTGTGGGCCTGTATAGTGATCAATGCGCCGCCGTCTTTGGCGTTGGCCATCACATCCGAAAGCAGGTCCGAGGTGTAGGCCCCTTCAAGGTCGGTATCGTCGAATTCGGCCTGAACAATTTCGGCCCCCAAGCTGGCGGCGACTTCCCGGATGGTCATGTTTCTTCCTTTATAGTGGGGGAGTTGAGGAACACCGTCGAACGGACCCTGGTGCCTGACCCTACAGCGGAGTGGATGGTAAATTCATCGGATACCCGCTTGGTGTTGGCCAGGCCCATACCTGCGCCGAAACCCAGGGAACGGACCCATTCGTTGGCGGTGGAAAAGCCTTCCTGTAGGGCCTGGTTCACATCGGCGATGCCGGGCCCGGTATCGGCGGCAATGATGGTCACCTTGTCGGGCTGGATGGAACAACTGATGACCCCCCCATTGGAGTGGACCACCTGGTTGATTTCCAGCTCATAACTAGCAATGGCCACCCGGCGTATGATCTTGGGATCGATATTACGCTGCTTAAGGGCCTTTTTAATCCCCGTAGAGGCCCGTCCGGCTATTTCAAAATCGTAACGGACGGTGGTGAATTCCATCTCCGAATTAGCCGAAGGCCCCACCTCTGCACTTTGATGTATCTTTTCCAGGCGCAGAACCTCCCGGTTCATCTCCACCAGCAGGGTACCAATCACATCCTTGGAGGTGATGATCCCCATGAGTTCCTTGTTTTTGTTCACCACCGGAAACCGGCCGTACCGGTACTTGTTGAGGTATGAAATGGCAAAGGACAGGGGCATATCTTCTTCCAGAACGATGACATTCTTGGTCATCCGCTCCTCGGCGGGGCTGTTGATAAAGCCCTTGTCCAGGGCGGTGACGATATCGTCCATGGAAACGATCCCCACAAGACGGCGATCCTCCTCCACAATAGGCACCCCGGTAATATAATTTTCCCGCATAAGCGCCTGAATGTGGCGTATGGTGTCGGTTTTTTTCGCAGTAACCACCGCCCCAACCATCACATCCTTGATTTTAAGCTGATAGATAAGTTCCAGCACCGCCGAAGGTGAATCGACGGTGCTGATAGGAATGTCTGCTTTCAGCGGACCTGAAGAACCCGCTTGCGCGGGGGAGTGATCGCTCATAGACTTTTCCCCAAAATGTACTTCTCGATCGCCTCGGCAACCCCGTCATCGTCGTTGGTTTTTTCCGTTACAAACGAAGCAATGCTCTTGAGCCGCTCATCCCCGTTGGCCATGGCAACCCCCGTCCCTGCCCAGCGGATCATGGCCTCATCGTTCATGGAATCCCCGATGGCCAAAACCGATTCCCGATCGATCCCCAAAAGTCCCGCCACCTTTGCCAGGGCGGTTCCCTTGTCGGTTTCGGCGGGTAAAATCTCCAAAAAATAGGGTTTGCTGGTAAAAAGGGTGATATCATCCCCCAAATAAGTCCTGATGATGCTCTCCAAAGGGACAAGCAGCATGGGATCGCCGGGGATCAGGAGCTTATGGCAGCCTTCCGCCACCATGGCCCTGAAATTTTCCACCACCACCTGCCGCAGGCCGGTCAATTTTTGGTCATAATTGGCAAATTCATTGAAACGGGATACGTAGATGATATTATCTTCGTATATCTGAACAGGAAAACCCTCGGCAACTGCCAAATCATAAGCAGTAAGGGCCGCATCAATATCTATGGTACTTTCAAAAACCAGCTTCCCTGTATGACTTTCCTGGATAATCGTACCGTTATTGCAGATCAAATAACCGGGCCGTTTATTCATCCCCAAGAGACGGGCAAATTTATCCATAGCCCCCGGGATTCTGCCCGATGCCAGTAGCACCACCACCCCCTGCGCCTCAGCCCGTTTAATGACATTCCGGGTGCGGTAAGAGATGGTCAGATCCGACCGGAGCAGGGTGTCATCCAGGTCCAGGGCAAGCATGCGTACCTGCGGTCCGCTACGAATATTTTCCATAAAAATAGAATAACCGCAAACACCCTATAATTCAATAGAAATTTTTAAACAGATTGTATATAATAAATCATGGGTAAAATTTACGTTTTTGTGAACCAGAAAGGAGGGGTCGGCAAAACCACTTCTGCGGTGAACATCGGCGCATATCTCGCGGAGGAAGGAAAATCGGTGCTCCTGGTGGATTTCGATGCCCAGGGCAACCTTTCCAGCGGTGTCGGCGCAAAACCGCCCAAACCGGGGGTGTATGAACTCATCTCCGGGACGGTTCCCATAGACCAGTGTATCCGTAAAACCGCCATACCCAATCTTTTAGCAATTCCCGCCGGCATTGATCTTTCCGGGGCGGCGGTGGAACTTATCGAACAGAACGAGCGGGATTTTTTCCTGAAAAAGGCCCTGGAACCGGTCCGCAGCCGCTACGATTATATCCTGATTGACTGCCCCCCCAGCCTGGGAGTACTCACACTGAACGGCATGGCCGCCGCCGATGCGGTGCTTATCCCCATGCAGTGTGAATATTTTGCTCTGGAAGGGCTTACCCTGCTCATCCAGACCATCAGCCGGATTCAAAAAAGCCTGAACCCCGGACTGACCATCGGGGGCATTTTCTTTACCATGTACGATCCCCGGATCCGGCTTGCCCAGGATGTGGTCAAACAGGTAAGCGCCTACTTTAAGGACAAGGTTTTTACCACAATCATCCCCCGGAATGTCCGCCTTTCCGAAGCACCCTCCTATGGGAAGCCCATTTCGATCTACGACCCCGGTTGCAGCGGGGCCAAGGCCTACAAGAGCCTTGCCCAGGAGCTGATTCGCCGTGGCTGCTAAACGCGGTTTGGGCAAGGGCCTTGAGGCCCTGTTCCCTGTGAACGAGGATGATGGCGGGCTCTCCGCAGCGGGCCTGACTTTGGAGGATTCCGAAGGGCAGGGCACCCCGAACAGAACGGTCAAAAGGCAAACTGGGGAGCTTCTGCTCCCCCTGGACAAGCTCCGGCCCAATCCGGACCAGCCCCGCAAATATTTCGATGAGGCGGAACTACAGGAACTGGCGGACTCTATCCGGGAACATGGCATCATTGAGCCCATCATTGCCGGGGACGCCGGGGACGGCACCTACATCATCGTTGCCGGTGAACGGCGCTGCCGGGCCGCTTCCCTTGCGGGGCTCACGAAGGCGCCGGTTATCATACGGGACTACACCGATGAAAAGCGGATGGAAGTTGCCCTTATCGAGAACGTCCAACGCGCTGACCTGAACCCTATCGAAGAAGCGGCGGCCTACAAAAATTTGATGGACCTTACCGGTCTTTCCCAGGACGAAGTCGCCGCCAAGGTCGGCAAAAACCGTTCCACCGTGGCAAACGCCCTGCGCCTCCTCCGCCTGCCGCCGGATATCCAAAAAAGTCTTGAAAAGGGGGAACTTTCCTCCGGCCATGCACGGGCAATCCTCTCGATTAGCGCTCCCAAAGACCAGTCTTTGCTCTACCGAGAAATCCTCGCCTCCGGACTTTCGGTACGGGAGGCAGAAAAACGGGCCGCTGTCCTGAACAACGGTGAAGAGGGGGCTGAAAAAGCCAGGGCAAAGCCGTCCCACAAACGGGAGCCGGAACTGGCTGCCATGGAACAGAAATTTATCGACACCCTGGGTACCAAAGTGGTGATCAACGGGGACCTCCAAAAGGGCAATATCCAGATCGACTATTATTCCATGGATGATTTGGATCGGTTGTACGGGATTTTGGGGGGTAAGGGGGAATGATCGCCATTCCCCATATTGGACTTGTTCGAGAACCCGGTTGGTTATTGAACAACTCTATTAAAGAAAGAGGAGACTCCCATGACAAACGTCCGCTTAACCCTTAGACAGAAACTCGGTTTCGGTATATTCGACCTGGGGGGAAATATGTTTTTCACCCTCATGGGATTCTGGACCCTTAAGTACCTGACCGACACGGTGGGCCTTGCTGCGGCATGGGCGGGGATTGCGGTGATGGTGGGGAAGGCCTGGGACGCGGTTACCGACCCGGCGATGGGCTTTATTTCCGACCGCACCCGAACCCGCTGGGGCCGCCGCCGACCCTACCTTCTCTTCGGGGCGCTGCCCATGCTGCTGACCATGTGGCTTTTTTTCACCGCGCCCCCCGCCGTAAGTCCCATGCTCCTGTTTCTCTGGGCCATGCTGACCCTGATGCTCCTTAACACGGCAGCCACGGTGATCAATATCCCCTACTCCTCCCTGACACCGGAACTGACCGACGATTACCACGAGCGGAGCAGCTTGAACGGCTACCGCTTCGGCTGCGCGGTCTTTGGGACCATCATCGGGGCGGCGGCAGTACAGCCCCTGACGGAACTTTTCAGCAGCCCCCGGCTCGGTTGGTCCATGACGGGGCTTATCCTGGGGGCGGTGATGGCAATCACCACCCTTCTCACCTTCTTTGGCACCAAAGAAAAGGCCCACACCGCCGCCGACATCCCCACGGAGGGTTTCTTTTCCACCTATAAGGGGGTGTTTTCAAACCGCCCCTATGTCCGGCTCCTCTTTACCTATGCCCTGCATATCATGGGAATCACCTTCCTCCAGAGCATCCTGGCCTATTACACCGAATACATTTACCGCCGCCCGGACATTACCCCCCTGGCGATGATGATCCTCCTCTTAACCGCCATGGTTTTTATTCCTGTTTCGGTGCTGGTTTCCAAAAAAATCGGAAAAAAACGGACCTATCAGATTTGCTTCGCCATTCTTGCCAGCGCCTGCCTGGTTATTTACTTTTTTGGGCAGGCCGGCGGGATCGGCTTCTTCCTGGCGTTGATGGCATACGCAGGCATCGGGGTAGGGTTCAGCTATGTGGCCCCCTACGCCATGGTCCCTGACGCCATTGATTACGGTGCAGTCAAATTCGGGGGCGAGCGGAAAGAGGGTGCCTATTACGGCATCTGGACCTTTATTTCCAAGCTGGGTACCGCCCTTTCGGTTTTTGTTTCCGGGGCCATCCTCTCTCTGGGGGGCTATATTGCCAATACAGAACAAAATAAGACAGCCGTTACCGCCATCAGGCTCCTCATCGGCCCCATACCGGCGGTCATTCTGGCAGGGGCACTGGTTGTGATCCAGTTCTACCCCCTGGACGAAGGGACCTTTAAAAAATTAATGGGACAGGAAAAAAATTAGAGCTATTTGATAATTGTTAATTTACCTTCCGGTACCCGGTCTTTACGTCCACCAGACTTTTCAGGGGTTCACCCTTGAGGAAGTGAGCGGCGTTCTCCAGATTCAGCTTCATGATATGCTCGCCGGTTTCGGGCATGTTACGGCCCCCGGCTATATGGGGGGTGATAACCGCATTCTCGATCTTCCAGAGCCGATGCCCGGCGGGCAGGGGTTCCGGCATGGTCACATCCAGGCCCGCGCCGCCCAGATGGCCCGATTCCAGGGCATCGCAGAGGGCCTCCGTGTCTATGGCGGAACCGCGGCCCCCGTTAATAATGACCGCCCCGTCCTTCATGAGGGCAAGCTGTTTCCGGCCGATTATCCCGGCGGTGCCGACGACACCGGGCAGAATCATGGTTACGATGTCGGCCCGGGGCAGAAGTTCATCGAGTTTGTCCGAAAGGTATTGCTCGTCCACGCAGTCCGGTTTCGGCTGCATGGTCCGGCGGACGCCGATGACATAGGCCCCCAGAGCCTTCATGCGCCTGGCGTATTCACAGCCGATGTCCCCCAGACCCACCACCAGAACCACCGATCCCAGGATGCTTTTTACCTGACCCCGGCCCTGCCATCGGCCCTTAATCTGCTCATCCCTATAGAGATGCAGTTTTTTCATTATCTGAAAGGTTACCGCCACCATGTGTTCGGAAACCCCATGCCCATAGCCGCCGGTGGCGCAGGTCAAAAGCACATCGCCGCCGATTTCGCCGTTCACATAGCCGTCGGTACCGGCGGATTGCAGTTGAATCCATTTGAGCCGGGGACAGAGCTTGATAAAATCCCGGCTGGGGCCCCCAAAAATGATAACTATATCACGGGCTGCCGCCGGATCGATCTTCCCCGTATCAGGTCCCTCATTAAATATGATTTCGTAAACGCCCAATATTTTAGAAAGCTGCTCTTTAAAAGAAGCATCCGCAGGAAACAACACAATGGCCTTGTCCACAATAATCCTCCTTAACGAGGATATCATAAACTATTCTTACCGGAAACGGAAGGGATTGTACTTTTCTTCCCGGTCAAAGGTGTCGATCCCCTCTTTTTGCTTCAGTTTTCTTACCGTCAGGTAGGTTACAGGGGTCATGATCACCTCTATTGAACACTTAAAAAGGTAGTTGGTAAGCACCAGTGTGACAAAAAGTTCCCAGCCGAAAACTCCGGTGACAGAGGCCACGGTGACAAAGACCAGACTGTCCAAAAACTCCCCAACCAGAGTGGAACCGATGGTCCTGACCCAGAGGAATTTCCCCTTCATCAGCACTTTTACACGGGAAAGGATCGCCGAATTGGAGAATTCCCCTACCCAGTACCCCAAAAGGCTTGCCAGTGCGATGCCCCCGGTACTCATGCCCCCCAGAATCGCGTCAAATGCGGCGGACCCGGCGTATTCTTCCCAACTGGCATCGGCGGGGAGGACCCGCAAAAGAAAAAAGACCAGTGAAGCCAGCGCCAAAGCGCAAAACCCGGTCCAAATGACCCGCCGCCCGGCGCGGAACCCATACACCTCGGTAAGTACGTCGCCAAAAACATAGGCCAGGGGGAAGAGCAGGGTACCGCCGTCAAAGGCCAGGGGTATTCCGAAAAGGGAAACACCCAGGTTTATAATTTTTGCCGAAGAAGCCACATTGCTCACGATAAGGATAGCCACGAAAGCGGCCATTACCAGATCGAGATACCGATAGGAACGGGGGGAGGAAGTAGAAGATGACATGAGGAACTCCTTGTTTTGTTCAGGCAGGTGGATCTGGGGTACTGCCGTTTCAATTTAAAACTAAAAGAATATTAACCACGAACAACACGAACCACACCAAAAGATCATTTAGTTCGTGTTTTTTGTGTGGTTCGTGGTTAAATTCTTATTTCTCTATGCCCACTTGATGAATCCGGTCCGGTAGGGATGCACCAGCGCCTCGTGCTTGGGCAGGATACGCACGGTGTGGCCCTGCATGCCCGTGTCGGCGCATTCGATCCGCACCTGGAAGAGGTGGGCGCTGCCTTCCTGACCAATGGCCTTCATTTCCGTTTTCCGGGCGTTCTGTATTTCCGTACTCTGGTTCGACACCGCGCCGTGGTAGAGCTCAACCTGGAGTTCATTCGGGGAGAGCAGCCCCAGCTCAATGCGGGCCGTGACGGTGAGGGAATCCCCCCGCTGCATCACGGGCCTGGCGTTGGAGTCGATGCTGACGATTTTGAGGCCGTCCCAAGACTGGCGCAGCTTGCCAAAATAAGCCGCCAGGGACCGGGATTCAGCGTAATCATCCTTTACGATACGGCGGTAATTCTTGAGGGCGGGGAAATAAAAGTTGTTGGAATAATCCATCAGCATCCGGTGGCTGGACATGGACTGCCCAATTTCCTTCATACAGGTTTTCATCCGTTTAATCCATTCACGGGGGAGACCGTCCCGGCCGCGCTGGTAAAAGAGGGGGACGATGTCCCGTTCCAGAAGGTCGTAGAGGGCCTTGCTTTCCACATCGTCCTGGAGCTGGTCGTCGTTGTAGGATTCGCCTTGACCAATGGCCCAGCCGACTTCGGGGTTGTAGGCTTCGTCCCACCAGCCGTCCAGAATTGAACAGTTGAGGACCCCGTTCATAGCGGCCTTCATGCCGCTGGTGCCGGAGGCTTCCATGGGCCGTCGGGGAGTGTTAAGCCACACATCGCCGCCTGAGGTCAAATACCGGGCAACGGTCATGTCGTAGTTTTCCACAAAGATGATGCGGCTGGTAACATCGTATTTTTCCGCAAAGTGGATGATATCCCGGATAAGGTCCTTGCCGGGCATGTCGTGGGGGTGGGCCTTTCCGGCAAAAATAAGCTGGATGGGCCGTTCGTTATCCTTGATCAGCCGGAGGAGCCGTTCCGGGTCCCGAAGGAGCAGGTTACCCCGTTTGTAGGTGGCAAAACGGCGGGCAAAACAAAGGGTCAGCGCATAGGGGGAGAGGGCGTCTTCGGCTTCCCTGACACGGCGTTCCACCGCACCGGTCCGCTTATAATGCTCCCGGATGCGGTCCCGAACAAAGGCGACGAGCCGTTCACGGCGCCTCTCATGGGTGCGCCAGAGTTCTTCGTCGGAAATACGGTCCATCCGGTCCCAAATCGCCAGATCCGTGGGCTCTTCCTCAAAGTGAGGGCCGAAATAGCGGTCCAAAAGGTCCACCATACCGCTGGAAACCCAAGTCCGGGGATGCACCCCGTTGGTTACGTGGTGGATGGGCACCTCTTCCAGAGGGAGGCCGGGCCAAAGCCCCTTCCACATCTCCCGTGAAACCACCCCATGCAGCCGGGCAACCCCGTTGGCATAGGCGGCAAACTTGAGGGCCAACACGGTCATGCAGTAGGTTTCATGATCATCGCCAGGCTGTACCCGCCCAAGGCCAAGAAAGTCCTTCCAGGAAATTCCCAGAATCTGCGGCCATGACTTGAAGTACTTCTCCATAAGGGCAATGTCAAAACGCTCGTTCCCCGCAGGAACCGGCGTGTGGGTGGTAAAGATATTGGTAGGCCAAACCGCTTCACGGGCCTCATCAAAGGAAAAGTGCTTTTCCCCCATGATTTCCCGGACCCGCTCAAGCCCCAAAAAGGCCGCGTGGCCTTCGTTCATGTGGGTGGCGGCAGGGTTAATCCCCATGGCCCGCAGGGCCCGGATTCCGCCGATCCCCAGCAGAATTTCCTGCTGGATACGGGTTTCCTTGTCCCCGCCATAGAGGGCGGCGGTTATATTCCTGATGTCCGGGGCGTTTTCTTCGATATTGGTATCCAAAAGGTAGAGGGAACTGCGGCCAACCTTGACTTCCCATATCTGAGCAACGGCCTGACGGCCCGCCAAATCCACGGAAATTTTGATGGGGCCGTCTTTGCCGACTTTCCGCTCGACCGGCATGTTGTACCAGTCGTTTTCGGGGTAGGTTTCCTGCTGGAAGCCATCGGCATTGAGGTTTTGCTTGAAATAGCCCTGCCGGTACAGGAGGCCGACACCCACCAGGGGGAGCCCCATGTCGGAGGAGGTCTTCATGTGATCCCCGGAGAGGATCCCCAGACCCCCGGAATAGATGGAGAGGGACACGTCCATGCCGTATTCCATGGAGAAATAGGCCACCACATCTTTGCGGCTGCCCTTGTACCAGGTATCGCTCTTCTTGTAGTGCTGGAACCGATCGTAAACTTCCTTGAGGGCCGCTAAATACGAATCATCCCCGGCCACTTTGGCAAGCCGTGCCTGGCTGACCATCCCCAGGGTCCGGATGGGACTCTGCTGGGACTGGGTCCAGGCATCATAATCCAGCCGGATAAAAAGCTGAACCGCGTCATAATTCCATGAAAGCCAGAGATTGCGGGCAATCTCCTCCAGGGGTTTAAGGGCCGGGGGAAGTTTCGGTTTAACCGTGTATGTTGAAATGTTCATGGGCAAAGTCTATGCCTATGAGAGCCTAATGTCAACTTAACGAAGACCAAACCGGTCCGAGAGTTCTTTGAGGTGGCTACCGATAAAAAGG
>BNUT01000053.1 GCA_025997555.1 Spirochaetia bacterium
CAACAGATTTCTTGGACTCAGATCCAGTCCAGCCAATAATAATGCCGCCTTTATTGACAGCAAGGACCGTAAGCTTTCCGTCCTTAACAGTTGCGCCGAAGCCTGGAAGATCCTCGTACGTACTTGTAGTTCCTGAGGTTGTCTTTTTGCAGTCACCGTCGGCTGTTTTGCCATCATACTCAACCTTATAGGTCTTGTCAGTCAGCGTAATGGTTGCTTTACCGGTTCCGCTTTTGTAAAAACCCGTAGGCTCAACCTCGTACTTCAATTCACAAGCCGCCAGAACCAATCCCATGACCAGCGCTATGCCAGCCAGACCCAACAGAAACTTCTTTCCGTTTCTCATAAAAAACCCTTTGTGGCCTTTCCCACCGTCTTTTTTCAGCATTCATACGAACGCTGTATATGCCATCGGGTAAGCCCGAAAAAGCCTATGGATGAGCGAAGGAAAATAAAAAAAGCTCCGGGCTGCCAAAGAAAGGTTTGACGGGCCGGAGCTTTCAATAAAAAAAAGATCAATCCTAAAAGTAAAAAATTTAACCATGGACCTCACGGACAAAGGAGAGGAGAGCAGGAGTCTGTGAGGTTTGTGGTTTTTAAAAGGCCAACCCCCGATCAACCGGGATGATTCCGCCGTTAACCGTGGAATTTTCCAGCGCCCCTAGGGCGATTTTTGCGATATCCTCCGGTTTGAGGACTTCCCCGCCGGGGCTCCGCTCCGAATTATAGGCCCGCAGCGCCTCGCTTGTGTACTCCGTGTCCGTAAGCCCCGGACAGATCACGTTGCAGGTCACCCCCAGGGGCCCGGCGGACCGGGCAACGGACTTTGCCAGCGCCCCCAGTGCGGTCTTTGCCGCAGAATAAACGGCGGTGGTCTTAAAACCCCGGATAGTGTCGGTATTGGTTCCCCCAAAGAGCAGAATCCGCCCCCAGCGCTTGTTCATCATATCCCCTAAACATGATGAAACCACTATTCCCGGAAAAGTCAGGTTATTTTCTATTAAATACCGCCAATCCTCCGGGCCCATGTCCTCGATGTTCCCCTGTTTGAAGGGCCCCCAGGCGCAGACCAGAATACTGGGGAAAGCTCCATCCAAAAACTCCCGCACCCGTGACAATATTTCCGCCGCTGCAATATCCGGCCCGGCGCTGTCCGCCGGGTACAAAAAGCCCGTACATTCGGCCCCTGCCGCCCGGACCAGTTTCAGGGCGCTGTCCAGCCGTTCCTGCGAAGAGCCGCCGTGCAGAACGATCCGGGCCCCCCGTTCCGCAAGGCCCAGCGCAACCGCCCTGCCGATGCCCCCGCTGCCGCCGATTACCAGTGCGTTTTTGCCCGCAAATATTTTTTCCATGATTATACTATATATCCTTTTGGATGGCGGTTGACATAAAAAAAAATTTATAGTACCGTACCTTCCAGTGAAAAGGAGTATGTTACCATGCTACAGATAAACGCTAAACAGTTGTTTACCCCCCCCCCCCCCGTATTTTGCGGTAGTTAATAGTACTAATCGTATATTTTCTCATTACGGAGACTTTGCTGCATAAAAAATTTGTACGAATCCTTCATCGTGTTTTAGTAAATAAAACCTTAGAGGTTTTATATATTTTTTAGGAGGTAGTTATGAAAGCTACACAAAAAAGAAACATACTGTTTCTATTGGGAATGCTCGGCATGGTGCTGGCATTGGGATTGACCGGATGTGCATCAACCGGGGGTGGAGGATCGTCAGGAGGGGCTAAACTTCCTGCATTCGGCGCAGATTTACTCGCCAAATCTTCGCCTATACCTGGCGGTGATCCCATCAGGGTGCCGTATACGTCATTAATAAGCTACTATGGCTATGCTAAAGCCGGTGCTGAACCTGATGAGATGGTTGAAGGTCATAAGACATGGTACATCTATGTTTGGATTCCGGCAGTGGCTCCTGAAATTGGTGTCCGCATGATTTCTCCCGCCCCTAAAGGCGCAGAGCCCACGGAAGGTGATTTTAAATCAGCAACTTGGGAAGAAGGCAAAACTGATACCGAGCATTATTTTGACACCTGGATTTCATTGGAAAGAGCAGGTAACGTTATTTCTCCTGAGGATATTGCCGGTGCATCCGACTGGAACAGGTACGACTACAATGATGATTCCAGCGAAATGCCGAAAAACCCCGCAGGGCTTGTCCGCAATTCACTGTTCCGCGTGACAACCGATGCAAGCGACCCGCTTAAAGCTCTCGTCCGCGGACTGTACCGTGTTGGCTTCTCAACCTACAAACCCGGCGAAGTTGAAGGCACCTTCCTTGCCCAGATTGGCGCTCCTATAGATCTTCCCGGCGTTATTGTTGGTACCCTGGAAGAAGTACAAGCAGCGGCTGAATAATCTCTTAGAGCCGATAACTGCAACGATAGACCCCGCTCAAAGGTGAACTCAAGGTTCGTCTTTGGGCGGGGTTTTTGTTGCAGTTATAATGTATATCATTTTGGACTAATATGGATAAATGACACTGTCGGATATCGTCATTATCCTTTCCCGGCCTTCGGAGAGCGGGAACGTGGGGGCCGTGTGCCGGGCCATGAAGAACATGGGCCTTTCCCGGCTGCGGATTGCCGGCGTGTCCCGCGAATCCCTCAACGAAGCCACAATCCGGGCGCGGGCGGTTCATGCGGCGGATGTTTGGGAGGGAGCCGCTTTTTTTGATACCCTTGCGGAGGCCGCTGCGGATTGTTCCCTGCTGGTGGGCACCACCCGGCGGCGGGGCCATCACCGGAAGAATGTCACCATGGACCCAAAGGAACTGGCCGCCTGGCTCCGGGATCGTCCGGGGCAGACCGACAGCGGCCCCACCGCCGACTTTACAGCCCTCGTCTTCGGCAACGAGCGCACCGGCCTTGAGGATGATGAGCTTGCCCTCTGTAACATCGCTTCCCACATACCGGTCTCCGATGCCTTCCCCTCGCTGAACCTTTCCCATGCGGTACAAATCTACGCCTATGAGCTGTTTCAGGCATTAGGATCGGCAGCCGATGAGCCCGTTAAAGGCGCATGGGTTCCCCTGAGCCGGGAACAGGCCGATGCTCTTACTGCTGCGGTAACAGAAAATCTGGAGGCCCTGGGCTTTTACCGGCATCCCGGCAGAGCGGAGCAGGAACGGTTCATCCGGGACTTTATTTCCCGCGCGGGCTTAACCAAAGAAGAAGGGCGGTATTTTGGGGATATATTTGCGAAGGCGGCAAGATTGGCGCGGGGGCACACTTGATTCGTTGCGATTGTTTGTAACGCTATAGGTTTTCGATATCTTCAGAAGAAAGACCGATATATTCCTGTATTTTTTCAGGGGGAATATTATCCGCTTTCATTTTTCGGGCATCTTCTATATGTGCGGCTTTCCCGGCAGCATAGAGCCCGGACTCATGATCTATGATCCCGACTTCCCGTGAAAAGGCCCGCGCCCATTTCTGCTGGTTTCTGCTTATCTTTGCCAATGCCCGGTCTGCCCGCATAATCCCTTCCTCCTGTTTACACAGTTCCTGTATCAATGGTTCCATTTTTTCATTGTTTTTATACCTAAAAAATATGCACCATTTCTGCTCCTTTGGCAAGTTTTTCAGGTCCGCCTTCCCTTCAAAATAGGCCCTGACTACTTTTTCCAGCTTCGGCATCTCATAAAAGATGATTTCCAGCTTATTGGATAACCTGTCGTGCTCCGTTTCCTCCATTTTGGATTGGGTTTTTTTAGGCGGCGGCAGACCGTTCTTAATTCCCCCCTATCCCCGCCTTCTCCACAGTATTCCTGTCATTTTGTAATTGGCGGTTGTCGGGGAATTCCGCAAGGCCCTCCCGGAGAATCTGTGTCGCTTCATCATAGTTTTTTTTGTTAAAGGCCGCAGCAAAGCGGTTGTGAAAATCCACCGCCCGGTTTGATTTGAAAGTACGAATTTCCTGTTCCAGCCGTGGGTCGGGCCCGTAGCGGGTAATTGATGATTCAAGCCAGGCGATGCCCACAAGCCAGTCGCGGCCGGGGGCGGCGCTCAACAGTGATGCTGTTTTGAGGATCACAAAATTTCGCAGTTCCTTTGCCCGGCCTGCGGGGAGCAGCTTCTCCGCTTCCGCCCGGTCCAGGGCGGCAAGGATATCTTCCGCCTGATCCGCCCGGCTTATCCGGTTTGACATTTCTGTAAGTTCCGCATCGGTGGTCATAATATCCAGGAGTTTGAAATTTTCCGGGCTCAACAGGTTGGCATTGGCCGTGAGAAACGCCCGCGCTTCGGAACTGTGATTTCCGCGGAAAAGTTTGACGATGCGGTTGTTTGCCGCAGAGTAGATGAATTCCTGCCACCGCACCGGATCGGGGTATTTTGCGCTTGCCAAAGCGGCCCAGCGGAGTCCCTCATCTTCCTTTCCCCCGTTGATTAATGAAACACCGTAGTTGAGGAGCCGGTCAATCAAGTCCTTTTCGGGGTCCTCAAAAATGGAAGATGAAATTCCGTCCAAGCGGCCCGCGAGGAGACTTGTCCGGTTCACCGCCAGGGGGACCGCTTCGGCAAAACGCTTACGGCTTTCAAGATCGGCGATCCGGTTGTGAAGGATCAGGGAAACAAGTTCAAGTGCATTGATGGTGGTACGATCCCGGTAATTCCGGGCGGGCACGTAGGCAAAACCCGTGAGTTTGCCGAAGTCATCGTGAAACTCCCGGCGGTTCCCCGGATCAAAGCCATAGGGATTGGTAGTTTCTACGTCGATAGCTTCACCATCGGCATGCACCGAGATAAAGGCATGGTCACGGGTCATCACCCCCTTTGCCTCAAGATCCACCGCATCGGCCAGTATGAGGTAAAGTACCGCCGATGAAACGCAGTTATATCTGCCGTTGGAAAGAATCGTATCGATCCGGGTCTGCAGCGCCGAATAGGACTTGAGGAATTTTTTGTGCATGAAGGTAAGCACATATTCCCCCCGTTCCCGTTCATTTCGAGGAAGGTCAGCCGCATTTTTCAATTCCTCCACTGCGGCGGCGATAAGCGCCCGGTACGAAGGCTGCCCCCGTGCGGGCGAAGCATCGGCGTCTGCCCCGGAGGCCCAAAGGCTAATCTCCGTCAGATCCTGCCAGGTGTAAGGTCCCGTCTGTCCCCGGCGGGCAAATTCCGCCGCCTTTGGGTCCGGCTCCAGATTGGGAAAAGCAGAGGCCGGGGATTGGGCGGAGAGAGGAGTGGTTTGAAGGGTTAAGAGAAACAGAAGCAATGCAACCATAGAATCATCATATCCTTTTTTATATAATGTGAAAACAACAGGAGTAACCATGTCTTTCGATTGCCGAGGGGCCAAAACCGCAGGAGGAACTCAATGAAAATTACGGACCTAAAAGTTTTAATGGTGAACAATTTCATGTATGTAAGGATACATACCGACGATGGGCTTACCGGAGTGGGAGAATGCGGCGCCTGGGGTTTCCTGGATGCGGCGGCGGAGGCGGTGCGGAGTTTCAAGACCTACCTTGTCGGGCAGGACCCGCTACAGATTGAACACCATTGGCAATATATGTACCGGAGTTTTCATTTTCGGGGGGCCGCCGTTATGGGGGCCATCAGCGCCATCGATATCGCCCTCTGGGATATTGCGGGAAAATTTTACCGGGCTCCGATATACCAGCTTCTGGGGGGCAAGTGCCGGGACAAGATACGGGTGTATTACCATGTGGGAGGGGCCACCACCGAAGAACTGGTCGAACAATGCGTAAAGGCGAAGAAACTGGGCTATACCGCAGTGGGCCATTTATCTCCCTTCCTTGACGAACCTCGAAGCAATGCCTATTTTGAGACCGGCGCCCAGCGGATTAACCGGGCAGTGGATCGGGTCCGCCAGATCCGTGAAGCGGTGGGGGACGATCTGGATCTTTGCCTGGAACTGCACCGCCGGATGACCCCCGCTGAGGCCATCGTCTTTGCCCACAAGGTCGAAAAGTACACCCCTTTCTTTCTGGAAGATCCCATCAAGCCGGACAATTTCGATGCCATGGCCCTCATCGCCAATCGGATAAATCTGCCCATCGCCACCGGGGAACGGATTCATACCATCCAGGAATTTGAGATGCTCCTGTCCAGAAACGCGGTGAGTTATGTCAGGACCAGCGTCTGTGTCTGTGGGGGCATCACCGGCGCCAGAAAAATAGCCGCCATCGCCGAAGCCCACGACGCGCTCATCGTCCCCCACAATCCCCTGAGCCCGGTAAGCACCACCGCCTGTCTGCACATCGCCGCCGCGGTAGAAAACTTCGCCATCCAGGAACTGCCGGATCATGACGGGCCCGCCGCCACCGAGCGGTTCGTCTTTGACAAAACAGAAAACATCAAAGCCCTGAAGCAGTCGGATATCGTTACCGCCATCCCCCCATGCCGGGACGGATTTATCGCCCTCCCCGAAGGGTACGGCCTGGGACTGGAGCTGACGGACAATGTGGAAGAACGGTTCCCCTACAAGAGAAAAGAGGTATACACCCGCCTGAACACCGACGGGTCCATCTGCGATCAATAGAACAAGCCGCAATCAATAACCGGAATTGAGCCTCCCGGTTATTTGCCGCGAAATATAAAATTGGTTCCCGGTTCTGGGTGGCAGAGCAGTGTTTTAATTTCAGGATAAGGCGTCGTGGTTGCCACGGCCTTTGAAAAATTATCAGCCGTAAGTCCGTTAATATAATCGCGGAGACGTTTGCCGACTACCAGTTCCCCCGAATGGGAACAGAGCACATGTTCAAAATTGAAAGACAATAATGACTTCATATTTTCAGTATATTCTTCCACGGGAAGAGCCTCAGGGAAAAATAACCACGTTGTGGGATTCCAGTTGTCTGCGGTAAGCAAAAGACGATGTTCAGGAATAAATAAAACAACCGATCCGGGGGTATGCCCGGGCAGATGAACAATATCAATTCCGTCAAAGGAAGGAATTCCCACACGGATTCGCCGGTGATAATCATCGTGGTAAAAAGCGGATTCGTCAAACCCGTCAAGTACAAGCTGATTGTTCAAAAATTTTTGCAGGGCCCCCTCCCGTGCGCCCTTATCCGTATATGTATCCAATAATACAACATCAGCTTCGTGAACATAAAATGAATCAAACCATCTGGCTCCAAAGACATGATCCCGGTGGATATGACTGATGATCACCCGGAGTCTGCCAATATCCAGCGAGTGCTTTTCAAGCAAGGGAACAATGACCGATTTGACATCCACCAATCCGTAGCCGCAGTCAAAAAGTACCGCCTGTTTGGCTTCTTTCAAAATAATCAGGGTAAAATGAACCCCTGTGACATCACCGATATGATAGACACCGGAGAAATATTCATGACATTCAAACTGTGTTTTCACCGCTTAACCCTGATCACAGGCTGACACCCATTTCATCCAATTTTTGTTGAATCAGATGATAGTCGAGCTTGCGGGGCTGTACTCCGTTTTTGCTGCAGAGCGCTGCCGCAACGCCCGCCCCCTGGCCTATACATATCATATTACCAATACTCTTTCCGCCGAAATGCCCCAACAAGGTAGCAGACCCGCAACGCCCGGCAACCAACAAGCCATCGATCTTCTTTGGCAGATAACAGCGATAGGGGTAGGGAGCGCCCTGTCTGATGGTTGTGGCTTTCCGTACCGAACCGACCGGGTCACTGCTGCCGTACTTTGTTGCTATTGTATCATCAAACTGGCTGCCATTCATGACATCTTTATCGGTAAAAACATATTCCCCTATCAAACGCCGGGTATCCCGGGCCAGGGCATAGGGACCTACCCGGAGCAGATAACATTCTTCCATTCCGGGATGATTCCTTTCGGTCCTAACCCAGCGCACAAAATCTATGGCTTGATCAGTACCTGCCTGTTCCATATAAGTTAATGAATAGCTCTTCGACGGATCAACAGAAATTTCCTGGGAAGTCCCGCTGTTTATGGATACAATCCCCGGTACTGTAGCCTCATCAAAACCTATCCATGTCGGCAGATTGTACCCAAGTTTGATTCCCGGCTCCAGAATTCGTTCCCGGTAGGGGCGAAAAGAAGGAACCATTAAATCCGCCATATTAAGCCATTTCCAGAATTTAGCTGTATCCACATTGCAGACAAGAAAACTTACGGTAACAAAGGCCCTCCAGTGGGTGGTCTCTTCACCTTCCGTCGCCATCTCGCAGCCGGCATAATGAGCCACATCACCGTCACCGCTGGCATCAATTATAACATTACCCTTATAGGTAACATTGCCTTCCTTTGCGCCGATCACCACGCCGGTTACCCGATCGCCCTCTTTTTCCACCCCAACCACGGGGCTATAAAGCTGGTAATCGATTTTATAACGCTTAAACAGATCAAAGAACGCTTTTTTCGCGTATTCCGGATGAATATGCAGCGCGTAGTGATCACGAATTACCCTTCCCCGATCGCCCTTAACCCAGGCATCGGGTCCCCATTTCTGGATTTCATCCACGATGAGATCATTTACACCGCCGCGCCGCCTTCCGTCAGAGTCCTTAAAAAGAGCATTCCACTCCATCCAGTTAGAACCGGTGGCGGATCCTCCAAACTGATTACGGCCTTCAAAAATAACCGTTTTCGCGCCGTTCATGCCGGCCGCCAAAGCTGCGCCCAATCCCGCAGGGCCGCCGCCGCATACGATTACGTCATAAGGCGTATCCGGGTTCGCACGGGAATTAAAAACATCAAGAACGGTTTTCCCTTTTTCCATTTCAAGTATCTCCCTGCTTTTTTTACAGCAAACAGTCCTCAAAATATTCAGGGACTGTTTGCAAAATTCCTACTTTTTAACCTTGTCGTACTGGGCCTGATACTCTGCCGTCATCGCATCACCGCCATCCCTGCGCCAACGATCCACTGCAGCCCACCAGCCTTTCTCATCAATCGCACCGGTGATATACTGAACACCGGAATCCCATATAAACTGTTCCAACTGGGATCCCTTTTGGGCCTGAGTTTCAGAAATGAAAGTCTGGGTAGGATCGTTGATGAGAGGAACATCATACTTATTGTAGAAATAATCAATCTGTTCTTCAAGAAAGGAATTTCCGGCTATCACATAGTTGTTTTTCAAAAACTGAAAACCAAGCTGTGAAACAGGTTCAACTTCCAGATTATACTTGGCCTTTTGTTCGGAACTTATGGTAATCTCATTGGCTCCGACTTTGGTGTAATGAACCCCTTCAATTCCGTTATAAATCAGATTATTGATTTCCGGCGAATGCATATCGTCAAAGAATTTAATAATCTTCTTTACATCGGCCTCATTGGGAACCGCTTTTTTGGAAATGTAATACTTGCTGTCAAACCCGGTCCGGGCAATAAGTTTGTGAACATCAGGAAGATCCGTCATAACAACAAAATCCGCCCCCGGATGAAGTTTCTGCAGCGGAACAATGGACTGCCGACCCTTATCAATGGAAGTAATGGCCATGCCGTAATTGTCGGCCAGCAATTCGTTTCTCCGATCTTCGGTCACCGTGGGGAAGTCCCGGTTTATGAGTCCTTCGTCATAAAACCGTTTGATATATTTGAGCATGTCAAAATATCCTTGTTCAACGTGAACTGCGGCTAATTTACCGTCAACGACATCCCATGCGTTGCCAATGCCAAAAGACGGACTCAGAGCCCCAAACACCAAACGCAGATAGGCTTCCTGGCCGATACCAAAGGTATCATTTTTGCCATTTCCATCGGGATCGTCCTTCACAAAGGCCTTAACCATGTTATACAAGTCATCAATGTTTTTTGGTTTGTCAAGTCCAAGCTTTTCAGCCCAATCTTTCCGGTAATACAGGCCATTCCGTACTGCCGGCCGTGTCCGGTACATGCCCCAGAGTTCCCCGTCAATACTGGCGTTCTGTATCCGGGCATCATCAAGTTCCTGCAGCCATTTATACTGGGGATCCTTGACATAATCCCCGACCTTCCAGAAAAGTCCGGCCCGCACACATTCTATCTCCGCCGTACTTGGCTTGCCGCCTCCCTCAAAAAGAGTGAGCATGGGATAATCACCGGAAGCAATGGTTACACTCAGTTTTTCGGGATAGGCCGCCTGCGAACTCCAGGTGATATCCAGCTTGGTATTGGTGATTCTTTCTATTTCTTTAATCACTGCATTATCGGCGGCAGGCGGTTCCGCAGTACTTGTCCGGTTCATAATAGTTATTCTAAAAGGACCTGACGCAGAAGAAACCGATGCCTCCTTGCCTTTACAGCCAACAAATATACTGATGAGACCAAGCAGCATCAATATTCCGGCAATTTTTTGCACATTACCTTTCATTTTCCATGCCTCCAAAAAACAATTTATTCATACCGGCAGAAGCCGGATTTAGCCCTTAACAGATCCTAGCATAACCCCTTTGGTAAAATGTTTTTGAACAAAGGGATACACCACTAAAATAGGTACTGTTGCCGCGGTAATTACCGCCATCCGTATGGCACGGGGGGGTACATACACTGAAGCATCCATGGATGAGCTGTCCCCGATAGTGCTGGACATAAAAACTATATTACGGAGTAAAACCTGGACCGGAAATTTATTGACATCCGAAATATACAGGATCGCATCAAAGTAGCTATTCCAGATAACTACCGCATAGAAGAGGGAAAAAGTGGCGATTGAAGCCATGGAAAGAGGCACAATAATAGAAACTAATATCCGGGCTTCATTGGCGCCGTCTATTTTTGCCGATTCTTCTATCTCTTCAGGTATACTCTGCACAAAGGTTCTGATAATAATTAAATTGAAGGGATCAATAGCCGTCGGAAGTATCAGCGACCAGAGGCTGTTTTTCAAACCCAAATTCATCACGTTGATAAAATTAGGAACCATCCCCGCATTAAACACCAGCGTTATCAGAATAGCCATATTCATGATCTTCCGTCCGGGAAGTCCTTTATGGGCCAGAACATAGGCAAACATCATGGTAATGGTAATTTTAAGGGCCGTTCCGACAATGGTTATAAAAAGACTCACCCTCAATCCATTCACGAAAGTTCGGGTAGAAAAAATATATTTGTAGGCGTCCAAAGTAAAATCGGTGGGAAACAGCATAAAACGACTGCGGATGAGAGATTCCTGGGTTGAAAAAGAACTCGCCACTACATGGAGTATTGGAATAATTGTGATCACTCCAATAAAAAATAGAACCACACATAGTATCCACTGCCCCAAACGGGCTGAAAGAGTCCGGTTATATAACATCTTTACCCCTTAGAGTATACCTTCATTGTCTGTCTTCTTGGCTATGCGGTCTGCGGTCAGTACCAAAACCAAACCCACTACTGATTTAAAAAGGCCCACTGCCGTTGTATAACTCATACGATTACCTTCCCTAATCCCCACCCGGTAAATATAGGTGTCAAAAACCTCGCCTACGTCCCGGTTCAACGCATTTAACATGAGGAATATCTGGGTAAATCCTGTATCAAGAAAATGACCTAATCTGAGGATGAGCAACGTAACAATGGTCCCGATGATGGCCGGAATAGTGATATTCCAGAGGCGCTGCCACGCGTTGGCCCCGTCCACATGGGCCGCATCATACAACTGAGGATCAACCCCGGTAAGGGCCGCCAGAAAAATAATGGTTCCCCATCCTGTTTCCCGCCAGATAGTTTGGATAACAAGTATGGTTCTTACATACTTTGGATCCGTCAGAAAAGCTATTCTTTCCCCATTTATGGAATAAATAAGCTCATTGATAATACCATTTTCCGTTGTCAACATTACCTGACAAATACTGGCAATAATAACCCAGGACAGAAAATGCGGAAGATAGGTAATGGTTTGAATTATCCGTTTATACCAGTTTTTGCTTACTGCGTTAATCATTAAAGCCAGAACTATGGGCAGAGGGAAGAAAAAGACCAGATTATAGATACCCAAAATAAAAGTATTTCTAAAAAGCATGATAAATTCGGAGCTTGCAAAAAAATCGGTAAAATTCTTTAACCCTATCCAGGGACTGCCCCAGAATCCCAAACCGGCATTGTACCGTTTAAAGGCTATAAGCAAACCCCACATGGGAAGGTACCGGAAAAGCAGGAAATACAATATTCCCGGCAGGGCCAACAGAAAAAGCCACCGGTTGGCAACAATCCTTTTCCAATTTCTATTAGCACTTTTCATGGTTCTTCCTTAATATAATTCTAATTATTAGAATTTACTTTTAAAAACATATCATATCTATTTTTTAGTGTCAACTAAAAAGCGGAATTTTTAGCAAATTTTTCCAAATTCGTAGGGAAATATACCTAATGGGCAGAATGATCCGGTTGAAGGTCCCAAATTCGCCGGAACCGTCTATGCGGGCCGCATCCACGATTTCCAGCATAGAATCATCATATCCTTTTTTATATAATGTGAAAACAACAGGAGTAACCATGTCTATCGATTTGATTATCATTGGAGCGGGTCCTGCGGGGCTGACCGCCGCCCAATACGGGGCACGGGCCAATTTGAAGGTACTGGTGATTGAACAGCTTGCGCCGGGCGGTCAGGCGCTGCTTATTGATGTACTTGAAAACTATCCCGGCAATGTGGGTTCCGCCGACGCCCCGCCGAAAACAGGTTTTGAATTTTCCCAGGACCTCCACAAACAAGCTGAAAGTTTTGGCGCACAGTTTTTGTCTGAATCCGTTTTGTCGCTCAAACGCGAGGGGAATCTTTTTACCCTGGCCCTGGGAAACGGCGAAACCCGGACCGCCCCTGCGGTGATCCTTGCTACCGGGGCGCAGCACCGCACCTTGGATGTTCCCGGTGAAGCGGAATTTTCAGGCCGGGGAGTTTCCTACTGCGCCACCTGTGACGGCCCCTTTTTCAGAAATAAAAAAATCTTTGTCGCTGGCGGCGGGGATGCTGCCTGTGACGAAGCTCAGTACCTTTCCCGGCTTTCTTCCCAGGTGGTCCTGGTTCACCGGCGGGATCATTTCCGCGCGCAAAAGGCTTTGGCCGAGCGCACCCTCCACAACCCCAATATCGAAGTCAGGTTCAATACCCGGATAAAAGAAATCCGGGGCGGACAAAAAGTTGCGTCTGTCATTCTTGAACGTACCGGTGATGATGGCAAGGGCATTGGCGAGACCCGCGAAGAAGCCGCAGATGCGGTTTTCATTTTTGCGGGGACCATCCCCCAAAGCTCTCTCGTGCCCGACACCGCAAAGGATGAAAACGGATACATCATCACGGACCAGAAAATGGCAAGCTCCGTACCGGGGCTTTTTATTGCCGGTGATGTCCGCGCCAGCCCATTCCGGCAGGTGGTGGTCGCCGCCGCCGAGGGGGCCATCGCGGCGCACTGCGCGGCGGAGTATATCGATCGGCTGAATGGATGAACGCAGTAATACTATGATGATGAAGTTGATTATAACAGTAATACTGTTTTTTAGTATTACTGTGCAAAATATTTTCCCCCTTAGTTTTACTGATTCCGGCAGCCCTGCGGAACTTGCCGCCGCCATGGAAGCGGCCATGAGCGATGAGCAGGCTCTGGCACAGACCTTTATGCTGGGCTGGGTGGGAGCCGATCCTTCACCGCTGATCATCGACTGGATTCGGGACCGGAATATCGGGGGGGTCAAAATTTTCGGCTGGAACACCGGAGACACCCGGCGGCTCGCGGAGACCGTGGGCTCCCTGCAGCGCCTCAGCCTGGGAGGAAAATTCGGTCTGCCCCTTTTGGTGGCCACGGATCAGGAAGGGGGCTGGATCCGCCACGTAAAGGGAAGCACCAGCGAAACGCCGGGGAACATGGCAATCGGCGCGTCGGGGTATCCGCAGGACGCCTACCTTTCGGGGTATTACATCGGCAAAGAGTTGGCGGTTATCGGCATCAACATGAATTTTGCCCCCACCGTAGATGTGTTTACCAACAGGGATTCTGTGCTGATTGGACCCCGTGCCTTTGGGAGCGATCCGGTGAAGGTGGGGATTCTGGGGGCGGCCTTTATGAAGGGCCAGATGGCGGCAGGGATCATTCCTACTGCGAAACATTACCCCGGTCACGGAGACACTGACCAGGATTCCCACGGGGTTCTGCCCCAAATTCCCCTAAACTTTGAAACCCTCTGGGACCGGGAACTCGTGCCCTATCGCATTCTTTCCAAAGAGGGGCTCCCGGCGGTGATGAGCGGCCATCTGGCTTTTCCCAACACTAAAGCTGCGGATGCCCCGGCTTCACTTTCACCATGGTTTCTAAATGATGTGCTCCGGGAGAAAATCGGTTACCGGGGTATTATCATCACCGACGATCTTATGATGAACGGCGCCACCACCTGGGCGGGGAGCCTTTCCCGCGCGGCGCAACAGGCCCTGTTTGCGGGGAACGATATCATCATGCTCTCCAAAACCCCAAACCTTTTGGATCCGATCTGGACCTCCCTGGTAAACGCCATGAAGGACGATGCGGTATTTCGCGCACGGGTGCGGGACGCATGCAGGCGGGTGCTGGCGGTAAAATTTGAATATCTCCGGGGCGAAAAAAAAGTTCCCTACATACCGGACCCTGCAAAGCTTGAGACCGAACTGCCCAATCCCGAAGGGGCCGCTTTTTTTCTCGATCTTGCCGCCCGCAGTGTTACTGTGATCCGGGGCAGGGACACCGTAATTCCTCTCAAGGCGG
>BNUT01000054.1 GCA_025997555.1 Spirochaetia bacterium
TTCACAGCCCCTTTTTGGGGCTTCCGGGCTGTGAATAGTAACCAAGAAGAATTTTTACCACAAAGGACACGAAGCACACAATTGCCAAAACTACTTTTTTGCAGCACTATAAACCCATGGCATCATATATCGAACCAAAAATCTTGAAAGGTTTCCGGGATTTTCTTCCCCCTGCGGAAATTACCCGCCGGGATCTGCTGGAAAAAATTGAAGCCTCGTTCCGGTCCTTCGGCTTTCTCCCCATCGACACCCCGGCGCTTGAGTACGCGGAAATCCTGCTGGGCAAGGGCGGCGGGGAGACTGAAAAACAGATCTATCGCTTCAAGGACAACGGGGACCGGGATGTGGCGCTCCGCTTCGACCTTACCGTGCCCTTTGCCCGGTTTATCGCCCAGTACCGGGGGGAGCTCACCCTTCCCTTCAAGCGCTACCATATCGCCAAGGTTTGGCGAGGGGAAAACACCCAGCGGGGGCGTTACCGGGAATTTACCCAGTGCGATTTTGACATCGTGGGGAGCGACAGCCCTGCCGCAGATTTTGAAATCCTTTTGATGATGCGGAACACCCTCAAGGCGCTCGGTGTCGATGTAAGCATCCGGCTGAACCACCGGGGGCTGTTCAACCACTTTCTTAACAAGCTCGGTGTCGCCGAAAAATCCGTAGAAATACTGCGTACCGTGGACAAGCTCGCCAAAATCGGACAGGACGAAACCCGTAAGCTCCTTGCGGAAATTGCCGGGGAAGAGGCGGCGGAAAAAATCTTGCAGTATATTGGTTCCCATGGCAATTTTGAAGAAACCCTCGCGGCCATCACCGACCTTTCAGGCGGGGAATCACCTGAATCGCAGCGGCTTAAAATCTTGCGCAAATATATGCTTGATTCCGGTACCGAAGGGTCTTTTGAGCTTGACCCCTCCATCACCCGTGGGCTGGATTACTACACCGGTATCGTGTACGAGACCTTTTTAAAGGACGACCCCGCCATTGGCTCGGTCTGTTCCGGGGGCCGTTACGACAACCTGGCGGGGCTTTACTCGAAGCCGTCGTCGGCCACAGAAGCCCTCACGGGGGTGGGTTCCTCCATCGGCCTGGACCGCCTCATCGCCGCCCTGGAAAGTCTGGGAAAACTTGCATCCCGCAACGGCTATGCTGATGTCATTATCGCCTGTATCAAAGAAGAAGACGCAGGGGCCTATCAGACCCTGGCGGGGAAATTCCGGGAAGCGGGGATACCCTGCGAGGTACTGCTTGATGCGGCCGGTTCCATTGAAGGGAAAAAACTTACCCAGCAGTTTGTGCTGGCGGAAAAAAAGGGCGCACGCTGGATCATCATCCCCGGTGCGGATGCTTTAAAAGACCCCCTCACCCTGCGGGAGCTTAAAACCCGGCAGAACCGGGAAGGGCTTACCCTTGAAAACATCATCGACCATGTTTCTTGAATTCGGGGATATAGCTTAACGCACACGCAATGGGAAGAATAATAGCGTGTGTATCCTGATTTTGCTGAAAAAACACCGGAAGTATTTTTATAAACAGGGTAAAAACACCCGCGATAAAAACATAGGTCCACAGTATACGAAGGCATTTTTCCGGCATTATACGCCATGGTTTATTCATTGCCGCGAGAATACCCAGAGGTACTGCCGCCAATAGCAACGGATTTATAAATAGAAGATTACTGTTTTGCTGGAAATAATCATATTTCATAAAAAACAAGGCGAAGACCAGGACACAGCCGGAAATGCCAAAGAAAAGGCCCAGCAGACTTTGGGTGATACCCCACAGTATCCTGCCTGCAACGGGCTTTTTTTTACGCAGAATAGTAATGAGCGTTATAAACACTACCACCATCATACTGAGCATTAAATTAACCGGCCATTGCCGTAATGGTTTATTTAAAACCGGAGGACGATTCTTTGTTGCGTTTACTATTTCGACTTTGCTTACCAGCTTGCGTTCAGAGCCTGATATGCCGGTGTATTGAAAATCAACAAGATTGCGTCCAATTTCAACCGGCAAAAACATTTCATCCCAGACGGTAACAGGCTCGTCAAGGTCCTGCCCCATTAAAAAGGCAAGAAACCAGTCGGAAAACGGCCTAAACCACGTGAAACGCCGTATATGCTGCCGGATGGTGAAACGTCCGGGAGTTTCGGCATATAACGCTTTTAACTGTCCCCCTGTTCCGATATCAATAATATCACGGATCCGCGTGGAACAATTATCATGAAACTCATGGTAGCTATAAAAACAATTTTCAGGGAGTACATTGTTTTCCGCATAATTCAGAATGGCTTCTTTCTTTTCCGTATCAAGATCGAGGGTATATATCGTAATATCACGATCCTCTTCAATGTACCCATTCATGGATGCAATATCAACGGTACATTTATACTGCACCCGGTTATTAACAAATTCCCAAAGAAAACTATCGCCCGGATACGTAAATATACCCCAATCAAATACCCGCGAATACCCCCATCTGGTATTTTCTACAATTAAGGCGGCATGGCCCCACCAGATAAATATTTCATCACTGGGCCCATATACTGCAACCTTGAATACCAAATCATCGGCAGGTTTCCTTTCAGGGACGGTCTGTCCGTATAATGAACCTTGTGCATATATGAGTAATATAACAATAAAATTTAGAATTTTATTGCCTTTCATAAAACACCTCGCGGTTTTGGGCTTTGGAAGCGGTGTTTAAGGATTTGTGCTATTTTTCAACCAGGAAAGCGCCAAAAACCCAGCCGGTATCATTAACGTAAAACCATTTGTCAGTGAGGCCTCCCACGGTATAGGTATGCACCGTCTCACTGCCTACGTAAACCTCCGTACCCGCCATTAACTTTGCCACCACTGAGCTGGTTTCATGGGGCATTTCCCGAACATTTACATTATCATCGTTGACAAAAAGATAGGTGTAGGAGCTGTCCTGTACGGCAACACCTTCGCCGGGGTACAGGATTCCCCTGATTTCTGCGGTAAAAGCCGAATCGGGGTAATCCTCCAGGGCGGCTTTCAACAAAGCCTCCCGGCGGACCTGTTCCTTCGCGTCCAGAGCCAGCGCGGTTTGGAGCAGAATGGATGCCTGTACATCGTCGTCCCTGGTTGAATAGGCCCCGGTTCTGATAAAGACGTCCTTCCGGTATGCCGTCTTCTCCGGATCGTAGGCTGAAAACTCGATAAAATTGTCCTTCATGGTTTCCGGGAAAATCACCAGAATTGTCTTAAAAGGCAGGATATTGTCGGTAACATCCACATTCTTGGGAGTCCTGTAGAGATTGGCCTTTTCATCAATGACCACCGCAAGCTCTCCTCCGGCTGCTATCTGATTGGCGAAAACCAGGCCTTCTTTTCCCGTATCCCGACGTACACGGGTATAGTCATAGGGCTTGTTGTCGTAGCTATTCGTTGCTTTCCGGGGGCTTCCTCCGTCCAGTATTGTAAGCTGTTCCCCCAGAGAAAGGGCCTCAAGGGCCTTGGTAGTATCCTTCTCCGCCCCGGTATCCTCCGCCAGGGTATAGAGCCACTGTGGGCGCAGGGTATATCCATAGCTTAAACTCTCCGTAATCTCCGGGGTAATTCCGGGGGCGGGAGATTTTGATTCATTTTTTGAACAAGCGGCAAAAGAAAATAAAAGAAAAATGACCGCAAGATATGATACTGGTTTCCGCATACAAACACCTCCATATATTAGCTAGAATATACCAGAACCATTAAAGTTAAACAATACTATTCTTCTACCAGCTTTCCACAGCCTTCTTGAACGCCGCCCCGCTGGCGCGGATGAGCTTCTCATCCACACAATAGGCAAAGCGCAGCCAGCCCGGTTTCCCAAAACCCGTGCCCGGCACCCCCAAAATAAGGTACTGTTTGAGGTGATCCGCAAAAGCCTTATCATCCCCAACTTCGGCTGAGGCGCCGCCCTTTTTCGGCGGGACTTTACAAAACAAATAAAAGGCCCCCTCCGGTTCCGTGTATGGTATCCCCGCCGCATCAAGGGCCTCTTTAAAGGCGGCAAGGCGTTTGGCATAAATGGCCACGTCAACCTTGGCAAAGGTAAGTTCCGCCACGATCCGCTGCATCAGGGCCGGGGCGTTGACGTAGCCCAGAATACGGGTGGCGTAGATGAGGCCGTTCATCATATCATCCTTGGCTGAGATATCGGGGCTTACCGCGATATACCCGATCCGCTCGCCGGGAAGGGAGAGGCTTTTTGAGTAGGAGTTTACTATGATAGATTCGCTGTAGGCGGAGAGGACCGGCGGCACTTCGATGTTGTTGTAGGCGATCTCCCGGTAAGGCTCATCGGCCACGAGGTAGGGCAGGCGGCCGGAAGCCTTGCCGTGGGCGCGCAGGGCTTCCGCCAGGGCGGCGATGGCTGCCGCCGGGTAAACCCGGCCCGTGGGGTTGTGGGGGGAGTTGATCAGCACCGCTGCGGTTTTGGGAGAAAGTTTGGCCTTGATGGCTTCGATGTCCAGATTGAAATCCGGGAGGGTGTCAACTTCGACAAGGCGGCCGCCGTGGTTCCCCACATAAGACCGGTATTCCATGAAGTAGGGCCGGGAAACGATCACCTCATCACCGGGGTTAAGGATGGTCTTGAAGACCACGTTGAGTCCTCCGGCGGCCCCCACGGCCATCACCAGATGGGAACCGTCAATGTTTACCTTATGTTCCCGTGATGCCTTTTTTGCCAGCGCCTCCCGCACATCGGGATAGCCCGCATTGGGCATATACCCGTGGGAACCCTTCCTGTCCTCTTTGGCAAGCTTGAGAAAGACCCGGTGGAACGCAGGGGGCGGCTCGATATCGGGATTCCCGATGGAAAAATCAAAAACCTTATCCGCTCCATGCTGTTTTTTAAGCTGATTCCCTTCTTCAAACATTTTACGGATCATCGATGATGATCCAAGGGCTTCTTTTACCGCTGTGGCTATGGGCATGGTATCGTCTCCTTCGCCTCTTCAATATACTTCATAAGATGTGATACAGTAAACCATGGACACCAATAACAAAGCTTTGATCCCTTCCCTCGCGGACTGCTTAAGTGCCGCCGATGAAACACGGGAGCTCCTGGTTACCAGGGGCTGCTATGCCGAAATTCCTGCGCTGCTTGACAAGTTCTACAAGTGCAGCGCCGTGTATCTGGTCTCCGACGGAAACACCTGGGAGGCTGCGGGTAAGCGGGTCAAGGAAGTCCTGGACGGGGCGAAGATAAAAATCGCCGGAGAATTCCGGTTTCCCGCCGAACCCCGGCTCCATGCGGAATATTCAAACATCGGCCTGCTAAAAGAAAAATTTTCCGCCCTAAGCGCTCTTAAAGAAACGGTCCCCATCGCCATCGGCGGGGGCACGGTGAACGATCTGGTCAAGCGGGCAGTGGCGGAGCTGGGCATCCCCTACCTCTGCGTACCCACAGCGGCTTCCGTGGACGGCTATACCGCTTACGGCGCGGCAATCTTATTAAACGGCTGCAAGGAAACCCTTGAGTGCCCCGCCCCCCTTACCCTTGCCGCCGACCCGGATGTACTGGCAAAGGCCCCGGCCTACCTTTCATCCTCAGGCTTTGGAGATCTGGCCAGCAAGATCATTGCCGGTACGGACTGGATCATCGCCAGTATCGCAGGGCCCCAGGGCGCTCCTGTGGCGGAACAGATTAACGAAAAAATCTGGAACATGACCCAGCCGGGACTGCTGGATGTCCTCCGCCGTTCTATCAACGCCGCAAAGGGAGACGCCGACGCGGTAAAGGCCCTTTTTGAAGCCCTGGCAATCACGGGCTTTTCCATGCAGGCCTTCAAGGGTTCCCGGCCCGTCTCCGGCTCGGAACACCTCTTTAGCCACGTCTGGGAGATGGACGATCTTTGCAAGGACGGTGTTCCCGTCACCCACGGCCACAAGGTAACCATCGGTACCCTGGCGGCCACGGCCTTTACGGAAATTTTCTTTGCGGACCCCAATGGCCCCCCTGCCCCGCCAAAAAACTTTCAGCGCCCCGCACCATCCCGGCGGATGCTGGAAGTGTCCAATGCTTTTAAGGGCAGCCGCGCCCACGACTCGGTGGTAAAAACCGCCCTGGAAAAATTGGTTGATGACAAAGTGGCAGAAAAGATCGGCCAAACCTTCCGGGACAACTGGAAGGATATTCGCAGCCGCATCCTTGACCGGCTTCTCCCCTATAGCGAACTCAAGGCGCTCCTCGGCAGCGCGGGCTGTCCTTTGCAGCCTGAGGTGATCAACCTCAGCCGTCACGATGCCATTGCCACCGCCCGCCGCGCCCAGATGATGCGGAACAAGTACTGCGTCCTGGACCTCGCCTGGGACATGGGCGTCTTTGAAGGGGTGCTGGCAAAAATGGAAGAATCGCCGGTATATCTGCGGTAGACCCTACATGTACTTTGATATGAGATTGATGACCGTTTCCCGTGCCTTTTGACGTTCTCCATCCGCAGTGTTGAACAGAACCGCAGGGCTTATATGCAGGGCATTGCAGATTTTTAAAATCGTATATAAATTCGGCGCCCGTTTCCCCGTCTCAATGTTGTTGACCTGATTTTGGGACAATCCTGCCAAAAAAGACAGATCCATCTGTGAAATTCGGGCCTTTTCCCGCTCTTCCCGCAAACGGACCGCTACCTGACGCAACTGGACTTCTATGTCCGCCATATTTTCACTGTAATTGATGAAATCAACCATTTTTTGTTTATTATTACAACATTATTGTATTGACGAAACATAATTATATGTGGTATAAAACTACACATTAATGTTGTTTCGTTGGAAACAACAAATTTTTTGTAAAAAAATTGTTAATTGATTCATGCCCTGTGGATCATTTGCATTTTTTTACTCAATGGATTTACCTTGGAGGGTAAAATGAAAAGGCATGAATTGTTTGCAGCAGTGATCGGCATGGCGCTGGTACTGGGGACCTTGGCCGGTTGTTCGACGGTAAACCGGGTTAGCCGGGTGCAGCCGGTAGGCGGGGATTATCAGGATATTTTGATTCCCAACAAGGACTTCCAGTCACTGGGTCTGGTATTTGCAGAGTATACCCGGGAGGGTGACGGCGCCGGCGGGGAAAAAGGTGAGGTTTATACCTTCTATAAATTGCTGCAGGAGGCGCAGAAACTCGGCGCCGATAGCATTGTAAACGTCAAAATAGAGGGAAATTACGCAGACCATACCGACTATAAGATGGGCAAGATGATTAAGAATGATCAGCCTACTTCAAAGACCTGGTATGGCTCGGCAACTGCTATCAAGTATACCGAGACATTAAAGATCACGTCGACCCAAAATACGCCTGTTGGTACCGGTGAAAATCAACAAATGATAACGGTCACCAATGAAACCTTCAGCATAACAGCGCCTGGTTCATACGAAACCAATACTACTGATGACACAGGCGCCAAAAAGGGCAACGCTTTCACGAATCTTTTTAAGAAGTAAGAAATAAAGAACCCGCGTCTTAACCAGGGCTAAAGACGCAGGTTTTACCTTTTTAAAAATTTTCGGCGGCAGGCTTGGGCTTTATTTCCTCCTATGAGAAAGCCCTTCCTGCCGCTTTTTTATTGGGTGCGCTTCCCTAATTACCTTTCACCACATCTGCGCTCAAGGTTGCCTTGTCTACAAAAAAGTTAGTGGTACTGTCATACCGTACATTGACCAAGCGGATACCGGCGCCGAAACTGGCTTTGGCCTGATCCAATGCCATGTTGTACAATTTTGTCCGCCGGGCCTCAGGTTTTGTGAAAACCGGCAGGGCAAAATCATTACTTATATTCACCTTGCCCGCCAGTGTCCGTTCCTGGGGGTCCGGGAAGATCATCACCCCATCGGTTTCACCAATCCTGTAGCCAAACTTGAATTCCGAGGTCTTCAAACTATCGGGAACCCATTTGGCCACCTCGCGTTTATCAGGCTTTGGGACAGTGACTGCCTGGGGGTCCACAAAGAAAAAACTTTCGGTTCCCCTGGAGGCTACCGGCTTTAGGGTTCCCTCCGGGACCAGGGCATTGGTCTTACTGTCAGAGGAATAAGAAATCTGGTCCGGGAGAATGTTAAGTTCCGTGCCGGTCAGATTTTTTACCTTCAGGGTGATCAGTTTAGCGTCATTGGTTTCCAGTTCCGCATAGACCTTTTCATCTTCATAGGTTGCCAAATCAATGGAGGTACAGGCCGAAATGAGAACAATGGAAAGAACGATCAGTGACAGATAAATCTTTTTCATATATATCCTTTTTTCAAAATTTTTCGCCCTCCGAAGAGGGCGCCTCAATGCTCATTTGACTTGTTCGACAACTCGGTTAGTTATTGAACAACTCTATTACAACTATACCAAAGTCCGGGCAATCCTCACGATATCCGCGAATACGCCGCCGGCGGTAACCTGAGCCCCAGCGCCGGGGCCCTTGATCACCATGGGAAGGCTGGAATAACGGTCGGTGGTGATCACCACGATGTTGTCGGAATCCACCAGGGAACGGAAGGGGCTGCCCGCCGGTTCGGAGCGGAGGGATATCTTCGCCGCCCCTTCTTCGATGATCGCCACATAACGCAGGGACTTGCCCTCTGCGGCGGCATCGGCCCGGCGCTTTTCAAAGGCGGCATCGGACTTTTCAAGTTCCGCAAAGAAGGCATCCACGTCTTTGGCCTTGAAGCAGGCCGGGGGCAGAATCGGCTCTATGGCAACGGCGGAAAATTCCAGGGACAGGCCGCATTCACGGGCCAGGATCAGGGCCTTGCGGGCGGCATCCATGGCGTTGAGGTCGTCACGGGGGTCCGGTTCGGTATAGCCCTTGGCCTTGGCCTCCCGCACCAGGGCGGAAAAGGGCTTGCTGCCATCGTAGTTATTAAAGATATAACTCAAAGTGCCGGAGAGCACCGCCTCGATGCGGCGTACTTTATCACCGGACAGAAAAAGATCCCGCAGGGTGGAGATCACCGGGAGCCCCGCACAGACTGTGGTCTCGTAGAGGTAGGGGATACCCCGGTCACGGGAATAGCCGGTAAGCTTCCGGTAATATTCAAGGGAACCGGTGTTGGCCCGCTTATTGGGTGTCACTATGGAGATGGCGGATTCGAGGATTTCCCCGTAAACGGCGGCCACATCGTCGCTGGCGGTACAGTCGCAGAAGGCTGAATTGGGGAGGTTCAGGGCCTTCATCCTTTCAACAAAGAGGGGGAGCTTGTAAGGCTCAGTCCCCTCCCCTCCTTCGGCCAGCAGGGCCTTTATTTTTTTCGCGTCCAGCCCTTCCCTGCGGAAAATCATCCGTTGGAAATTGGCGGCCCCCGCCCCCGCCAGGTTGATGCGGATATGGTGATCACGGGCGAGGGTCTCCCTTTGTTCGGCGATCTGGTCCGCCAGGGTGCCCCCGATAAGACCTAAGCCCAAAAGGAAGAGGTTAACCGAACGGACTGCGGAGAGAAAAAAAGCTTCGTGGACAGCGTTGAGGGCCTTGGCCTCGTCCTGCCGGGAAATGACCGCCGATATGTTGAGTTCCGAGGAACCCTGGGCTATGGCGATAACGTTGACCCCGTTCCGGCCCAGGGCATGAAAGACCTTACCTGAAATGCCGGAGGTGCTCTTCATTTTGGAACCCACCACGGCAATAATCGCCAAATCCCCTTCGCTTACCGGGGGATCGATGGCTTCGGCGGCTATCTCCCTGTCGAATTCCTCGTTTATTGCCGCCAGCGCCGGGGAGGCATCCTGGGGCAGCACGGCGAAACAGATCGAGTATTCGCTGGAACTCTGGGTAATCATGATGATGTTGATCTTTTTCCGGGCCAGTGCCCCGAAAAGCCGGGAAGAAAAACCCGCCACCCCCACCATACCGGAACCTTGGATGCGGACAAGGTCGACTTTGTTCATGGAACTGATCCCCCGGATGGGGTACTCCCCCTCATCTGCGTCACGGACTATCCGGGTGCCGGGGCTCGTGGGGTTAAAGGTATTTAGTATCGCTATGGGGATGCCCTTTTCCAGGGCGGGCTTTATTGTGGGAGGATAGATAACCTTCGCCCCAAAATGGGAAAGTTCCATGGCCTCAATGTAGGAAATCTCGTTGATACGGAAGGCGTTTTTTACCAGTTTGGGGTCCGAGGTGAGGATGCCGTCCACATCGGTCCAGATTTCCACCTCCTCCGCCCCGATTGCAGCGCCGATGATCGCGGCGCTCAGGTCGGAGCCGCCACGGCCCAGGGTGGTGGTGATAATCCGGGAGGTCTTGGCAGCTTTTTCCAGGACGGAACCAATAAAACCCGTGACTACCTGGAGGGGCGGCTTTTTCCCCTTGGGGGGATCGAAAAAATCATGAATATTGGAAAAACTTTCTTTTGTAAAAAATTGGGCATGGCCGAATTCGCCGTTGGTTTTGATAAGGGGACGGGCATCCAGAAAGGCCGCGCTGACACCCTGAGCGCTAAAAATATGGGCCAGCAGGGATGCGGAGAGCCGCTCCCCAAAACTCATAATCAGGTCCAGGGTGCGGGGGGAAAGTTCCCCCAGAAGCGCAACACCGTCAAGGATGCGCTCTAGTTCCGCGATAAGGACGGCCGTATCGGCCTGGGCCTTCTTACATTCTTCCCCTTCAAGAAAAGCAGAAGCGGCCTCGAAATGCCGCTTTTTCAGGGCAGATACCGGCTCGGTATAGGAGCCGCCATCCGTTCCCCCCGCGCTGTCCCCCGCTGCGGCTTTCCGCGCCATGTCAATAAGTCCGTCGGTTACGCCGGAAAAGGCGGAAACAACCACAGCCGCGACCCGGCCCGCATGTTTCTTATCCTTAAGGATATCGATAATGTGCCCAATGGCGCCGGGGGTTCCCACCGAGGTGCCGCCAAATTTTAATACAAGCATGGAATCAGGGTACTATATCTTTTTGTTTTTTTATAGTAGTATAATATGACATATTCATAATCCTTGGAGTTTTTGCCGGTGCTTGGCTCAGCCTGTATTATCATCCTTTCGTTTTTTCTCTCCCTTATTGCCGTTTGGGTAACCCTCAAAATATCACGCAGAATGTCCTGGTATGATCCTGTTAATGAACGGAAAATCCATACCGGGGACATTCCCCGGCTTGGGGGTGCAGGATTTGCCTCTGCCTTTATCATTATTGCCTTTATCATCAACTTTTTGGCGGTGGAATCCAATTTTGGGTGGCGTTTCCTCCCGCCCCTCATTGCCATTATTCTTGTCCTGGTATCCGGGGTATACGATGATTTACGCCCCATAGCGCCCCGGTACAAGCTCCTTACCCAGGCCATTGCAGCCCTCTGTGTTGTTATCCCCGGCTATACCTTCCACCGGATCTTCTTTATTGATATTGGCCCTTTTTCGGAACTAAACTGGGTCCGTTACCCCCTGACTTTCCTCTGGATTGTGGGACTTGCCAATGCGATTAACTTTATTGACGGGGTAGATGGTCTTGCGGGGAGCATTTCCCTGTTAATAGCCCTAACTTTTGCCCTTATTTTCGCTTCCGCCGGGGGGAGCTTCGTTGAAAATTTTGTAGCTGTCCGCTCTACGGTCCTGTTATGTATCTGCCTTGCGGCAGTTATCTGTGGTTTTCTGATCTTCAATGCACCTTTTCCCAGGGCGAAAATATTTATGGGCGATGGGGGCAGCCAGTTTCTTGGCTTCACCCTGGCCCTGCTGCCTCTGATGGAAAGCAACGCCGTCTATGGTGATGCTGCCGGATGGCAGCCCCCCATAGATCTGCCGATACCCTATGTGGCGGCAATATTACTGATCCCCACCTTTGATATCGTCGCCGCAATATGGCGCCGCCTGAGGGACGGGAGACGTATCGACAGCCCCGATAAACTTCACATCCACCATAAGCTCCTGAATCTGGGATTGACCCCCCGCCGTCTGAACGCAGTACTCTGTTCCCTGCAGATAGTCCTGAGTATTCTGGTCTATGTCTCTGTTAAAATAGAAGGTCGGCTCTCCCTGCTGGTCCTTTTGATTGCCTACCTTGTGGGCATCTGCTTCTTTACGATTATTCACTTTATGAACCGGGCACTGGAATTGAAAAATAAAACTGCTTCCGCCACTGTCTCCCAGGGCAGATAGTACATCATGCATCCACCGAATCACCGTTATTATTTTGACTGGGCTGCCACCGCTATTCCCGACGCCGGGATCGCAGCCCCTCCGGGGGCCCTCCCCTTCGGCAATCCCTCATCTCCCTATCTTGAGGGCCGCAAGGCCCGTGAAGCGCTGGAAGATGCCCGCCGCCGCTGCGCCGTTGTTTTGGGCCTTCCGCCGAAAAGCATCTATTTTACTTCCGGGGGAACCGAATCCAATGCCATCGTCATCCATTCCTTTTTACTGCGGAGGACCGGGGGCCGTTTTCTGTATTCCGCAGTTGAGCATCCCAGTGTGCGGGAGAACTGCGCCGTCCTGGCCAGGCTTGGGAAACAGACCGGGGTTATTCCGGTGGAGGCGGATGGCAGGGTCAGCGCGGAAACCATCGGGCGCTCCCTGGAAAAATACCCCGATGCCCGGTTTGCCGCCATTATGGCGGTGAATAACGAAACCGGCGCGGTGATGGATATGGCGGCCATAGGCGCGGAGCTTCACGGCCGGGGGGCGGGACATCCGCCTGTTCACCTTCACTGCGACATGGTCCAGGCTGTGGGGAAAATTCCCATTGACCTTTCAGGCTGGGATGTGGACTCCGCCGCCCTGAGCGCCCACAAAATCGGGGGACCACGGGGAATCGGCCTCCTCTATCTGCGCCGTCCTTTGGAAACGGTTTATTCAGGCGGGGGCCAGGAGGGAGGCATCCGGCCGGGAACGGAAAATACCGCCGGGGCGCTGGCGCTGGCTGATTGTCTTGAACGGCACGGAACAGCGGAAAAAGTAACGGAAGCTTATGGTGCGGCGGCACAGCGCATGAAGAAACTGATAAGGGGCCTTGCCTCCATGGAACGCTGCGCCCTGATTCCGGCGGATCGGGGTGAAGAAGATAAGCGTTTTTCCCCCTGGATAGTCCAGGCCGCCTTTGACGGCATCCCCGGAGAAGTGATGGTCCGCGCCCTCGATGAAGCGGGTTTCGCCATTTCCACCGGGTCCGCCTGTTCCAGCGCCAAAGCCGAAAGGCCGGTCCTTGCCGCCATGGGGATCGATAAACAAAAAAGCCTTGAGGGTATCCGCATCTCCCAGGGCTGGTCCACCACTGACGAAGAAATCGATCTTCTTATCGAAGCGGTTCGGGGGGTCCTGAAATTCCTGTAAACAAGGGTGAAAGACCGGCGCCGGTACAATCGAACAGCTACCTCTTAAAGCCGGGAGAACTTACCCTTAAGGGGGGGAACCGCGCCGGTTTCGAGCAGATCCTTAAACGCAATCTGCAGGCCCTGCTCCGCTCCACCACTTCCCGTGTGGAGACCACCAGGGGCCGCTTCTACGTGCACTGCCCGGACACTAGCTGTCCCAGAGTTGAAGACGCGCTGGATCACCTCATGGGTATCTCCGGGTGGGCAAAAACGAGGAAATGCGAAAAGACCGTAGAAGCGGTGATGGCCGCCTGCGTTGAGGAAGGAAAAAGCCTTTATGAAAAGGGCATCCGTACCTTCAAGCTTGAGGCCCGCCGGACCGACAAGAGCTTCCCCCTGGATTCCTACGGTATCCGCAGCAAGGGGGGCGAGGCGGTGCTGGAAGCGGTTCCCGGTTTAACGGTTGATGTCCACGCTCCCCAGGGGATCATCGAGGTGGAGATACGGGAAAAGGCCTATATCTTTGGGTTGGCAAAGAAGGGCCTCCGGGGGCTTCCCGTGGGGACCGCAGGCCGGGGGCTCCTCCTCCTTTCCGGTGGCATCGATTCCCCGGTGGCGGGCTTCATGATGGCCTCCCGGGGCATGGGGATCGATGCGGTGTATTTCCACGCATGGCCCTACACCTCGGAAGAGGCCCGGCAAAAGGTGATTACCCTTGCGGGGATCGTGGGCCGCTATTCCATGGGAATCAGGCTCTACACCGTGGGCTTTACCGCAGTCCAGATACGGATAAAGGAACGCGCCCCTGAGCCTTGGACTACCGTATTACTGCGGATGGCTATGATGGAATGTGCGGAAAAACTCAGCCGCCGCGTCAAGGCCAAATGCCTCATCACCGGGGAAAGCCTTTCCCAGGTGGCAAGTCAGACCGTGGAAAATTTAAGCTGCACCCAAAGCCGGATAAAATTGCCGGTACTGCGGCCCCTTGTCGGCACGGACAAGGAAAGCATCATCCGCAGCGCAGAAAAAATCGGTACCTATGAAACTTCGATTTTGCCCTACGAGGACTGCTGCGTACTGTTCAGCCCCCCCCACCCGGTGCTGCGGGGCGATATTGATGAGGCAAATAAGCTGTACGAAGCGCTGGAACTGGATGAGCTTATTGATACCGCGCTGCAGGAAAGTGTGATGGAAAAGTGCGGGTTTCCACCGCATATTGTATAAATTCCCGTTTGCAAGCACAATCTCTGAGAAGGAAGGAAACATGGAATTTGATGCCGCCCGGTTTGGAATTTTATCAATAC
>BNUT01000055.1 GCA_025997555.1 Spirochaetia bacterium
GTGATGTGTTTTTGTGGTTTTTGTTTTTTTTGTTTTGTTTTTTTTTATTTGTTTATTTTTTTGTTTGATATGGTGTGTTGGATTTGTTTGGGAGGGTTATAGGGATAATGGGTGGTTGGGAGGGAGAGGGGGGGGGGGGGGAGGGGGGGGGGAGGGGGGGGGGAGGGGGGGGGGGGGGGGGGGGGGGGGGGGGGGTAAGGGTTGACAAATTATTAGTGTTTACACTATAATTACGGCTTTTCTGCATATACTGCTGTGCTGTGCGTACGCCGTTTTGATTCACCTTACCGATCCTTTTCATAAAAACAAGAATGATGATATTCGGCCGGTTTGTCAAGCAATTTGTTCCGGAAAAAGTTGTTCAAAATTTGAACAACTTTTAGCCATAATTAAGTTACAACGGGGAGGGGGTACTCTTGCCGTTTGCACCGTTACCGACAAGGATAAACATGACCTGTTCGCTGGTGTCCCCGGTAATGCCCCAGCCAAGGGCGGTCTGCAAAAAAGTAATCAGTTCACCGTTATAATTAAAGTTGGTAAACCCCCGGCATAGCCGGGGGTTTACCAACTTTAATTGTTTTCTGCGGCCCCTATTACTACCAACTCGGACCTACTGTATCCGCCGTGTACGCCCGCATGGGGGCCGATGTCCACAATCCAGTCGGCTTGCCGTATGGTTTCCTCATCATGCTCTACCACAATCAATGTGTTGCCCAGGTCCCGCAGTTTTTTGAGTGAGGCAAGGAGCATATCGTTGTCCCGCTGGTGCAGGCCGATTGAGGGTTCATCGAGAACATAGAGAACTCCGGTCAGGGCGGAGCCGATTTGTGTTGCCAGACGGATACGCTGGCTTTCGCCGCCAGATAGTGTTCCTGCCATGCGGTTAAGACACAGATAGGAAAGTCCCACGCTTTGCAAAAAGTCAAGGCGGGAGCGGATTTCATGTACTATGGATTCGGCGATTTTAGATTCATTGCGGGTAAGTTTCAGATTGCCGATAAATTCTTTCGCCTGTGTCACATTCAGCTTGCAATAATCCGATATGTTCATCCCGCCCACCGTCAGGGCACGCACCACGGGACTGAGCCGGTCGCCATGGCAGTCAGGGCATGGCATGGCGGCCATAAAACTTTGCAGTTCGGACATCGACGCTTCGGACTGTTGTTCTTTGTAGCGCCGTTCCAGATTGGGGATAACACCCTCAAAGGGGCGGGATACCGCCATCAGCGGCCCCCCGTAACCGGAATACTTTAATTTGAGCTCTTCGCCCTTTGTACCGTAGAGTATGGCATCCAAAGCTTTTTGGGAAAGTTCCTTGAGCGGCGTATCAATGGTAAATCCATGCTTCTTGCCCAGGGCCATATAGATTGAGCCGCTTATAGTTCCTTCGATTGCGCTGCCCCAGCCGGGCGCCGCAATGCCGCCTTTGCGCAGGGACAGGTTCATGTCCCGGATGATAAGCTCCGGGTCAATTTCCAGAAAGAAGCCAAGGCCGGAACACTTCCCGCAGGATCCCCGTAGGGACTGTTAAAAGAGAACATCCGGGGCGAAAGTTCCGGCAGACTTATTCCGCAATGGGGGCAAGCGTAATTACTTGAAAACTGTTCTTCTTTTTTTTCGTCTTGCAGATAAACCGCGATAAGGCCGTCACCCAAATTAAGCGCCGTTTCCACGGAACCGGTGATACGCATAAGTTGGTCCGCTTTAACAGACAGACGGTCAACCGCCACTTCAATGTTGTGCCTCGTTGTTTTTTCCAGCGTGATTTTTTCGGTTAGATCATACAGCGTACCGTCAATGCGTACACGGGCGTAGCCGAGTTTCAAAAGGTCTTTTAACACCTTTTGGTGCTCCCCCTTCTTTCCATGCATGAGAGGCGCGAGAATCCAAAAGCGTGTTCCCTCTTTCATGGACATGATCTGTTCCGCGATCTGATCAACCGATTGTTTCTTTATTACTTTTCCGCATTGCGGACAATGGGGTGTGCCGATCCTCGCCCAAAGGAGGCGCAAATAATCATACACTTCCGTTACCGTTCCAACGGTGGATCGGGGGTTGTTGTTGGTTGCCTTTTGCTCTATGGCGATGGCCGGTGACAGCCCTTCAATGGAATCAACATCAGGCTTGCCCCTGGAGCCGAGGAATTGCCGTGCGTAGGAGGACAGGGACTCCACATACCGCATCTGTCCCTCTGCGTAAATCGTGTCAAAGGCAAGGCTGGATTTCCCCGAACCGGAAACGCCGGTAAACACAATCAGTTTGTCCCGAGGGAGCGTTATGCTGACATTTTGAAGGTTATTTTCCCGTGCACCGGTGATGACAAGGTGATTGGTTTGGCCTTCCATGGTATACCTCCACTTCTAAAAAAAGAATGTGTGGAGTCTTTATACGTCACTGAGGAGCAGTAGTTCCTTAATGCCGAGGAAAGCTGCCTGAAAACCATCATTTATGAATGATTATGCCAGTGTAGGGAAATTTGAAATTCTTGTCAAGACACGCTGTAGTTTCGGGTCGAGTTTAGTAGGCAGGTATACTGGACAAGCGGCCTACCGGACCGCACGGCTCTGTGCGGCGCCTTCCCGCAAGCCTCCCTTAGGGCGCTACGTATTTGGGCGGTGTCAGCATCTCAATCTTGCCGCCGTTTTCCACATTATTGCCGATATTTTTGTCGGCTGGTTCGGGTCTGATCCGGAATGGAACTTGACAGTCCAACAGAATCTGGAGGATAATAATGTCATGGATTTTAACAAGGCAGGAAAAACAAGCGGAAAAATAATCTTTTCGGTTTTGTTAATTGCAATATCTTTGGGAATTTCGTCAACTGCTCCATCCTTTCAATATACCGCTGTTAAGGATAAGGGCAGACTTCAGGGACAATTAACCAGGAAAATAACACAAGTCGCCGGTGTCTGGGCCAGGGTAAAAATCGTCAGCGGGGTTATTTCTGTTCTGGAAACCATTCAAGTAGAGGGCTCCATACCGGTTGTCGGCGGTTTGGCAATATCCGCTAAACCTTTAGGCTGGACAAATGTTGTGGATAATACCCTGGATCATATTTCGGATATATGTCTTTGGGCAATGGGCGCCCTTGCTATAGAAAAAATGCTGCTGGCTATATCGATATGGGTTTCACTGAGAATAGTCATCCCTGTTTGCGCGGTATTTATCGTCATTGTAATATGGAATAAAAAATACACAGGACAGTTAAAAAAAATAATAGCCGGTTTTATAATAATTTCTGCGGGAATATGTTCCGCCGTTCCTTTATCCCTGGGATTATCGAATATAATAGAAACCAGTATTCTATCAAGCCAAATACAGGAAACAGTAAATGTAATAGATGATAAATCCAAAGAAGCTGAAATGGCTGGTGACGATGTAAATAATTCTTCCTTTATAGATAATTTGAAACGAATAGGAAAGGGTGTTGCGGCCTTTTTCAATAATATAAAACAAATCTTTGATTCTTTCATAGACAGCATGATAGATTATATTATGTGTTTTATATTAACGAATTTTTTAATTCCAATTGGAACACTTCTGGGCTTAAAATATTTGATTGGTGCCATATTAAAATATATCGGATTTTCCGGCAATGTGCAAAAATATGTGTTGAAAGAATCAACAACCTCGCCCTAAAGGACGAGGTATGTAGTTCTCGTAAGGTGGTTATATTCAGGGGCCTAATACCTTTTAACCGCCCTAAAGGGCGGGGTATTAGACCCCTTCAATACGAATAAATTGAACGACTAATTTTACCGCTTGCGCGCTATTTGACACAGAAAGCGGGGCGCAGCCAATCGAAGGATATGTCGAACTGTTTCATGTACAGGACTTTTTCCACGGTAGACCTGCGCCGTATTATGGGGAAAAGACTGCCTGTTACCATGTATATTCCGGAACTTTTTTGCGTGACGGGGTAATTACAATCGGTTTCAATTTTATGTGATCATCGTTCATGGTTTATAGTATACCACAAAACCACTCTTCCGGCAATCAGACCCAGAGCTCCTGCATTTACTTTCAGGTTTTGAAAAATCACCGGGATTTGAAGAATTTTAACCGCAAAGGTGCAGAAGTCGACTAAGGAGAGAAAAAGGATGCTCCGCTTTTTCCCCTTTGTCGCCTTCGCGGTTGTTCCTTTTTCCTGAAATATCTACAAGGATTTTCCGTTCCCAAGGAAACGCTCTCTTGAGCATGCAGGAGGTGTCAGAACGATCACCTCACATAGAATAAGATATAATTTATAAGGATAGGGTGTATCTTTCTCGCCGAATACGTCGGGTCATGCTCCCGTATCGCCCGAAGGGCACGAATTTGTATGTGAGATTAGACACATGGCGCATCACATCGGCGCAGGGATTGGTATGAAAGGGACAGTCCGCAGAAGTGATTTTATAATCCGTGTAGGCGATGTCCCACATGCAAAAACCATCGTGGTGTTTCGTGGTAAAAATCAGGCACTTAAAACCGGAGTCCGTCGCCAGGGCGGCCCACTCTTCCGGCTGGAAGCGGACCGGGGACATTCACGATGTCGATGTTAGGATTTATCGTGCAGAAGGGATAATTGGCCGCTTCCGCAAGGGCGGAGCTCAAGGCCGAAAAGATGGTGGGCTTCCCCACATTGGGAAGCCCCACGATACCGCAGTTTAATGCCATGATTCATTGTAGGGGGACAGCGGGGGGCGGGTCAATGGGTACTAAAATTGTTTTAACACCGGCCTTTTTGCAAGCCGCAGTAAGCTTAGTGTCGTTTGTCCCCATAACGCCGCCTTTTCTGATTGCCAGTTCAAGATATGAAGCGTCATAACAGTAAAGGTTATATTAAACTTACAAAGATTTTCCACAGAAAAAATTGCCACTCGAAAAAGGCAGTGCAGAAAGTTATCGATCTTACATCTAAACAAAAGAAGGCATCAGATAAAAACAATGCAAAAACAACAGCACCAGAGAAATGATCGCTAAAATCAGTATGATATATTTAAATATTTTATCAAAATCAAAAACGCTCAATAATGTCGCCAACCCCGCATACCCAAAGTATACATAGGTTTTATCAAGCCCAAGGAAAAAACCGGGAACCAGCAGATAAACAGCAACAAACAGTATCATCAATGCATTTATGTCGCTTGATTTTTTATACTTAAAAACAATTCCTATAAATTTTAACAATAACGAAAAGAAAATTATTTTTTCAATCTGAAGAACGGGAACGCGTATAAATATACTTATAATCAGCCCAGTAATAACCAGATGATTACAAGTATCAAATAACAGGGAAACAATATTGCGTCTTTCTTCTTTATGCTCCTTTAGATATTTCCTATACAGTTCTTCATTTTTATCTTTGTCAGGATTATAACCACCGCAATAATTTGTTATATAATCATAAAAAATGATCTTTAAGGATTCGTCATAATCAAAATATCTTAACTTAAGGCTTATTTGAAGGAATTCACTGATCATATAAATAAACTTGCTATTATTCTCGTTATTTACAAATACTGAAACACCGCTTAATTGTTTAACATCTATGGAACTGGGACCCTTCTTAACAAATTCTCCCCTGTCCACAACAGATTTCAAATTTACATCTTTCAGATTCCAATATATTTTCTTATTGGTAAATACAACGATATCTTTCAGGTTCTTCAAGGGGGAATCATCAAGCACAATAAATATTTCTTCATCACTGTCAAAGGATAAATTCTTCTTGATTTCTGACTTTGATTCTTCGTCAAGATTTACTATGTAACGATTCTTCCGTAGGTTTTTAAATGGTTTAACTATAAGTAGATTCTTAATAAATTCAATCATGGTAACACTTCCCCCTTCTGCCAAGCTAAATCGGCACAGCCGATTTAGCAGCCAATATCGGGTCGAGGTACTTTTCGATCAACTCCTGCTTGATTCGCAACAACTCGTCACGCGGTATCTCGGTAAGCACCTCCCAGCCCAAGTCCAGGGTGCGGCCGATGTCGCGGTTTTCAAATTCACTTTGGGTCAAAAAGATCTGCTCAAACTTCTCGCCGAATTTTAAGTACCGCTTGTCCGCCTCGGAAAGTTCCTCCTCACCGATGATCGAGGCGAGGTTGCGGACCTGCTTAACTTTGGAATAGGCGGCAAAGAGCTGGCTGGAAACGTCCTTGTGGTCCTCACGGGTCATGCCGGGGCCGATGCCGTCCTTCATGAGCCGGGAAAGGCTGGGGAGACCGGCCACCGGGGGATAGACCCCGCGCTGGGTAAGCTCCCGGTCAAGGACGATCTGGCCCTCGGTGATGTAACCGGAAAGGTCCGGGATGGGGTGGCTGATGTCGTCGTTGGGCATGGTGAGGATCGGTATCTGGGTGATGGAGCCTGAGGAACCGGAGATTTTGCCCGCCCGCTCGTAGAGGCTGGCCAAATCGGAGTAGAGGTAGCCGGGGTAGCCCTTGCGGCTGGGGACTTCCCCCCGGATCGAGGAAACTTCCCGCAGGGCTTCGCAGTAGTTGGTCATGTCGGTCATCACCACAAGGACGTGCATGTTTTTTTCGTAGGCCAGATACTCGGCGGCGGTGAGGGCGCACTTGGGGGCCACGAGCCGTTCCAGGCTGGGGGCGTCCGCCAGCGACAGAAAGACCACCACGTTTGCCAGAACCCCGGTACGTTCAAAATCGTCCAGGAAGTACCGGGCCACATCGTACTTGACCCCCATAGCGCAGAAGACCACCACGAAAGGCTCATCGGAGGAGATGATCTTCGCCTGCCGGACGATCTGGGCGGCGAGGTGGTTGTGGGGCAGGCCGTTCCCGGAAAATATCGGGAGCTTCTGCCCCCGGATCAGGGTGTTCATGCCGTCAATGGCGGAGATGCCGGTCTGGATAAAGTCACGGGGGTAGGTCCGGGCGTAAGGGTTGATGGGGAGGCCGTTCACATCAAGGCTGGTGGAGGAGAAGATGTCCCCGTAGCCGTCGATGGGTTCACCCAGACCGTTGAAGATCCGGCCCAGAAGCCCCGGACCAACCCGCAGTTCCATGGGCTTTTCCAGAAATTCCACACGGGCATCTGCGGCGGAAAGGCCGGTGCTGCTGCCGAAGAGCTGGATGGCGGTCCAGTCTTCGCTCATGTCCACCACCCGGCCCAGCCGACGGCCCTCTTCCCGGTCGTAAACCGCCACCACTTCGTTAAAGCCCACGTTCCGGCTCCGGCTGGTGATCACCACAGGCCCTTCTATCCGGTCCAAACCCCGGTATTCAATTCCCTTCATAGCATTTCCTTGCTGCGGTAACTCCGCTCAAGCTCTTCCATGGATGTACGCATCTCACCCTCAAAATCCTCTAGGCCGCCAAGCTCATCATTTTTAACCGAGCTCTTGAGCCGGGCAAGCCGTTCCCGGATGGGCAAGGAAGTAATTTTAGTGAGGGGCGCCCCCAGTTTGATACAGAGCTCGGCCCTATCGAAAAAGTTCATGATCAGTTCCAGGAGCCGCACCTGTTTGGCGGGGACGCAGTACATATCAACATCGTCAAAAGAATTCTGCTGGAGGAAACCGTCCTTGAGGATTTCGGCAACGATGAGCACCAGCCGCTGATCGTCCGGGAGGGCGTCGGGGCCGATAAGGCGGACAATCTCGGCGAGCCGCTGTTCCCGTTTGAGGAGGTCCAGTGCCTGTTGGCGGGAAACAGCCCATTGGGGGTTCACCTTTTCCCACCAGGGCTGTACTTCCGCAGCGTATTCCGAGTAGGAATCTATCCAGCTGATGGCCGGGTAATGCCGGGCGTTTGCCAAGTCCCGGTCCAAAGCCCAGAAACAGCGGATGAAGCGCTTGGTGTGCTGGGTGACGGGCTCGGAAAAGTCGCCGCCCGGAGGGGACACCGCCCCGATGATGGAAACAGAGCCCTCAAAGCCGGAAAGGGTGCGGACCCGGCCGGCTCGTTCATAGAACTCCGCAAGCCGGGTGGGGAGATAGGCGGGGAACCCTTCCTCGGCGGGCATTTCTTCCATGCGGCCGGAAAGTTCCCGGAGGGCCTCCGCCCAGCGGCTGGTGGAGTCCGCCATGATCGCCACGTGGTAGCCCATATCCCGGTAGAATTCCGCCAGGGTCACCCCGGTGTATATGGAAACCTCGCGGGCCGCTACGGGCATGTTGGAAGTATTGGCAATCAGAACCGTCCGCTCCATCAAGGAGCGGCCCGTGCGGGGGTCCTGGAGTTCGGGGAATTCGGTGAGCACGTCGGTCATTTCGTTGCCCCGCTCCCCGCAGCCGATGTAGATGATCACGTCCGCATCGCACCACTTGGCGATGGCGTGCTGGGTCATGGTCTTCCCGGTGCCGAAGCCGCCGGGGATGGCGGCGGTGCCACCCTTGGACAGGGGGAAAAACACGTCGATGACCCGCTCCCCGGTAACCAATGGCTGATCCGGTGAAAGCCGCTCCGCTCCGGGCCGGGGTATACGCACCGGCCACCACTGGGCCAGGCTGATATCTTCCCCCCGGCTGGTCTTGGCGGCAATGGCATCACAGTTCAGGTCACCCTCCTCCGCAAGAAAAGTGATGGTCCCGCCCTTGGTGTTTGGGGGAACCATGATCTTGCAGGTGATACTTTCAGTCTCTTTTACGCTGCCCAAAACCATCCCCGGCTTTGCTTCAACCTTTTCGCCTGCGGCGATTTTGGCGGCCAAATCCGAATCAGGCACAAATTTCCACAATTTTGATGAGTCCAGGGGCTCGCCCCGTGCGCCGGGGTCCATAAAGGCCCCGCTCTGCTTAAAGAGGAATTCCAGGGGCCGCTGAATCCCGTCGTAGATAGTCCCCATGAGGCCGGGACCGAGCTTTGCCGAAAGGGGCCGCCCGGTGGATGCCGCAAGGGCCCCAACCTGGAGTCCCGTGTCGTCCTCGTAGACCTGGATCACCGCTTCCGCCTTTTCAAGGCGGACAATCTCCCCGATGATCCGCTTCTCCCCCACTTCCACCACGTCAAAGAGCCCGGCCCCGCCGAGTCCCTCCGCGCGGATGATGGGGCCTGAAATGCGCTTAACCTTGCCTTCGATCATATCGCTCATGTAAGGCCCCCTATAGAGATATTACCATCGCTGAAAGCGGACCCGATAAGGGCCTCGGTAAGCTCCGACCGGTAATCAGAGAGCAGGGCGCCGGTCACCATCTGTATTGAGGATCTGATCTTTACGGTTTTGGAATCAATGACGATTTCGGGGTACTTATTCGCCCCATCGGCGGGGGCGGCATCGCTGTCCCATTTACCCTGGGGGAGGACTTTTTTGAGGAGAGCATCCCCTTCCTTGGCATCAAGATTATGAAAAACGACCCGAAAAGCAGCCGGGTTGAATTCGGGACAGTTATCAAGCCGCTTCCGCAGTTCCTTTTCCAGAATGGAAAGGACCCGGTCCCGGCCAAGACCGGCATACCAGTTATCCACAGCGCCCCAGAGGAGGGCTTCGATCTTCTCAGACTCGATGCGCCGCTTGTCCAGGGGCAGCCGGGCCATGATCTCCTCCCCCACCCGCTTGCCCCGTTCGGCATAGCGCTGTTTCAGCTCCGCAACTGCGTCCAGGGCCTTTTTGTCCCAGGCGGCAACGTTGGACTTCACCGTATCGTCGGCGGTTTTGAGAATCCGGTAGGCTTTTTTCCGGGCGTCCTCAAGGATCTCACGATCCAGGACCTCGGTTGACTGCAATTCTTCCATTTTGTCCTCTATACGTGAATACCGATGGCTTCCCGGATGGAATCCACCAGGGTTTTGCGGCCCTCAAGTCGGCCCAGGATGCCGGGGATCTCCACCACCAGGGGATACTGGTCCGCGAGCTGCCAGTCGATCAGGATATCCCCCAGCCAGTCCGCCACTTCCTCGGTGATGATCAGAACCCGGCAGCCCTCGGCCCCGGTTTCAGGGAGCACGGCCCCGGCGGTTTCGTTCCATCCACGGGTGATCCGGAGGAAGGCCGCCCTAGCCTCATCGGCATCTCCCACCGGAACGCCGCCTATCCCCACAAAACGGAAGGCGGTAAGCAATTCCGGGTCCCCGATAAAGAAATAATCCACAAAAAACCTCCGGTTTTACCCTTCGGCTTACAGGATCAGGATAAGCAGGGCCACCAGGAAGCCCCAGAGACAGATACCTTCGGCCAAACCGGCATAGGGCAGGGCCTTACCGGAAAGTTCCGGGTTCTCGCTCATGGCCCCCATGGCCGCAGCCCCAATCTGGCCTACGGCGATACCGCCTGCGATACAGGAAATTCCCACCGCAAGGGCGGCGGCAATGTACTTCCAGACCGCCGTTCCACCCGCAGCTTCGGCGCCTGCGGCTTCCTGGGCAAAGACCGGCACAGCCACCACAAACAAGGCCAGAACCAATAAGATAACAACACGCTTCATACTTTACTCCTTTACTCCCTTACGGAATCGGAAGGGCACAAAGGGCACCCCCGTTTCAGTAAAGAATTTGCTGAAAAATTCGTAATATTGCAAACGGACCACCTGGATGGCCACGATCATGCCCTCAAGAATAATAATCACGGTATTGCCCAGAACCATGATGAACAGGGAAAACACCGGCCCCGCAGGATTTTCGGCCACCATCTCCGAAAGGGTAAACACGATAAAGGAAAGCACCGCATGGCTCAGGGCAAAGGCCCCCACCCGGAGGAAACTCACCGTGTTGGAAATATAGGTTGAAAGGGTTTCGAGGATTTCGACGAATCCCTCCATGATGAAAGGCATGAGCCCCTCGGCAAGGACGGGCCGCTCCCCGCTGATGAGCCGCCAGATCACCGGCCCAAAGAAGATGCAGATCACCGGGAGGATGAGGCCGACAAGGTCAAAATCGGCGAAACTTCCCCCAAGTATAACCCGAATCGCAATAGACAGGGCGTACCAGAAGAAAATGAGCCCCGCAAGGCCGGTCTTGGAGAAAAAGGCCCCCTCATATTTCTTGGTGATGCACTTGTTCACGATGTTCATGACAAGGCCGATGGAATTGAGGATGACCCCCACAGCAATGGTAAAGCCGAAAAAGTAAAAAAGCTTCATCACATTGCCCTTTTCCGGCATCAGGTGGAGTATCCGTTCCGGGGGCTCCCCGGCTATGCCGAAGATGTTCATGAAGAAGCCAAGGAATGCCTGGGTGGGGGCAACCAAAAGTTCTTCGTTGGCAAAGAATTCGCCGTTTAAAAAGCCCATCACTGTGGATGAAATCCCAATCGCAATGAGGGGAGTTGAGTAGCCGCGAAGGCCCGTCAGGGACTTGAGCCCCCGCTTGCTGGTCAGGATACCGGCGAGCAAAAGGACCAGCCCCTGCCCCACATCTCCGAACATGATCCCGAAAAGGATGGTGAAAAAGACCGCCACAAAGGGGGTGGGATCGATGGTGCCGTAGAGGGGGGCGCCGTAGGAGAAGACCACCCCTTCGAAGCCCTTTACAAAGGCCCCGTGTTTAAGGGAGACCGGAACCTTTTCCTTTCCCTCCGCCACTTCCCGCATTTCTTCAGGATTGAAGGTCCTGATAGCCACCCGGCCCCCGGTAAGAGTTTCCATATCCGCCGCCAGGCTTATCACCGCATCTGCGGGAATCCACCCGGAAAGGAGGTAGATGCTCCGGGTGGCGACCAGCTTACCCTTGAGCTGTTCCACGCTGGCAGCCATGAGGTAAGAGGCGGTAAGTTTACAAAGGCTGGGGGCGGACTCTTCCCTGAGGGCATCCTTCTCCCGCTGTACCGCTTCCAGTTCCCCTGCCGCCCCCTTGAGCCGCTCTTCCAGCCCCGCAAGGAGTTCATCGGGAATTCCCTTGAAACCTTCGGGGATGGCGATGGGACTGAAGGCCAGCCTTTTCAGTTCCGAATCCAGTGCAAAACGGCCCTTCCGGGACGCCGCCGCCAGTATGCGGTCCCCTCCGTCCCCAAGGGGGATGATCACCGCCCGGTCCCCCAGGTTTTCCCGGAGTATTGCCTGCCGTTTGCTTTCCAGGCGGCCCACCCGGAGGGTGAGGTAGGAGAGCTGGTCCAACTCGGCAAAGGGGGCGTTCAGATTGGCAAAGGCCCGGGCTTCGCTTAGAGTCTCCTCGACCTTCCGCTTTTCCTGGATCGCCTCATTTTCCCGGACCCCCAGGTGCGCCGCCGCATCGCTGAGCTTAGCGGTTAAAACATCCTCGGTTTCGGCGGGGAAGACACTGGCCTCATCAGGCTCGGAGGGAAGTTCGACCCCTAAAAAGGCGGCGGCGGATCGGAGCTTTTCCAAATTTTCCCGGATATGCTTATAGGCGGCCTCGTCCAGGATATGGGCGGTGACCGTGGGAACACTGGCGGCTCCCCGCGCTGGAGTGGCAGGCTCAGGTGCGCCGCCCCGGAGTGCAATCCGGTCGCCGCCGCCATCACCGCGATGCTCCTCCCCTTTCGCAGGGAAGGTCCGCCGCTCCACGGCCTGCCCGTCGGCCGGGCCGGAATTTGTTACCCCCTGTCCGGCCTCGGCTTCGGGCTCCTCGGAAAATTGCATGATCCCCCGGCGGCCCAGGTACTCGATCACCGCATCCACATCCCGGCTGAGGACCGTTAATTCGACATGTTTCATCTTCCGGGGGCGAATCATGATTCTATCTCCAGAAGGGCAAGTACGTCCCGGCTGGACATCCCAAGCCCCAAGCCTTCGGCAACGCTGGTAAGGAGGTCCTCTTCAAATTGTTTCAGTTTGATAAAGCAGAAGGCAACATCTATGGAAAAAGGGGTTCGCCGGAATGAACGCAGAGCCAGCCGGTAAAGGTGTTCCGAGGCGGCGTTCTGGAAATACCGGGGGTCCGCCTGCCAGCTCCGGCCCGGGGTTTCAGGGTTCAGGAAATGCGCCTGCTTCCACTTGGCCCAGGCGGAACGGGTATCCAGGGGCAGTGAAAGGGAAACACGGGCATCGGCGACCAGGGAAACCTCGGCGCCCCGGCCCTTCTTTACCCTGATGTCCATCAGGTGCTTTTCAGCTTCATCGGCGCTCATGCCGTAGTAGGTCCGCAGCCGCAGGGCCCAGATGCTGTTGCGGAGGGATATTTCCTCCCCAAGGATATGCTCTGCGGCGCGGCGGTCCTTCCCCGGCAGGGAGCGCAGGGCCCTCCAAAGACTCGTATAGTAATGGTGGTCCAGTTCGGTTTGGGCCCCGATGGCGTCCCCGCCCTGTTTCAAATCCTTATTTTTTAAAAGGAATTCAAATTCGGTGCCCCGAAGCATGGCGTCGAGCTCAGGGAAGGCCGCAAAATTGACGGTTCCAAAGGGTTTGATGTCCGTAATGGCGGGAAGCTTTGTCTCCCCGGTGACCAGGGCGTTCAGGCTGGATTTAAGGTCTGAGTATTCGTAGGTCCGCACCAGACGGGTCAGAAGTTCCGGGGGGGAGGAAAAGGAAGAGACGATGGCAAGTATCTGCTGTACCGAGCGGCCGGTGATCCGTTTTTCAATATCCGGGAGCAGTTCCCGTTCGGGAAGTTCCCTGCCGGAAAGGGGGAAGACCAGCCGGTCAAGGCCGGAAAGACGGCTGACGCCCCCAAGGGAAGCAATCCGCTTTCCCAGGAAGGATTTACCGACAATCCCGCAGGCCTTGGCATAAACGTAGGCCCGTTCCCCCGCACCCGGCACCCTATCGCCCCTTTCCCAGAAGATCGTCCATCAGGACATTGAAACGATCCCGGTTAACGGTGATGGCGTCCAGGCTTTTCCGGTAGGATTCAATCTGATGCTGATAATCAGCCTTCACCGCGGCTGTCGTTTTTTCATAACCCTGTTCAAGTTCCGCCGCTTCCTTACCGTATTGCTCGTCATAGCGGGAGCGGTTCTGCCGTTCACCCTCGGCAATGCGGCGGTCCGCTTCGGCCTGGGCGTCGTCCACCAGGGCGGCGGCTTCGGCCTCAATTTGGAGGAGATGGCCCAGCACCTGCCGGTCGGCCCCTTCAAGTTCCGCAATCCCCTGCGCGGTCCCGGTATTTACTTCAGCCATAATACCCCACCCTAATCCTTGTTAAGGAAAAGATCCTCATACTTGCAGATAATCTGGTACACGCCCTGAGTATCCTTTTGGGAGAGGAGTTCCATGTAAAACTGGGGGTTTTCCAGCAATTCCGCCATGCGTTTAAGGATACGCAGATGTTTTTCCGAATCCTTAGGGGGCGCCAGTATCATAAAGAGGATGTAGACCGGTTCCCCGTCCAGGGCATCGTAATCGATCCCCTTGCGGGAGATTCCCAGCACCCCAAAGACCTCGTCCACGGCGGTTGTCTTACCGTGGGGGACCGCGATACCCTTGTGAATCCCGGTGGACATCTTGGATTCCCGGTCCCGGAGGGCCTCAAGGATTTCCTCCCGGGCATTGATCTTTTCTACCTGACAGAAATGATCCACCATTTCTTCAAAGGCTTCTTCTTTATCTTCCGCCT
>BNUT01000056.1 GCA_025997555.1 Spirochaetia bacterium
TGCGGCTTTGCCGTCCAGTACTGGTTCTTTCAGAACCTTGTAATCCAATTTTTCTATCGCCGCCTTAATCTCGTTAAAGGTAACAACCGAGGCATTATAGGTAACGGTGGCCGTTCCGGTACTGTAATTTACTGTTGCGTCCTCGACCCCTACGGTGCTTTTCAGTTTTTTTTCAATCCGGTTTTGACAGTTTACACAGGTCATTCCGCCGATACGGATTGTTTCAGTTTTCATTTTTTTCCTCTCTCCTCTTGTTTTACGCCTCAAATATAGCCGGTAATTGTGTCAGAATTATGTCGGTTGAAAAAAGTTCTTGATTTTTTCTATTTTGGGGGAATGAAAAACCCGGAATTGACACAATTTTGACATAATTCAATGGTATTATAGGATCATGAACGACAAGCAGACCGTTTTAGTGGTAGACGATGAGCTTAAAATCCTTGAATTGGTAAAATCCTACCTTGAGATGAACGGCTACAAAGCCCTCTGCGCCCAAAACGGCGGGGAAGGCATGGCTTTGTTTGAGCAAAACCCGGTTTCTTTGATATTGCTTGACCTCATGCTGCCCGACTTTTCCGGGGAAGAATTCTGCAAAAAGATACGGCAGGTGTCGGACGTTTCCATTATTATGATCACGGCCAAGGTTGAGGAAGAAAGCATTATCCACGGCCTCAATATCGGGGCGGACGATTATGTAACCAAGCCTTTCAGTCCCCGGCAGCTTATGGCCCGTGTTCAGGCGGCATTGCGGCGGGGAGCAGGCGGCACGGAGAGTATGGGGCAATTTCTGTCCTATGATGATTTAATCATAGATACTGAAAAGCGGAGTGTCAGCAAAAACGGCAAGCCTCTGGCCCTGACCCGTGATGAATACAATATCCTTACTCTTTTAATGTCCCGGCAGGCGAAGATCTTTACCCGTGATGAAATTCTGGAAGCGATTAAGGGGGAAGATTTTGGAGGTTTTGACCGTTCTATCGACAGCCATATTAAGCGGCTCCGGGCGAAAATCGGGGACGATCCAAAGATCCCCCGGTATATTCTGACCGTCTATGGCATGGGGTATAGGATAGGAGAATCATGAAAGAAAAATTTACGATTAGCCTTCAAAACCGGCTGGCCCTGATTTATGCCCTTTTTATCAGCCTTGCGCTGGTGGCGTTGACTATCATCATCAATATTTTTACCGGCATTGTTTTTACATCCCTGGTGAAAACCAACATTGCCGGAAAAAGCGCCGAAATTGTCCGGGCAATCGAAGACCAATACAACCCCATGAGTCGGAGTTTTGACACTGTTACCCTTGAGGCGATGGGTATGTACTTTGTCCATGAGGGCTATATCGTAACCGTGGAAGATGAAGAAGGCGGCCTTGTGTGGGACGCCCGTTCATGCGATATGCGGGAATGTACGATGGTACTCAATGATATTGCCGATCGCATGGAAGGACGTTTCGGTTTTAGAGGCGGCGCACTGCGGAAAGACCAGTACCCGATACGATATCCCGGAGGGGAACCTTCGCTCACTTCCGTTCGCTCAGGCTGGGTTCCCGGTAGAACCGTGGGAACCGTTAGTATTGAAACCTACGGCCCATTTTTTTATAGTGAAACGGAAAGTGCGTTTTTAACTTCGATTAACCGGCTTTTGGTTATGGCTACGATTATTCTGACCTTTGCAAGTTTTATGATTTCAATTATTCTTTCCCGTGCCATTGCCCGGCCTGTCAACAAGTCCGCCGAGGCTGCACGGCAGATAGCCGAAGCCCATTCAGGAGGAGCAAGCGGGAAGCCAATTATTCGGATTGATGATCGATACCAGACAAGGGAACTTGGGGAACTGGCCCGTTCAATCAACAGTCTGGCTGCTGAACTGGAAGAAGCGGAACGCAAGCAAAAACAGCTAACCAGCGATATTGCCCATGAACTACGTACCCCCCTTACCTGTTTGCGGGGCGGCATTGAGGCCATGATAGACGGTGTGTATAAACCTGACAGGGAACACCTTGAAAGCTGTCTTGAGGAAACCATACGGCTTGCCGGTTTGGTTCAGGATTTGAATACCCTTACTGCCCTGGAATGGGAAAATATTACGATCAACAAAACTGAATTCGATCTTGGCTCACTTTTACGCATAACGGCGGAACAATTCAAAGCCGCCGCCATTGAAAAGGGCATTGAAATAAAACTTGATCTTATGGAAAGCCCGGTAAACGCCGACTATGACCGGCTTAAACAGGTTTTTATTAATTTGTTATCCAACGCCGTAAAATATACCGACCGGGGAAGTGTTACCGTTAGTGTGGAAAAATCCGGTGTTTCCGGCTCACAGTGGGAAGTTTCCATTACTGATACAGGTATCGGCATACCGGAAACAGATTTGCCCCACGTTTTTGAACGGTTCTACCGCTCCGATAAATCACGTAACCGCAGCACCGGCGGGGCGGGTATCGGGCTGACTATAGCCGCTGCCATTGTTCACGCCCACGGCGGGGTTATTCAAGCGGAGAGCGCCGAAACAGGGAGTGTTTTTAAGGTGGCGCTGTAAACAGCCCAAACATCAGCATAGTCAAATTACAATTTCCAAATTTTGCAGAGTTGTCCCATTTTTCGACGGTACAACCCAGAGACATAGGTAACAGAAATGCATCGACACATCGGTAACACATTTCAGTCAGGTTTCTGTTGAATAATAGTCCCCTGCGCCGCGATTTGTCCAGTTGCCAGGGCGAGCGTATTATCCTCTGTTCCCAGCCAGGTATAATCGGAGCAAGAGCGATTTTCCGGGAGAGGAATCATGGACCCCAAGGCAGCACGAAAGCCGATAATAGGCTATTTTTCTGCGGTAAAAGATCCGCAGACAAACCGGAACAAACTGGGGAAGTACCCGCTTGAGGAAGTGATAGTAATCACGATATTGGCGGTGATAAGCTCCGCGAAAGGCTGGGAGGACGCGGACTAAAGTCCGATCGGGCGGTACGGGAGGTCGAAGCGGAAACGGGTTGGGATAATGCCTACCTTGAGCGGATGCTTTTTAACTCAGGTTTTGGTGAGAATCCCTTCGCCGGATAATACGCTCGCCTTGAGGCCCTCACAACCTCTCATGATTTCCGCCTGTGCCGCCGCCAGCAATGCGATGGGGACTGAATAGGGGGAACAGGACACGTAATCAAGCCCCGCATCCATGCAGAACCGCATGTTTTCAGGGTTGGCTCCGTGCTCACCGCAGAGGCCGCAGACCAAGTCAGGCCGGGTAAGCCGCCCCCGTTCCACCCCTGCTTTGATAAGCTCTTTAACCCGCGCGTCCAGAACACTGAAGGGGTTATGTGGAATAAGGTCAAAGCGGGTGTAATCGCCCATAAAAGCGGAAAAATCATCCCGTGAAAGACCCAGTGCGGTCTGGGTCAGGTCATTCGTACCAAAGCTGAAGAAGCGGGCATATTTGGCAATCTCCCCGGCCCCCAGTGCTGCGGCGGGAAGCTCCACCATGGCGCCGATTTGATAGTCAAGGGGGCGTGCCTTCTTCTCTTGCCGCAGATCTTCCTCAATATCCGCGATCCCGGCATAGTCGGCGCCTTCGATTTTTTTCCCGTAGGCGATAAGCCTTAATTCCGGGGCGTTCATCACCATGGGGACCATGATTTCCGGACGGACTTCAATCTTCTCTTTCCGCAGTTTATAGGCCGCTTCAAAAATGGCCCGCACCTGCATGGCGTAAATTTCGGGGTAGGACACGGCAATGCGGCAGCCCCGATGGCCCAGCATGGGGTTAAACTCGTGGAAGGCATCGGGGATAAACTCGTGGAGCGGGGCATCCAGCAGCCGGATGCACACTTCCTTCCCCGCCATCACTTTGAAAAGCCTGAAAAAATCGTCCCGCTGCATTACCTGGAGCTTTGCCAGAGCCCGCTTTCGCTCCCTTTCATCCTCCGAAAGGAGCATTTTCCGAAACATCTTGAGCCGGTCCCCCTGAAAGAACATGTGTTCCGTCCGGCAGAGGCCGATCCCCTCGGCCCCAAAGGACAGGGCCAGCGCCGCGTCACGGGGAGTTTCCGCATTGGCCCGGATCCGGAATTTTCGGCCTTCGGCAATAGATCGTGTTTCCGACACCAAGGCGATAAATTCCAGCAGCCCCGATTCCCTGGGGTCCGGTTCAATAAGAGCGGCGGCCCCCGCATATAGGAAGGGCTCCGCAGGAGACCAGGATTCCCCGTAAAAAGGCACATCAAGGGTAAGGTAATCCCCTTCGGAAAAGGTGAAATTCCCCAGACCGGCCTTCTTTCCCCTGATTTTCAAACCCGGCGCCACCAGGGACACCTTGCCGTACTGGCGGGCAACCACCGAGGCGTGGGCAGCATAGCCCCCTTTCGCAGTAAGCACCCCGGAACTCACTTCAATGGCCTTAACATCCTCCGCAAAGGAAGATTCCAGCACCAGAATGAACCGCTCGTCCTCCCCCTTCTGCCGGGCACGTTTATGGGCTTTCAGCAGTCCGTCGGTACTGAAAAAAGCCCTGCCGACAGCAGCCCCGGCGGCCCCGGCGATACCGCCCTTCCAGTGGTTTAATCCCCTGACGCTGGGGATATGGATAATGGGATGAAGGATTTCATTAAGGGCGAGGGGCTCAATGGCCTTAACCACGAATGCCTTATCCACAATTTTACGCCGGGCCAGGTCCAGGAGCAGTTTAATCTCCGCCCGGACGGACTTTTGCTCCACCGGCCCCTGCTCAATCAGCCAGAGCTTCCCGTTTTCCACCGTAAAATGAATCTGCCGGATTTCCTTAAATTTATCTTCCAGGGTCCATGCGATTCTTTGCAGTTCTTTAAGACGCCCGGCGCTGAAATCACCCTGGAGCTTCTTCTCCCCCGTAAATACATTCCGGCTGAAACAGGAAGCGGACCAGAAATCTTCGCCGGAATTTCCGTTACCGCAGACCATTGGCTGGATTAACAGGGCCGCATCCCCGTTGTTCTGATCATCCATCCTGAGCATCCGGGAAATTTCATCCAGGGCGATCAGGAGCTGATTTTCGGCGCTGTCAAAAAAGCCCGCCGGGAAGTATTTTGCATATTCATCAATGTATGTTTCGGCGCTTTTGTCAATTTTGAGGGGCCTTCTCTTAGCCTCCGGCTCGTTTGAAGGCCGGGCGATACCCAGGGTCTTTTCCAAAATTTCCAGGCGGGCCGTAATTTCTTCCCGTACCCTGGCTTTCCCCTCCAGTTCCCTGAGCCGCTCCTCAACTTTGAGCATCCCCCGGATCAGAAAAAGCATCTCCCTTGCGGCAAAATCTCTGGCAAAACCCGGAATGGTATTCCCGGCCAGGCCGAAGTTATACAGCGCAGGCCAGGGGCTCACCTCCATGTTCGTTGAAATAACAACCTTGAGAAGCAGGGGATTTTCGGCATCCCCATACTTTTTTCCTACAATGGCGGCGCAACTGTCCAAAAGGGCGCTTATATCCTTTTTGATGGACCCACCATCAATTTCTGAGGCGATTTCCGTATCCAGGATGAAACCCGGCAGAATGGGCAGAGCCAATTCCGCCAATTCGTTGGCCTCCCGTCCCGGGATTCCCAAAAATTCGCCCCCGACCTTTTTGGGGATAGGGTCTTTTTGGCTGAAAAAATGTATATGCCTATTCATTTATTTGTCCCCGACTACCCAAACAGCCTTAAAACATCACTCACCGCATTGCGGAGGAAGACCTCAAACTGATTGCTTGCCCCCTGGGCCAGATAACGCTGCAATTTCGCCACATCCCTGATACCGTTTCCAGCAACGGCAAATTGAATAGTGCTTCCGTGTTTAACTTTCCCCCATCCAAAAAGGGAATTGATATCCAGAATCCGTTCGCCCTCGTAATAAATGTGCACCCGGAGCTCCGGATATTTGGCCCTATAACTTGCGATAATCCGCTTCCAGGCTTCCACATTTCCGTTATGAAAAAGCTCATTGGTAACCGTCACGGAATACCGGGGGGTCATCTGCACCGGGCCCTTGGCAATGGCGGGAGAGGCGGCGGTCCTGGGTACATTCTTTGGCCTTTTGACGGTACTTTTCTGAGCCTTGACCGGGGCTTTTTTCAATTTTTTTACCGTAAAATTCCCCCGGAGCAGTTCCGGGGGAACCTTTACCTTTGCGCCTTCAAAAAGAGCGGCAGCAAGTTTCGCCGCTTTTACGCAGCTTTCATCGGCGGGGCTTGAACCTTTGCCGGCATATATCACCAGAAGCTCCCGTTTCTGCAAAGGGCCAAAATTCGCCATCTGATCCGCGTTCTTGGGATTGGCCGTCAGAAGCCCCATATCCGGATGATGGTAGACGGCGACAAGGTCCACCCCTTTCCACCGCGCAAATTCATCCGCAAGCCGATTAAGGTCCGCCGCTGTTGAGGCAAGGTTGATAGAAACCGCCCGGTATCCCAATTTGTCCACCAGGATCATCCGCAAAAAATAAGCAATATCTTCCCCGGTTAAATCTTCATCACCCGGTTCATGGAGCATATCCCCAAGATTGACATTCTTCCCCAGAGAATCCGCAATAAGGCGGGTCTTATTGAAAAACGCAGGGGCGGAAAAAACTTCCGGCATATTTTTCCCTCCAACAAAAAACGCCCCCGGAATTGGGGGCGTTTCAATACCATTAGCAATTCATTCTAAATCCGGGGCTGTTGCCCCAATTTTAGCGTCCCTTCACGGTGCTACGGCCCCCGCTGCGGCTGACGGCCTTCTTCTGCGTCTCTGTCCGCCGGGGCTTGGCATCCACTACACCAGGCTTGGCATTCTTGGGCGCCGGTATTGCCTTGGGCTTCACAACTACCTCATCGGCAACGCTCTCAGGACCATCGGAGTTGAGAAGGTCCAGATAAGCCGAAGCGCTGTCTGTTTTGGGAGCGGAAGACACCTCCTCATCACCGAAGGACTGGCTGATATCTTCCCGCACCGTTGAACGGCGGCGGCTGAAGGATGCGAAGGCCGCATCGGTAAAGCCCTTGCTTACCCCGCTGAGGAACTCGTTAAGTACATTTGCCATGGCATCCAGGGTGGACTTCTTCCGCTTAATGGAAGTGATATCTACGTCCAGAAGAATTCCCGGCTGGAGATGATAGGGGTTGATCGCGTATTCAAAGGTGGTGTACTTGCTTTCCAGGAAGGCAAGCTGATTTTCCATAACCCGCCGTTCGACAGGGTACAAATAACTGTACATGGTCTTTATCCGTTCACGCATCAAGATGAGCTTGGAGCGGAGCTTGTCTTTTTCGTAGATATACGTGCGGTTTGAAGCTTCCACTTCGGTTTCAGCGGGGCGGACAAAGGAAATTCCATCCCAGGCGTGTTCAATGGCTTCGTACTCAGGCTGTCCATCCTTCTCTCTGAAGGCCTTGCGGATCTTGGCCCGGCTCTTATCGGCCAGATCCTTATAATCCTGCACCTTGAAGGGGGGTTTTTTACCCTGATAGATTACGTCCAGAATCTCCCAAAGGTGCTGCACTTCGGTCTCAAAGCTCGTCATCTGTACATCGTAGGCCTTGCGGTCCTCAATAAGCTGGGCATTGTCGAAATACCGCAGTTTGATCTGGTACCGTTCATCGGGGAGGTTCGCCGCATCAAGGTCCTCATATTCCCGGATTATGACTTCACGGGCGTTCTTGAGGTTTTCGATGTACTGATAGCCCATCCGGGAGGTGTCCAGAATGGAGGTGATGGAGTTGATGGCGGTATTGAAGCCCCGGTTCCTGATGTTTTCGATATCCACGATCTTCTTGAGGTTTTCCCGGATGTTCTGCTGATCAAAGGTTGCGGGATCAACTTCGGCGCGCAGATCGCTGATCCGTTCAAAAACAGCCTTGGCAACAAGGGCATAACGCTTTGATTTGGGATCCTCCACCTTGTCGTCGGTGTAGTCTTCGACCTGGTTTATCTTGTTAAAGATGATTTCACTGTCAGAAAGTTCTTCCTGACCCGCATCAATCCGGTCATCCTTGAGCTTTTCAATGGTACGATCGATGCTATCGATGATATGCTTGGAAAGCAGGTCCTTAATGAGGTATTCCACGGTCACCTGATAGTGAAAAATGGGGCTGATAAGCTCCGAATCAAGGATATTCACCGAAAGCTTGACGTCAGAAACAGTTTTTGGCTTGCGGAGGTTGTCCTTGAAGGCGCATTTGACGATGGAATAGGCATTTTCACCCCGGACAAAGGCGCCGGTGTCGGTTTTTTGCCGCAGAATGCTGTTGGTGTGGGTTTCCAGCTCGTTGACGCCCCGCTGGATATGCCCCTGCAAATGGCCGTACATGTTGACCATGGACTTTTCAATTTCGCCGGTGTTGAACTTGTCGGCCCCACCGACCGCATCAAGAAGGTCCCCCACTTCCTTGGGGGTATACCGGGCAAGGACCTTCGTCTCTTCCTTGTCGATAAAGTTACGGACCTTCTTCACCATTTCATCTTCACTGGTTACCATGTAACGGTTGAACATGTTCTGGTAATTCTGGTTGAAGTAATTGTAGAGTTTTTCCTTCACGCCGCCCATAACATCCAGGCGTTCAAGCGCATCCTTGGGCAGTTTGGCGGAAAGGTGGTTAATCACCTTGTTTGTTTCTTCTTCCAGAAGCTGATTTACCTCATTCTGCTGATCGCGGTACTCCTGGGCTAAGGAATTCCGGGACCCTACGGCACTCGGCTTTTCAGGGTGGAATACGTTTGGACTCTTGGGCAGGTCAATGGCGGCCATGTTTTATCTCCTCTTTAAGAATAAATTTATCACAAACAAAATTTAAATTCTATACCCATTCTATCGCCATTCCTTAAAAAAAGTAAAGCATCTTGCACATATAATTTTAAAAATATACTATATTTATCAGTATGAGTAAACTTATAAACAAAAAACAGCTTCTGGGCTTCCTGGTTGGGGTTCTTTTGCTGCCGCAGGGGGTCCGGGCCGTTGACAGCCGGAGTGTCCCCATAACTGTGAATATCATTATGGACGGCTCCGTGGCAATGCAGGAGGCCGATGACGCGGCGGTAAACTGGGTTTGTGACTATGTGATTGATTCGTTGCTCCGGGAAGGGGACTCCCTCAAGCTCTGGATTGCCAGAGAAACGGCCCAGACCCTCTTTTCCGGGCCCATCAACGGCGAGGGGACCAGGGAAGAGGTGAAAAAACAGCTCCGTTCTTCGTTTCCGGGCTCAGAGGCGGCGGATTTTACCGGCGCCTTGCAGGAGGCTGCCCGTCCGGATGCTTCCCATTCCGGCATAACCTATACCCTGCTGATCACAGCCTCCTCGGAAGGGCTCTCCCCTACCCTGCTGGGCGCGGGGGCAAATTATATGCGTTATTCACGGGTGATGGAATTTTCCGGCTGGCGGGCTCTGGTTATCGCCCTGAATGTTGATTCCCGGGTACAAACCGCCGCCAAAGCCTATATGACCGGGTTCTGAACGCTCCGGTAGCCTCTTTATATAGATGACTAAAAGATTTTTCCAGATAAGTACACTGATCCTTGTTATCCTCGCCGCCCTGGTTTTGGGGGTGGCGATTTCACAGCCCCAGGACAGCCTGCTTCCCCGAAAAAAACAGGAACGGCAGCAGACACGGATTATCATTCCCCAGGAACCTGATGCTGCTTCCCGTGAAAGCGGCACCGGCGTGGAACGGATGGCCTACGAGGACAGCGTCAGTACCAAGGTGGCCCTTGAGGAAGGGGAAATCATGATCGCCGTCCTGAGCCAGGATTTTGACGAGGATCCCCCGGAGGAACAGTTCATCGCCTACCGGAACCTCCTTGAAACCGAAAGCCCCGTGTATATCGCCTATATTGATTATGATGAAATCGACCGGGTCTACAAACGGGTCTGGAATGCCCCCACCGCCGCATCCCGGCTCGGCACCGTTTCCCTCTACGCCCAGGATCTTATCGGTGACCGGAGCGCCTGCATTTTGGTAACCGGCATGAACAGTATCGGGGAGCAGACCCTGACGGTTTTCAAGAGGAATCAAACCCGGAACGGGCAATCAGAGCGGCCATTTAGCAAAATCGCGGAGCTGCAGATCGAAGGTTCCATTGGGGTGCAGGAATCGGAGCGGACCCAGGCTTATCAGCTTGGGCTTGCCAGCGGGCAGAGCTTTCCCATCACCGCCTACGGGCATGATTCTGAATCGGAGAATATGCTGGATCAAATTGAAATCACCTATACCTACAATCCGCTGAGGGGGCTTTATGAACAAAGCAAAATTACCCGGTCTCCCGGTTCCCAGGTTGAGCAACGGCGGCTCCGGGAACTGTTAAGCGGCAAACCGGGTGTTTTTGAAGAATTTATCAACGACCTTTGGTATTATGTGAGCCCCCAGGGGACAGTGGACAACAGCCAGTATATCTATTTTGATCCCGCAAGCCGGGAACTGATCTTCTTTGACGATGATGCCCAGCAGATCTTTACCTGGCAGAATTCCAGCCATACCCGGTACGGGCTGTACATATCGACCCAAAACATCTCGGTTACTACCTTACGGCGTTACATCGATATTGAGCTGGAGTCCCTGGACAGCATCCGGGTAAGGATATTCGAAGATGTGCACCTGAAAATCACTACGAATAACTCTTGGGACGGTTCCTACCGCCGGGCCGGTACGGTTAAAAGAAACGCCCAACAGACAGCTCCTGCGGTGGATTCCTATATTGACGCCCTCTACGATGGTTCCATCGGAAAGCTCCATTTTTCCCGTAACGGGGTCTATGAATTGAATTCCGGGGGAACAGCGAAAAAGGGCCGGTACGCCTTTTTCATGATAGCGGCCCAGGAATTATTGGAATTGCGTCCCGATAATCCCGCCGGGGGGAGTTTGGCAGGAAGCCCTGCCGGAACTGCTGCTGTCCGGGAAACCTACCAGGTTGAGCGGGCCGGGGAGGGGGGCGCCTTAAGCCTTTCGCGGATACGCATTGGAGCCATGGGGATACAAAACCTGCATGAAGGGGTGATTGCGCTGACGCCGGCGGCGAAGGAATAGAAAAAACGCATATTACTTCTCGTCAAAAGGAATTATGATAGGATACATCATGCCGAAAAGAGTTGCCGATGTCTCAATATTTAGTATGGTTTTCAAATCATTGACCAATGCATCGTTCCGGCCCTCCGTAGTAAGATGTGTCAAATCAATCTTTTACAATTTCTTTTTCCGCCAATACCGGGCCGTCCTTTTTCCGGGGAAAATACCGGTGTCCCAGGTGGATCACGAGCTGGACAGGAAGATCCCCTTTTCTCCGGCCTGGATGGGCATCTACGGCGACTTTACCGCTTTCTGGATACGGAGCATTGGCTTTCTGCGGGAAGAACTGGAGGAAGGGACGGTGGATGCGATTAGGGACTTCTTTGATTCCATGGGCGCCCTCTACCGCTTTGCCGCCGAGGTGTATCAAAAGAACCTTTCCACTACCAGGCGGCCCCTTTACCTCCGGCGGCCCGGTTTTATCCTGATACATATCTTTGATCCCCACCTGATGTGTATCCCCAGCCTCCACGTGATGGTGGTGATCCGTACCTATACCAAATTTGCTGCAATACTCCGCTCCCTTGGGGAAGAGGAGCGCTATGCCCCGCAAATCGCCGAACTGAAAAAGGGTGCCCTGGATATTACCGAGGCCATACTTTATGTGAAGCAGCACAGCGTAAACTGCATCGCAGCCGCCATGTACGCAATGACCTGTTTTGATCCGGTACTTTTTCCTCTTTCTGAGGCGGAGGATTTTGTTTCCCGGCTTTTCGCCGAACCTGTTTTAGGCGAGCCGCCCCTGGTAGATCAGCAGGATGGTGAAATAATCAAAAATCATATTGTTAATCTTTACCGGCGTTTTCTTTCGGAGTGCCCTGCGGGGGAAGCCTGGGATATGCCCCTGATAAATTTCCTCAGGTCACAGCAAAGATAATCCACGGTTATTTTTTATGGGCGGCCTCAAATGCTGCCCAGAGAGGATCCCTTAATGGCGGCAGCGCCTGTACCCGGATAAGTTCGTTAGGCGCGGCAGGATCGGGGAAGGCCAGGGAATAACCGTGAAGCCTGATACCCCCGCCCCTTTCACTGCGTTTGGCGCCGTATTTCAGATCCCCCTTGATGTGGAGTCCCATACGGGCAAGCTGGGCGCGGATCTGATGATGCCGACCGGTTAAAAGGTTTATCTCGAAAAAAAGGTAATGGCTCCCCGCCCCCACAAGCCGGTAACGGAGGATTCCCTGCTTCCGCCCCGGCCCCTCTTCATCATAGGCGACGCTCTTGTTTTCCCCGGTTCCCGCTTTTATCCGGTGCCGCCACTCTCCCGCTTCACTAAGCTCCTTGCCGGGGGGCGGGAGCTCAACAATGGCCCAATAGATTTTTTCCACTGTCGAGGCATTTGCGCCCCTGAGGGCGGCTTCACTTGCGCCGTGAAATGCGGCGTTGAGAAAAACAAGAGCTTCCGGGGTACGGGCAAAAAGGGTACACCCGGACACCGGTACATCCAGCCGATGCACCGCAGCGGGAAGAAAATCTTTTCCCCTGAAATCCTTTCCAACAGCCAAGGTCTTGAGCAGCATCCGGGGCAGATCGGCCATCCCTTTCCCTGCCTGAACCGCCGCCAGGGGCTCTGCGGAATCGCCGGGAAGCTTGTTTACGACTACGCAATCATCGCTTTGATATACTATTTCCACAGTTAATCATATCGTAAATCTATAAGAAATACAGCGGAGGCCGGAGCATTGCCAGGGCGAGCGTATTATCCTCTGTTCCCGGCCAGGTATAATCGGAGCAAGAGCGATTTTCCGGGAGGGGAACCATGGAAGCCAAGAGCGGATGCTTTTTAACTCAGGTTTTGGTGAGAATCCCTCCGCCGGATAATACGCTCGCCCGGATGTTCCCCGTGAGGGATTGATATTTCATTCTGACCGTGGGGTACAATATTGCTCCGCTTTATTTCGGGAAACGCTCACCAAACTTTGTTCCTCAGCCCGCCAAAGCATGAGCCGGAAGGGAAACTGCCGGGATAATGCATGCGCCGAGAGTTTTTTCAAAACGCTCAAATGGGAACCGGACGTTCTGGAAGGGAGGCACACGAAAGAACAAGTAAGGACAGCAGTATTTGAGTACATAGAAATTTATTACAACAGGTGCCGTCCAATCCAGTTTGGCTATCCTGATTGCTTCTTCAGAAGCCGACGCATCAGCAACAATTGTTCTTACACCATGCCAAGCCGGTTCCTTGGTGGTAAACATCCAATCATAACGACCAAGACCATGTGCCATTCTGTATCTCCTTGGGGTATTATGTAAGCGTAATGCCAGTGGGCCTGATAATTGGTTAAGGAGCTGCACCGAAAAAAGCCACCACTTCCAAGGAAGCCCCTAAGAAGAGGGGAAGGAAGCCGAAGGCAAAGTAAACTTATAAGGGTAATTTTTTATTATGGCAAGGTCTAATCATCTTATAAAACCGGGAACCATTACGGGATTAAGGCGTGAGAACATGTTAAAAATTAGTGATAATGTCCCCTCGATAAACCAGTAGAAATGACCCCTTTGGTAGAATAGCGGCAGGAGAACGAGATGGCCGGGAAACTACCAATGGGGCAAAAGGAACTGATGAGAGGGAAACTGATGGAGATGGTAAAGCAGAAAAAAATGCGGCTGAAAGCAGCGGTGATAGAGCTGAAGATAAGCTACCGGCAAGGGGAACGAATATACCGGGCCTATCTTGCCGGAGGGGATCGCTGATAGCGGAAGGGCTGTGGACGGGGAAGCGGAAACGGAGGGAATACTGGAGTCGGCGGGCGCGGCGTTCTTGCTTTGGGGAATTACTCTAATTTGACGGTAGTCACCATGATTGGTTTGAAGGGCGTAGAGGGCCTGTTGCCTTATCATGATGATAGATGATACGACCAATGAGCGCTATGCCCAGTTTTTTGAAGCAGAGACCACCGCTGGGGCGATGACGGCATTGTCTTACTGGATAAGGAAATATGGAATCCCACAGGCCCGGTATTGCGGCCATAAGAACGTGTTTGTGTTGGTACGGGAACCGACAGACGCTGAACTTTTACAGGGGGATAACCAAGCCGCTGAGCCACTTTGGAAGATTCTGTGAGAAGCTGGGGATTGTCGGAAATTTCGTTACCGCGTAATACACAGGGTATGCCCGAGACATCGGTAACAGATTTGTAGTGACACACAGGTAACACTTTCAAGTAAAATTTACCCCGGACTAACAATAAGGAGGTCGACGAAACACAGTTTCGTATGGATGCCCTGGAAGGAGACCAACAAAACGGACGGGAAGAAAGAATTTGTCTTAAAATCGGACAAACAACTGGTATTCACGCAATTGTGCCGTGAATATGGCATCAG
>BNUT01000057.1 GCA_025997555.1 Spirochaetia bacterium
TCAACAATCACCGTGACGCCGTATTCTTTTTCGAATTTTTCGATGACCGAATCCGGGGTGTAATAGGTCCAGTTGTAAAGGTAGAGCGTGTTTGGGTCGGTTTTCCCGCCGCAGCCCAACAGGGTGAGCGCGCTGAGAGCGATGCACAACCCAAATGCAGACACTTTTTTCATTTTTTCCCCCTTGATGTTATATTAGACTATTTTGCGGCGATGTACTTGAGGAAGTTCCGCAACAGATACGTCAACAGTACCGTGCCCAAGATCATCACCACCGAAAGGGCGTTGATAACCGGGGATACCCCGAAACGGATGGCCGAGTAGATGTACAGGGGCAGGGTCGAGGAACCGGGGCCTGAGACAAAGTAGGTGATGACGAAATCCTCAAGGCTTATGGTGATGGCGGTGAGGAAACCGGAGACGATACCGGGCATACAGATAGGCACCGTCACCTTGAGCAATGTCTGGGCCTCGTTGGCGCCCAGGTCGCGGGCGGCCTCGATGATGGAAAAATCAAACTCGTCCAGCCGGGCCATGACCATGAGGAACACGAAGGGGAGGTTGAAGGTGGTGTGGGCGATAAAGATGGTCATAAGCCCCAGCCGTATGCCGATCCCGGCAAAAAATATCGAAAGGGACACGCCGATGATGATCTCCGGGAGGATCATGGGGAGGAAGGAGATGGTCTGCACGTAGTTCCGCATCTTGAAGCGGTACCAGTTCACCCCGATGGCCCCGAAGGTTCCCAGTACCGTGGCGGTGCCGGCGGAAGTGACGGCGATAAGGATGCTGTTGCGGAAGGCCCGCCAGAGGTCCCGTGAATGGAAAAAGAGCTCCTTATACCAGACAAAGGAAAAGCCCGTCCAGCCCATGCCCTTGGAGGCGTTAAAGGAGTAGAGCACCAGCACAAAAAGGGGCAGGAAGAGGAACACAATCGTTGCGGCAAAAATGATCTGCGAAAACGAAATTTCCCGTTTCCGGTAGGCCCGCCGGGCGTGGCGCGCGGCCTCCCCCTGTGCGTGGGAACCTATCTTCAGGGAGGTGATGGTATTGCGGACCATGTCTTTGATGTTCATTTGCCCCTCTTTGTCTCAATAGTCCGGGATGCGTCTTTTTTCTGGAGATTCATCATCACCATGACCCCGATGGTGGTTACTAATGTCAGGACCATGGAGATTGCCGATGCCAAGGGCCAGTTCCGGGACTTGGTAATCTGGTCGGCGATGACATTTCCCAGCATGTAGGAATCCTTGCCGCCGACAAGCAGCGGCACCGCGTATGCCCCGAATATGGGGATAAAGGTGAACAGCACCGCCGTATACACACCGCTGCGGATATTGGGCAGCAGCACCCGGAGCATGGAGCCGAACTTGGTGGCCCCCAGGTCACGGGCCGCTTCCAGCAGGGAAAAATCAAACTTGTCGATGGTGGAAAAGAGGGGGAGGATGGCGTAGGGCAGATACATATAGACCAGCACCAGGACCACCACCTTCTGGTTGTAGAGGAAGTGGATATAGTCGCTGATAAGCCCCGCGCGGAGCAGGAATTCGTTGAGGAAGCCTGAGTTTCCCAAAATGTTCATCCACGCAAAGACCCGGATAAGGAAGTTGGTCCAGAAGGGGATGATGATCAACAGTAATAAGAAGGTCTGGTTCCGGCTTTTCGCCATGTAATAGCCGCAGGGGAGGGCTATCAGGATGGTGATGATGGTCGCCGCGATGGAGGTAAGGATCGTCCTGCCGGTGATTAGAAGAAAACTGGGATTCGAGAGGCTTTTGTAGGCGTTCAGGGAGAATTGCCATTCCACCCCGCCGTGGAGCTCCTTTTTAAGGAAACTGTACAGTACGATGATGAGCAGGGGCGCCAGGAGGAAAACCGTGAACCACGCCGCCATGGGGGATGAGTAGAAGGGGCCGTAGTTCCGCTTGATGGCGGCGATATTCTTGACAGCCCCGCCAGGTTCGCTTTCAACGGCGCTCATTCTTTAACCCCCACGATATAGCCGTCGTTGGCACTCCAGGACAGGTAGACATCGTCCTTCCAGATGATGTCCGGCCCCTCGTCGGAGTAGTTTGCGTGCTGCTTGATCACCCGGATAAGCACCTTCTGGTCCCTGTTTTTGTTGGAAGCAGCCTGGGCAATTTTGATGTAGAACTTGGTCTGGAATCCCGAGTAGATGGGCTCATCCACCGTGCCCTGAAAAAGGTTGATATCCGCCCGCTTGGTGCTGGGTTTTTCCTTGGAGATGACGATCTTTTCAGGCCGTACGGTGAAAATCACCTTCTGGCCGGCTTCTACCTCGTCCACGGTGGTGACCTTGATGCGGCCCAATTCGGGGATATCCAACTCCGCCATGTACTCGGTGGCATCCGAGGCCGCAATGGCGGGGGGCAGGGGCTGATCGAGTTTATCCACTTTGGCGACAGTCGCTTCAAAAAGGTTGATCTCCCCGATGAAGCGGGCCACAAAGTCTGTGGCGGGGCTTTCGTAAATCTCGTGGGGGGTGCCCACTTGCAGGACATCCCCCTGGTTCATCACGGCGATCCGGTCGGAGACCGAAAGGGCCTCCTGCTGATCGTGGGTCACATAGATAAAGGTGATGCCGATCTTGTCGTGGATCTGGTCCAGCTCGATGAGCATGTGCTGGCGGAGCTTGGCGTCCAGCGCGGAGAGGGGCTCGTCCAGCAGAAGCACCCGGGGCTCGTTGATCAGGGCGCGGGCAATGGCGACCCGCTGTTTCTGGCCCCCGGAAAGCTGGTTCGGTTTTTTGTGGGCGTGCCCTTCGAGCTGCACCAACTTGAGGTACTCGTTGACCTTGGGGGCAATGTCCGCCTTGGACACACGCTTTATCCGCAGGGGGAAGGCGACATTTTCAAACACCGTCAAATGGGGGAAAAGGGCGTAATTCTGAAAAACCGTGTTGGCCTGCCGCCGGTTGGGGGGCAGGGGAAGCACATCAGCGCCGTCAAAGGTGACCACCCCGTAATCGGGGCTTTCAAAGCCCGCGATGATCCGTAAAAGGGTGGTTTTACCGCACCCGGAGGGGCCCAAAAGGGAGAAAAATTCGCCCTTTTTTATCCCAAGGCTCACCTCGTTTAAAACCTTAAAATCACCGAAGGATTTGGACACATCCTCGACAATTACATCGCTTCCTTTCAATCCGGTTCTCACAACCTCTCTTCAAATACAGCTCGCCGTGCCGATAAAGCCGGTATTTTTTTTTCTAAATTTAAGTCTAATAAGGAACAATGCGGATTTTAGGGATTTAAGTCAATCGGTTTTGAGAAAAAAAAGTAAAAAAATACTTTTATTCGATAACCCGGACAATATTTTCCTTCCGGGGCGGCGGGAGCGATGGTTTGGCGATATAGCCGATTGCCGCAGAGGAACATATGGTGTGCTCCCGTGGAATTCCCAGGGTAAAGAGAAAGTCCCGGACCCCCGGATCGTTCCGCAGCCAATGGGGGGAATTGATGTAGCAGCTCCCCAGCCCCAGGCTTTCTGCGGCGAGAAAGATGTTTTCCAGGGCCAGCGAACAGTCCGCCATGGCGTTTTCGTAGTTTGGCTTATTGGAGGCGATGATTAGGGCCGGGGCGTGGTTGCAGAAATGAAAATCCTCATTTTGGGCGGCTTTTTTGGCCCCGTGCTTGCCGGGATAATCATCATCGGGGGTCCAGACCAGGAAACCCTGGCGCAGCAATTCGTTGAGTTTTGTTATGATCTCCCGGTTCAGGATGGCGGTAAAGAGCCAACTCTGGTTATTGCCGCCGCTCGGGGCCCAAATGGCGGCATCCAGCAGTTTATCTATATCCTGCCGGGGCACCGGTTTATCCTGAAAGGACCGGGTGGATCTACGGGAATGGATGAGGGTAAAAATATCATCTGACATGAGAGCCTCATTAAACGGTGCCTCCTATGATTTTGTCAAGGGAAAAATTCCGGTTCCCCCACCCATCATCTTACTTAAATTCCGGCATCCAGTCCCCGTGTTCCTTGATCAGATCATCCACCATGGCGTAGATTTCGTCCAGGGAAAGCTCCGCCGCAGTATGGGGGTCCAGCATGGCGGCCTGATACAGGTACTGCTTTTCCCCGGTGAGGGCGGCTTCGATGGTGAGAAGCTGCACGTTGATGTTGGTCATGTTGAGGGCCGCGCACTGCACCGGCAGGCGGCCCACCGCGATGGGTTGTATGCCGGAACCATCGGCGATACAGGGAACCTCCACGCAGGCGTCGCCGGGGAGATTGGGGATAAGCCCGTTGTTGATCACATTGCCGTTGAACTTATAAGGCTCATTGGTGACTATCCCCCGGATGATGCTGGAAGCGTACTCACGGGATTTTTCATGGACGATATTGTCGTTCCCAATCAGTTCCTTTTTCGCGGTTTCCCATTTTTCGATATTACGCACACAGCGGCGCAGATACTCATCAATAGGGATATTGTACTGGTCTATCAGTTCCGGTTTGGACTTCTTGATAAACCAGGGGTTATATTCGGCGTTATGCTCACTGGATTCGGTAACGTAGTAGCCAAAGCGGCGCATTAATTCATAGCGGACCATATCGTCATGTTTTTCGGTCCGGGCAAAAGCGGCCTTCTTTATCGCCGGATACAGGTCATTGCCGTCCTGGTCGGTAATTTCCAGAAGCCAGGCCATGTGGTTAATACCGGCGATTTTAGTACGGACCGTGCTGTAATCCATCCCCAGGGGTTCCATAATATGTTTAGCGCAGACCTGTACGCTGTGGCAGAGGCCCACGGTATTTATTTTGGTGGCCCGCAGCATATAACCGGTAAGAATCGCCATGGGGTTGGTATAGTTGAGCAGCAGGGCCCTGGGGCAGACCGCTTCCATATCGCAGGCGAAGTCCTGCATCACCGGGATGGTCCGCAGCGCCCGGAAAATGCCCCCTATGCCCAGGGTATCCGCAATGGTCTGTTCCAGGCCGTACTTACGGGGGATCTCAAAATCCGTTACCGTGCAGGGTTTGTAACCCCCCACCTGAATGGTGTTCAGCACAAAATCCGCGTCCCGCAGGGCATCCTTACGCTGGGGAGGCCCCAGGTATTTTTTTAGGACCGCCTTTGAGGCATTTATATTTTTATTGATGCTGCTCATCATGTCGTAGCTTTCCTGCAGCCTTACCGGATCAATATCGTAAAGGGCTATCTCGCACTGTGAAATTTCCGGAGTGCAGAGTACATCCCCCAAAACTTTTTTCGCAAATATGCTGCTGCCCGCCCCAAGAAGGGTAATTTTAATCATCCTGTTTCTCCCGTAAAAAATTATGCCTTAAAATACGGCGGATACCGGCCCGTGCATCCGCCTGTTTCAACAAAAAAACTATCAACTGAAGCAGTTCCAAAATGTCAGATTTTGGAACTGCAACCTTAGATTTAAATGGAAAAGCGGACTTTAGGCCGCTTTTCCAAGAGCTGGTTCCAAAACTAACCGAGTTTTGGAACCAGCTCAACTACTCTTTCAGGGCCTGGGTCATCCGCCGTTCCAGATTGGCAATCACCTGCTGGGCAGTAACGGAACCGTTAATGGCCAGGGGGTCCATTTCTTCACCGAAGATGATGTTGAGCTGCTGGAACCGGGTGGAGGTTTCGTCGGAGGCCATTTTCGGATCGATGGTGGACACGATGCCCAAAAGGGTTTGCATTTCCGGCTGGTATGCGGAATAGTTGATCCCCTCTTTGATCAGGCTCTGACGGACGGGAATAAAATTGGAGACTTCGCAGAAGCCCCGGACCACATCCTTACTGGTGACGTAATCAATAAAGATCGCCGCCGCGTTGGGGTATTTGGTTTTGGCATACCCAAAGAGGCCGTTGCCCCCCATATCGGAACCGGTCTTGCCGTCAATTTTGGGCATGTAGGTGATGCCCCAGTTATCGGGCATATTTTCCTGCATGTAGGAAATGTGCCAGCTTCCAGAGAAGGTAAAGGCGGTTTGCTGGGCCACAAAAAGCATATTGGTCTGGCTGGTCTGGGTAAAGCCGGTCCGGGCGACCAGGTTGTCTTTACGCCACCCTTCGTAAAGGCTGAGGGCCTTGAGAAATTCCGGAGAATTGACGGCGATCGTTGTTTGATCCGGGGAGAGGATGGCGCCCCCGGCTGCATAGACAAAGGGCAGGAAGCGGTAACCGCTGCCGTTATCCCAGATGCCCCCAAAGGCATAATCCAGTTTGTGATCCGCCTTGAGCTTGGCGGCGATCTGGTTCAATTCATCCCAGGTCCAGCCGTCCTGGGGATCATTGGGGATTCTGATCCCCGATTCCGCGAACATCCGTTTGTTGTAGTAAAGGGCAACCGTATCGGTGTGATGGGGCATACCCACCAGTTTGCCTTCGTGGGTTAAGGCTGACCGGAAGGCCGGAACCAGATCCGTAAGGCTTTCCTCGGAAATTTTCTCCGTCAAATCCAGCATCACCCCGGCTTCCTTAAACTTGCCGAGACGCTGATAGGTATAGCGCATCACATCGGGCCAGTCATTGGCGGCTATCCGGGTATCCAGCTGATCCCGGTAGGTGCTGGAAGGGTACACCTGGGGTTTCAGTTTGATCTCCGGGTGATCCTTGGTGAACTGTTCCACCAAATAATCAAAGCCCCGTTTGTCTGCGGTGGAGCCTTCCCAATAGACGAATTCCAGCTCCGCCCCCGGCTCGGCCTTGAGGTCCTTACCGGCCACTCCCCCGGAAGCGGCGGCTGCCCCTGAACCCTTGGCGGACTTACCGCCGCAGGCGATCAGGGAGAAGGCCAACAGGAATACTAATACTGCGATTCCCGCAGCTTGTTTTTTTCTGGTCACCATGATTCTCTCCTTTCGTAAAAAAATAATATCTATAACACCTTACGGCGCTATTATCCCTTAATGCCGCTGGTCGCCATTCCCTGGATGAAGCGTTTCTGGAATATCAGGAACACCGCCATTACCGGTACAATGGCCAACAGGGAAGCGGCCATGAGCTGGTTCCAGTTGACATAATTAGTACCGTTGAGCATGGCGAGCCCCAGCTGAACCGTATACATCTTGCTGTTTGAAAGCAGGATCAGGGGCCACTGGAAATCATTCCAGCGCCACATAAAGGTAAATATCACCAGTACGTTTACCAGGTTCCGGGCGTTGGGCAGGATGATCTTCAGGAATATGGAAAATTCACTGGCCCCGTCGATACGGCCCGATTCGATAAGTTCATTGGGCAGGGTCGAAAGAAACTGCCGGGAGAGGAAAAGCCCGAAGGCTTCGGCGCAGGGCGGCAGGATAAGCCCCGCATAGGTGTTGATCAGCCCCAGGCGGGATACGATGATAAAGTTGGGGATCATGGTAACCTGGAGGGGGATCATCATGGTGCTGAGCATAATAAGAAAGAAAAATTCCCGGCCCTTGAACCGGTATTTGGCAAAGGCATAACCGGCCAATAGGTTGAGGCAGAGGGTAATGCCCGTGGCGATGGAACTGACAATAAAACTGTTTTTAAAATAGGTGGCAAAATCGGAGAGCCGCAGCACATCCAGAAAATTGCCCCAGTGAAATTCCCCGGGCCAGAGCTTGGGCGGGTAGGCGAAAATTTCCACCGCCGGTTTTAAGGCGGTCACAAAGATCCAGTAGAGGGGGAAGAGCATCAGAAAAACCACGAAGAACATGACGATGTAAATAAACAGCTTCAAAGGCCGTTCCCGGTTTTTAGCCGAACTGACGGTGAGGGATGCAGTCATTATAGCGCCGTCCTTTCCGATCTCATGCGGACAATGGTAAATCCCAGCAGCATAAAGAACAGAACCACTCCGGCGGCGCTGGCCCGGCCGAAATTGTTCATGGCAAAGGCGGTGTCGTAGACATACACCACCAGGGTCTTGGTCGCGTTCAGGGGCCCGCCCTTGGTCATCACGTAGATTAAGTCAAAGGAACGGAAACTGTGGATCACGCAGGTGATAAGCACAAACATGTGGGTGGCGTTAAGCATGGGCATGGTGATATGCCGGAAACTCTGCCAGGGCGAAGCCCCGTCTATTTTCGCCGCCTCATAATATTCCGGGGGAATCCCCTGGAGGGCCGCAAGGTATATCACCATGTTATAGCCGGTCCTGCCCCAGATAGTACCGACAATGATCATCACCATGGCGTACCGGGGGTCCGTGCTCCACTCAACGGTCGTTCCCCCCGCAACACGGATGACATAATTTATCAGCCCCAGTTGGGGATCAAAGAGCCAGATAAAGACCATGCCGGCTACTACAGTAGAAATAATAGACGGCACATACATGGCGCCCCGGAAAAATCCCCGCAGGTTGATATTTTGATTCAGCATAATCGCGAAGGCCAGAGCCAGGGCCATAAGGATGGGCACCGTGACGCCGGTAAAGGCAAGGGTATTCCACAGGGATTTTAAAAACACCCCATCCTGAAAAATGTAAAAATAATTGGTAAGCCCGATAAATTTTGGGGTCCCCATGCCGTTCCACCGTACCAGACTGTACCAGCCGGTCATAAAAATAGGGATGATCATAAACACGAGGAAGAGGATCATGTTGGGTAAAATAAACAGGTAGGGAACAACCTTAAGGCTGTTCCAGAACGGCTGTTTTGTTCCCCGGTCCAGGCGGATAGAGCGCGAACTATCAGACAATTTTATACCCCCTTTTCATTTGACTGTTTAACGATAAACCCCATTTTCGTATAAAAAAATATGAATGTTATGCTTTATATAGCACAAATCGCTCATTTTTTCTCATTTTTTACTTGTTATATGTTAAAAGCATGGTGTATCATTCCAGGCATGACCGAATCCCTGGATGATAGTTTTTCCAATCTTCCCTTCGGCAAGTATGAATCCCGGTATTCCAGCCGGAAATTTCCCCTCCATGCCCTGACCATCCTTTCCGGGCACTGCCGGGAAACAAGCCCCGCTTACTATTACGATAACCGGACACGGGACATTTCCTCCCACGCGGCCTGGCAGTACACCCTTTCGGGCAGGGGCTGTATTGATCTCAAAGACGGCCCCCGTGAGCTGCTCCCCGGCTCCCTTATGGTCATATCGATCCCCGGCCCCCACAAATATTTTCTCCCCGAATCTTCCGGTCATTGGGAATTTGTATTCCTTACCATGATGGGCCGGGAAGCGCTCCGTATCACCCGGATGATAGAGCAGCGTCTGGGGAATGTGCTCTCCGCCGGGGGGATGCCGAAAACGATGGGCTTTCTCTATGAAATCCTGGAAAAACTTTTTTCCGGGGAGATAAACAACCCCTTTAACAATTCCAGTTACACCTACCAGCTCTGTATGCAGCTTCTGGAAGAGGCCGATGTGCCCCACGGCGAATCGGGGAATTCTTTTGAAAAATTAAAAATTTTTTTTAAAGATAATATTCACCGGGATATTTCGGTGGATGAGATGGCCGGGGTGATGGGTTTAAGCCGCTCCCATTTTACCCGGCTTTTCGGCAAGGAAATGGGGATGAGTCCCCGGATGTACCTGGAAGACCTGCGGCTGCGGAAGGCCCTGGATATGCTTTTTGAGAAAACAATTACCATCAAGGAAACCGCCGCCCGCTGCGGCATCGGCGATGTGAATTACTTCTGCCGCCTCTTTAAAAAACGCTACGGCATCTCCCCGGGGAAATACAAGGAAAAGTATTTCCCGGCATCTGTCAGGATAAACGCATAGGAGAGGAATTTTTAATCCTATGCGTTTGTCCTGGTCATCTGTACGGCAAGCTTTACCGCGCTCTCAAAAGCGGATGTTTTCGCAATGCCCTTTCCCGCGATGTCAAAGGCCGTTCCGTGGGCCGGGGTTGTGATCGCGTAAGGCATGCCCCCGGCGACGGTGATTCCCCATTCAAAACCTTTCAGCTTCATCGCAATCTGGCCCTGATCGTGGTACATGGTAACTACGCTGTCAAATTCACCGGCAAAGGCTTTGATAAAAATAATATCTGCGGGGATAGGACCTTCCGCTCCATAGCCTTTTTCCCGGGCCTCCTTAACCGCCGGAGCAATGATGTCGATTTCTTCCCGGCCGCAGTGCCCTGAATCCCCCGCGTGGGGGTTCAGGGCCGCCACGGCGATCCGGGGTGTCTCCACGCCGAAACTCCTCACCGTTTTGTATGCCAGGGCGATCGCGTTCAGAACCCGTTCCCGGCTCAGATGATCGCTTACTTCTTTTAGGGGGATGTGGCTGGTGACACGGGTAGTCGAGAGCTTATTAAGAACATTCAGTTCCCCGGAGAATCCCTTAATGCCGAAGGCCTTTACCAAAAATTCATGCTCGCTTTCGCAGCCGCTTCCCCCCTCCAGCATGGCCCCCTTGTTCAAGGGCGCAAAGGTAAAACCCTTGATTACGCCGGATTTACATAAGTCGCAGGCTGCCGTAAGCTGATGGAGCACGGCCCTGCCGCAATCGGCGCTCACCGCGGCGGTGGTAATTTCATCGGGGTTCTGATCTTTCATATCCAAAACCGGTATGCCCTTATCCCAATCCATTTCTGCGGCACTAACCGCATGATACTTTGCGGTCTGCCCAATAAGTTTGAGGGCATGCTCAAAAATACGGATATCCCCAATAATGAGGGGCCTGCACACCGATGTTAAAAAACCCGCCACCGCGCTTTTTGCGACAAGCTCAGGCCCTATCCCCGCAGAATCACCCAGCAGGATGCCGAGTATTGGTTTTGTGTCCATGATTTTTTCTCCTTCTATTGGAACCAGCTCACATGGCTTCTAAAAACGGTATACAAATCAACTCCAGCGCATCCTGCAAAACCCGCAACACGGCCCGGCTTAAGGCCAAGCGGGCGCCGACAAGGCCGGGATCTTCAGCGTTGAGGATGGGGCAGTCGTGGTAGAAGCGGCTAAAAGTTTTTGACAGCTCGTAGAGGTAGGCCGCCAGGAGGGAGGGGTCCATTCCGGCGGCGGCGGCGCTTACCGCATCGGGATAGCCGACCAGGGTTTTGATCAGCTCCCACTCGGCGTCACCGGTTAGGAGTTCGGCGATTCGGCAAGCCGAATCGCTCGGAGTTTGGGCTATTTGCCCAAACTCCACACTGGGGGCGTCAAAGGCGGCAGCATCAGCCTTACGAAGCAGTGCCGATATACGCGCCCCCATGTATTGCAGATAGGGGCCGGTGTTGCCGTTAAAAGATAGCGACTCCCTGGGGTCAAAGAGCATGTCCTTGGTGGGGGACACCTGCAGCAGGTAATAATGGAGGGCGCCCAGGGCGATTTTTTCCGCTACGGCGGCGGAGTCCCCCACGGCGGCCTCCCGGTCCTTTTCGCGGATTTCGTTCAGGGCCATGTCCCGCAGACTGTCGATGAGGTCATCGGCGTCCACCACGGTGCCTTCCCGGCTTTTCATTTTGCCTTCCGGGAGGTTCACCATGCCGTAGGAAAGATGGTAGAGGTTTTTGGCCCATTCAAAACCCAGCTTGTCCAGGAGCGTGAACAGGACCTTGAAGTGGTACTGCTGCTCGGAGCCCACCACAAAGACCAGACGGTCAAAGGGCCAGTCCTTGTGACGGAAGATGGCGGTGCCGATGTCCTGGGTGATATAAATCGAAGTGCCGTCCCTGCGGATGAGTACCTTCTCGTCCAGCTTTTCCGCACTCAGGTCCACCGCTACGGCCCCGTCGGGCTTCCTGTAGAAAAGGCCCTTTTCCAGCCCTTTGAGTACCTCGTCCTTGCCCAAGAGGTAGGTCTGGCTTTCGTAATAGAACTGATCGAATGATATACCGGTGCGGTCCCAGGTCTCCTTCATGCCCCCCACGGCCCAGGCGTTCATCTTCTTCCATAAATCGACAGTGGCGGCGTCCCCGGCTTCCCATTTGCGGAGCAGGTCCTGGGCTTTGACAAGCGAGGGGGCCTGAGCCTCGGCTTCTTCCTTCTTTAAGCCCTTTTCGTGTTCAAGGGCCTTTGCCTCTTCGGTGAAAACCTTGTTGAAGCGGACATACCAGTCCCCCACAAAATGGTCCCCCTTGAGGGATTCTGATTCCGGGGTCTTCCCCTCGCCGTATTCCTGATAGGCCAGCATGGATTTGCAGATGTGGACCCCCCGGTCATTGATGATGCAGACCTTGCGGACTTCCGCCCCGCAGGCTGCGAGAATCCGGGAGACGCTTTCTCCCAGCACATCGTTGCGGAGGTGCCCCAAATGGAGGGGCTTATTGGTGTTGGGGCTGGAAAATTCCACCATGACCCGCTGTCCCGCCAGAGAACCGGGGCGGCCAAAGGCAAATTCGCCCGACTTACTAGCCGCACCCTCCCCCGCAAGTACCTCAGCAAGAATTGCGGCGACGGCCTCGCTCCGGTTAAGGCGGACATTGAGGTAGGGGCCTTGAGCAACGAAGCTGCCACCGGAGGCTGACGCCTCTTCATCCACCGTAAGCGCCGTTGCAACGGCTTGGGCGATTTGGGGCGGGCCCTTCCGCAGCAGCTTGGCGAAGCTGAACATGGGGAAGCCCAGATCACCCAATTCGGGGTTGGGGGGAATTTCCGCCACTATTTGGGAGGGCTCGATAGCCCCGTCAATGCCTGCATCCTGCATTACCCGGTTTAAGGCCCGTGCAATGCGGACCTTCCAGGGGTTCTTGTAATCGTACATTTAACTACTCCCGTTTTCCATTGCGTCAATAGCATCCAAAAGTTGAAGGACCCGCTCAAATTGCCGGATGGCGCCGGTGATATCCTCAAAAAAGGTACTCCCCTCCCCCGTGAAATTCGCCAGGTTGACCAAAAATTCATTCTTGCCCTTGGGCTCTTTTTTCATAATACCCTTCAAAATACTGATCATAACTGCGGCAGCCCCCCGGACTCCGCTGATGATCTTCCCCGCCTCTGCGGATGCCTCATCAGAGGCCATCCGGATTTTTCGCTGCTTTGCCGTCAGGGATGAAATATCCTGTTGAACAAGAGTATACCGTTTTCCGTATTCCCCGGAAGGGGCTATCCTGCCCTCCAGTTCCCGAATCTCATCCTCAATCTTTATAAGCTCATGGTAACCTGCGATAAATTTGTCACGGGTTTCCGGTTTGAAGAACTTCCCCTCATCCATGATGGGCTTTAAAAACCGGCTCATTTCCCCCATAAAAATATTTGCATGAAAGGTCCGCAGAAGGGCAAGGGTAAAATCCCCCCGCAAGGGGAAGCCCTCAGGCTTGGTCCCCGATGCGGCGTTATCCAGCAGCTTGATCTCCGCACCCTTGAAAAAAACCCGGAAAGAATTGAGTATCCCCTGGCGGCGGCTGGCCAACTGATATGCGGTAAGCTGTTCCTCAATACGCCGTTTCCAGTAATCCCGGTATACCGCAAACCAGTCCTCCCCGCCGGTAACGGTTTTTGGAGACAGGGACATATCACGGCTTCCGCAGCGGAGTATCCTGGTAAGGGGAATCCGCCGGTTGAAGTTACGGATGATGATCACCGCCTTTTCCGCCTGACGGAGGAGGCGCTGGATTTCCTGGTCCGTGTCAAAGCCCGGCTCGGCGGATTTTTCAGATAGAATAAAGATGAAAAGGGATTCCAACAGGGTAAGGGGCGGCGGGTCCCGGAGGGAAAAGAGGATGTTATTGAGGGAGCCCAGCATATCCTGCACCATATACACGGAACAGATCCGCCCTGCTTCCGGTTCATGCCCGGATTCGGCGGGACCGAAGGACATGAGCACCCGGTCAAACAAAAAAGAAGAGAGTTCCTTGAGGCAATACAGAGACCGGGCATTGCGATACATGGTATCCCGCTCATCATTATTTATTGCCGCAAAGGCATCTTCCATGGCGCGGAAGGCGACTTGCCGGATTTCAGCCTCCGATATATTGGAAACTTTTTGGGCTATTGTTTCGGGGTCCGTCCCGGCTTGAAGCTGCTCATGGGTCAGGCCCATCTCCAGGGAACCCAAAAAGGCATAAAAGGCCCCCCGATCCCGGTTGATACTGAGATCCAGGGCGTCAAAAAAAAACCGGGCCCCGTCTTTTAAACCCGAAAGGAGCTGATAAAATTCACCCTGCAAATTCCCCTGCTGATAGTCGTAGAGGCCGGGAAAAGCGGCTTCGATCTCCCGCCCCAGCCGCGACACTTGGGTATTCTCAAAAATTTTTATGGGGGCCTTGTTCCTGAAAAGACTTAAAAAAAAGTAATAAAGATGGTAGTACCAGGGCAGTTTGGCGTACTGTTCCTCAAGAGCGGCGGCAGACGCGCCTTCCCCCTGCACTTCGTACAGCGGC
>BNUT01000058.1 GCA_025997555.1 Spirochaetia bacterium
ACGGCAAACCCGGATTCTTAATCCTTAGAAAGAATCTCGAAAATAGGATCGGAAGGGCGTCGTGTAGGGAAAGAGAAAACAGAGCCGTGTAGGGTTCGGTTGGGTACGGAAACGAGAAAGAAAAAGAAAAAAGAAAGAAAGAAAGGGGGGGGGGAGAAGGGGAGAGGTGGGGAGAGTGTGGAAGAAAAGAAAGTGGGAAGAGGAGAGGTGAGCGGAGGGAAGGGGGAGAGAGGGAGAGGTGAGGACATAATTGCTTATACTGTAAGTAATTATGCTCATTCCTTTCCCTCTATCATTTCAAAATCAAAATACCAGGAAATGATGTTGAAACAACTTTACCTTTGATGAAAAAAAAGATCAACCCTAAAAGTAAAAAATTATACCAAAATTTAATCACGGCCTTGGGCCAACCATGCGGCATTATGTGTCTAATGACGGGCAGTTGCGGAGTTTCAGCCTAATGTTTCCCGGAACCGCAGTACCTGCCAGCCCCGTTGTTTTGCCTCCCGTTCCAGAAACCGGTCTGGGTTTACCGCCACCGGATGACCGCAGAATTCCAGGACCGGCAGGTCTGTGTAGGAGTCGGAGTAAAAGTAGACATCTTCCGGGGGCAGGGACCGTCCGTTAAGCCAGGCTTCCACGGCGTTTTTTTTGTTTTTTCCGAAGGGGACCAGCCCCCGGATACGGCCTGTGGTTTTGTCCTCAATAAATTCCAGGACGCTGTCTATGGAATCGGCAAGCGAAAAATAGTCTTCCAGGGGCCGGATGAGGACATCAAAGGAGGAGGTAGCCAGATGTACCGATTCCCCCTTTTCCCGAAGCTCCCGAATGAGGCGCTCCCCTTCGGCGTAGATATTAGGCTTGAGCCGGTGGGTAAAATAGGCGCTTACCAGGGAATCCATCACCCGGCGGTCAATCCCTCCGAGGCGGGACACTGCCTCGGAGATAAAATCCTGGTTTGCGTGTCCGATCTTGTACCGGAACCATTCAAGGGGGAGCCCCCTAAGCTGCCTTAAGGAGAACACCCGTTGTTTAAGGCACTCCCTCAAAAAAAAATAACCCGTGGAACTTCTAACCAGGGTATGGTCCACATCAAAAAGGTGTGTGCTCATAAAAATTCCAGATGCTCACATTCCCGCAGGGCCTGTTCCGTATATTCCCCCCGCATTTCTTCCGGGAGCAGGGCCGCAAGCTGGCCCATAAGCTCATCGGTCATCAGCCCCCGCAGGGTTTTACCGGGTCTGCCGTCATCACATTTAAACCGGAAGGGCCGCCCCACCTTAATGGAAAAAGGGGTACGTTTAAGGTGTTTCAGGTTTTCCCAGATTTTTTCACCACCAAAATGAGCCACTGGCAGCACCGGAGCGCCGGTGGCCAGGGACAGTTGGATAATACCGCCTTTACCCTTTTGCAGCACCCCGTTGCGGCTCCGGCTCCCTTCAGGGGCGACGATCATAAAGAATCCCCGATCCATCGCCTCCCGAACCCGTCTAAAACTCTCGTTATAGGAACCGTCCCGGTCCAGCGGAACGGCGCTATACGTGTTCATGAGAAAAGCAAGGGCGGGATTTTCCCAGCTTTCTTCCTTGGCCAAGCCCGTAACCCGCCGGGGGTAGCCGTAGGCGGCCAGTATGGGAACTTCCGCAAAATTGATATGGTTGATGGCGAGGATCATCGGGCCGGGCCGGGCGGAGGAATTACCGGTTCCGGTTTCCAATTTCTCCAGAGCTTCTTTGTATTCACCGGCATCGATTTTACAGATGGTCCCCAGGATGCTCCGCAGAATAGAGGAAACCACGATCCACCGGAAAGCCGATCCGTTTTTTATGCGCTTATTAATCGGAGTACCCCCGGATGGCATTTTATGGACAATTCTTTCCCATCAATACAGACCGTTTCCCCGTCGCAATGGGCGGTCATGCCCCCCGTAAGGGCTTTAAGGTGATAATTCACTGCCCTGCCCATGGTAACACCCCCGCACGCTTCCTGGGTTCCCTTGGTATAGTGCAGGATGATCTTACAGATTTGCAGCCGGGTCCGGTGATTAGCGGCGCACATATCAATCACCCCATCGTTCAGGCTTGCCCGTGGCCCCATAAGAAAACTACCCCCCATGCGCTGACCGTTCATCAAAGATACGATGGCGGCATCCAGGGTGAGGGATTTATCATCGTAATGGATTTCCAGCCGCGGAGAAAATTTAAAATGGATCATCGTGATAATCGCCCCCAGGGCATAAGAGAGGGCGCTGTGGACCCGCTTCATCCTGGCGGCCTCCAGGCCCACCTTGGTATCAAAGCCTATCCCCAGGCCGTTGACGAAATACCGCCCCTCGGGGAAGTAGCCCCCCGTCACGAACCCCGCATCCAGGGGAACGGTTTTCCGCTGAATCAGGATTTCAAGGGCCTTTTCCAAATCATCGGGGATCCGGGCGGTATAGGAAAAATCGTTTCCCCGGCCTATGGGCAAATGCCCAAAGAGGGGCCGGAAGGGCAGGGGCTCCTTCCGGGTCAAAAGACCGTTGACTACTTCGTTGCAGGTTCCGTCCCCGCCTGCGGCCACCACCGCCGTATTGTCGTCCAGGGGACAGTTCCGGGCGATTTCTATGGCCTCCTCCGGTCCCCTGGTCAGTACAATCTCGTAATCTTCTCCATGATCCCGTAAAAAACGCTCTATCTTAGGGTATTCTTTTAGGGCTTTTCCCTTACCCGCTATCGGGTTAAGGATAACCAGTAATTTGCCCTTTCCGGCGGGCTCTGTTTTGATAGTCGGCATCATTCCTCTCCGAATGTCTTTATCATCCCCTACTCATTATTCGACAATTTATGCTATTTTGTCTATATACTCGGAGGGACGCATGCATATAGCCATAGCTCAGATTAATTCAACCATCGGGGACTTTGCCGGAAATCAGCAGAAGATACTCGATTTTACCCGCCGGGCGGTGCAGCAAGGTGCCGAACTGGCGCTGTTCCCGGAACTGGCGGTCTGCGGTTACCCCCCCATGGACCTGCTGGATCAGGATCGTTTTGTGGAGATGAACATCCGCACGGTCCACATCCTCCAGCGGGAACTGCCCCCGGATGTCGCCGTGGGTGTGGGCTTCGTGAACCGGAACCCCTATTCGCGGGGCAAGTCTCTGGTGAACGAATATGGTATTATCCTCAACGGCAAGCTGGCCTTTGAACAGATCAAGACATTGCTCCCCACCTACGATGTTTTTGACGAGGCCCGCAACTTTGAGCCCGGCCGGGAATGGTCCGCCTTTGAGTACAAGGGCGAGCGGATCGGCATCGCCATCTGCGAAGATGTGTGGCGTGAAACCGACATCCCCGGCACCAGCTACGACCGGGACCCGGTGCGGGAACTTTTGGACGTAGGCATCTCCCTGCTCTGCGTACCCTCGGCTTCGCCATTCGTGGCGGGGAAGCTCAAGGTCCGCCGGGCCCTTGCGGAACGCATATCGGTCCGGGGCAATGTCCCTCTGGTGTATATCAACGCAGTCGGCGCCAACGACTCGATTCTCTTCGATGGCCGTTCCTTTGTGGTGGCCCCTACTGCGGAGGCTGCGAAGTCGGCGGCCCTTAAGGATTACCCGGTGCGGCTTTCCGCCAAAGCTTTTGAGGAAGATTTAGTCGTTTGGGATTCCACTGATACTTCCGCTGCCGGAACCGGGGCAGTCAACGCCGGTGACGACGAGACGGACCCCTTCAAAGTAGGTCTGACCCGCTATGAACTGGACATTCTGGAAGAGGGCCTCATCATGGGCATCCGGGACTACATGGCCAAGTGCGGCTTTAAGCGGGCACACTTGGGGCTTTCTGGTGGCATCGACTCCGCGCTGGTGGCGTACTTGGGGGTAAAGGCCATCGGGGCGGACAAGATCGTCTGCTTCAGTATGCCTTCCCGGTTTTCTTCTCAGGGCTCAAAAGACGATGCCCAGGAACTGGCGGAGAACCTGGGCTGCCGTTACGAGGCCCTGCCTATCGAGCCGGTGTTTACCAGTTTCCTTTCCACCCTGGAAGGGGTCTTTGAGAGGCGGCCCTTCGACATCGCCGAAGAAAATCTCCAGGCCCGTATTCGCGGCACCCTGCTCATGGCCTTCTCCAACAAATTTGATTCCATGCTGCTGACCACCGGCAACAAGAGCGAACTCGCCATGGGCTACTGCACTCTTTACGGTGACATGAACGGCGCGCTGGGGGCTATCGGCGACCTTTTCAAGACCGAAGTTTTCGCCCTCTGCCGCCGGATCAACGAGCGGCACATCGCCGCAGGAGGCAAGGCGATCATCCCTCCGGCGATCATCGAAAAGCCGCCATCAGCGGAACTGCGGCCCGATCAGAAAGATCAGGACAGCCTGCCCCCCTACGAAGTGCTGGACGAAATCCTCAAGCTTTATTTGTTCAACAATCTTTCCAAAGATGAAATCGCCCAGCGCGGCTGGGACCCGGAACTGGCCGCCCGGATCATCAAAACCGTGGCCCGCTCGGAATTCAAGCGCCGTCAGGCCCCGCCGGTCCTCAAGGTGTCCCCACGGGCCTTTGGTATGGGAAGAAGGATGCCGATAGCGCGTTCGATATACGAAGTATGAGAAGGCCACAAATTTTTCCTTGAGTTTACGGCATATCTGCATTCTCATTCAGGATGATAATTTCCACTCGGCGGTTCAATTGTCGGCCTTCTTCGGTGCTGTTGCTTGCTATGGGTCTCGTGTCGCCCCATGCCCGGAAGAAAAGACGGGACGATTTTATACCCCGTGTCTCAAGGGTGTTTACCAGGCGCCGGGCCCGCATGAAGGACAGGTCCATTTCCCCCGGCGGCCGGTCAGTGGCAGCGGTATGTACTTCCACCAGAATTCTGTGGTTAGGGGATATCTCCCTGAGCGCAGCGGCTATGGCATCCAGCCGCCCGGATTCCGAGGGCAGGATTTCGTCCGAATCGGCTACGAAATGAATGTCCCTTAGGGTCAACACGATGCCTTCCGGTATTATGTCGATATTAACGTTCTCTTCCCCCCTTAGAAGCCTCTGATAATCCGTATACTCCCGCGTAATGGGAACCCACCGCCGCAGTTGAGTCTGCGGAGGACTGTACGGGGCGCCGGAGATCGTCTGCCCCGAGCCGGGAAGGGAACGGGGCTCGACGGGCGACACGGGCTGCGGGGTCACGGATTGCGGCGGTACGTCCGAAATAGGGGACCAAATTTCGGACTGGAGCGGTGCATCAGAAGCAGGAGGCCAAATCTCAGACTGGAGCGGTGCATCAGAAGCAGGGGGCCAAATCTCAGACTGGGGCGGTGCATCAGAAGCAGGAGACCACATCTCGGACTGGAGCGGTGCATCCAAAGCAGGAGACCACATCTCAGACTGGGGTGGTGTATCCGAAGTAGGGGACCAAATCTCAGACTGGGGTGATGTATCAGAAACAGGGGGCCAAACCATAGATTGCAGCGGCGTATCCAAAGTTGGGGACCAGAGCGTGGCTGCGTCCGGAATTGGGGTCCGGGTCACGAGCTCCACCGGTTCCTCCGGCGTATCCGGGATTGGGGGCTGAGTCACAGGCGGTGGGGTTGAAGGCTGGGTCACGGCCGGAGGTGTCTTGGCTTCAGGGCGGGGCTGGGCCTCAACGCGGACAGAAAGTGCAAAGAACAGGATACTTAAGGCGATACATTGTGCGATATGTAATTTACATTTAGACCATTTCAAGGTATTTATATTATATCGGTATATTTTGATATTTTACAGTATGCTTTTTTTAATAAAATCAATAATAGAAAAAATGATAGTTACCTATGGTAACCTTTTCTACCCCGTAACCCACCGCCCCAAAGTCCGCGTGGCCGGATCGAACTCCGCGCCCACCTTCACGAGCCGCCTGTCCGCAGCGGTGTATGGCAGCAAGTACCCCTTATCGCCAATCTGCTGTAGGGCGCTTTCCGCAGTGCCGTTACCGGACAGCTTAAACTCAAACACATAAACAGTGTTGCCTGCAATAATCACCGCATCGGCCCGGCCTGCGGCGCTGCGGACTTCCGCTTGGGCGTACTGGCCCATGAGCCGGAACACCAGATAGAACACCGTTTGATAATGGCGTTCGGTCTTATCGTTTAACTCGTAGGGGATGTCGGCAAAGAAGGCACGGAGACGGATCATAAAAGCATCGGTGTCGCCCTTTTGCAGATCCTCAATAAATTTAAAGATGGAAAAGCCCTGAGGGTCCTCCGACCAGGGGGTGTAGAGGGGCAGGAGTTCGTTGAGAAAGCCGTATTCCACTTCCCCGTTGGGAAAGCCCAGGGTATAAAGGCGGAATTTACGGTCATATTTTTTTATGGTCAGGTAGCCGCTCTGGTAAAGCAGCGGTATGGAGTTTGTACTGTTCGCACGATAGTTGGAAAGGGCGTCTTCCGGCACGGTAATGCCTTCGGTAAGGGTCCGGAGGTCGTAGTCGATTTTTTTAAGCCCCTGGACAAGGAAGGTCGGGGTGCCGGTCTTAAACCAGTAATCGCCGAATTGGCTATCAGCGAAGGTGTTCAGGACACTAAAGGGATTGAATACCCCGTCTCCTTCACCGGCAAAATGGTACCCATTATAGAGCCGCTGCATTTCGGCCAGGACCTCGTCATAGGTCATCTGTTCTCTTTCCGCCAGCGCCCGGAGTTCGGGGACAAAATCGCGGGTAAGCTCCTCCGCAGTTATGCCGCAGAGTCCTGCGTATGTCTCGTTCATACTGATATCCCGCAACTGATTAAGATCGCTGAAAACGCTGACCTGTGAGAATTTCGTAACCCCCGTAAGCAGAACGAATTTGAGCCAGGGACCGGCGGTTTTTAATACGCCGTAAAAGGCTTTAAGGGTTTTGCGGATTTCCTCCTGGGCTTCAGGATTCTCTTCCGGGGGGAACTTCGTTGGATGTTCCGCTGGCGGACCGAAGGTACTAAGCAGGGGCTTATCGTACTCGTCGATTAAGACCGCCACCTTACGTCCTGATTTTTCACAGGCCCGGCGGATAAGACTTAAGAACCGGGTTGGCAGGGTTTCGGCCCCGGCGTCCTGCCCCCATTGTTCTTCCAATGGCCGTAAATTGCCATTGAGCCCCGATTCAAGACTTTTAACATCGGTGTATTTTTCTACATTCAAATCAATATGAAAAACCGGGTACGTAATCCAGTCCTTTTCAAGGTCCGCCATGGCAAGTTTTGGCTGCCCTTCGATTGCTTCAAACAGCTCTTTCTGCCCCAGAAAATAGGCCTTTAGGGTAGATACAAGCAAGCTTTTCCCAAAACGGCGGGGGCGGCCAAGAAAGTAGGGGTTGCCCTCGCTTATCAGCCGGTGAATCCAGGGGGTCTTATCAACATAGACAAAACCTTCGGTGCGGAGGGTTTCAAAATCCTGAATGCCGATGGGCAATTTTCGCGGGATCATACCTTAATTATATAATGGACAATGAAAAATGAGTAGTGAGCTGCTATTCCCTGCGGGAAAGCTGCGGTATTCCTAACTGCTATACGCCCGCAACAGCTCTCTTGGCTTTGAGCCCTGCGCCGGTCCCACGACCCCGTTGTGTTCCATTTCTTCCACGAGACGGGCGGCGCGGTTGTAGCCGATTTTGAGGCGGCGCTGGATGTAGCTGGCGCTGGCCTTGCCCTGCTGCACCACTATTTCCAGGGCCTTGTCGTAGAGGGGGTCCTCGCCATCGGAGAAGAGGGAGGGGGAGGCCTCGTCTTCGTCCTCGTCGTAGAAGATTTCGTCGTCGATGTAGTCGGGCTGGCCCAGGGTTTTGACGTGTTCCACCACGGCTTCGACTTCTTCCTCGGAGATAAAGGCCCCCTGCATACGGATGGGGAAGGGGTCCACTGCACCGGCATAAAGCATGTCGCCCTTGCCCAGGAGTTTTTCTGCCCCCACCTGATCGATGATGATGCGGCTGTCCATTTTGCCGGCAACCATAAAGGCGATGCGGCTGGGGATGTTGGCCTTGATGAGGCCGGTGATCACATCAATGGAGGGGCGCTGGGTGGCGAGCACTAAATGGATGCCCACGGCGCGGCTCATGGCGGCAAGACGGGCCACGGTGGATTCAAGCTCCTTGCCGGTGGTGGCCATCAGGTCGGCGAACTCGTCGATTACCACCACGATGTAGGGCATGTGTTCTTTAGCGATATCCCGTTCTTTTATCCGTTTGTTGTAGCTCTTGATGTCCCGAACCCCCATGGAATCCAGCTCGGCGTAACGGCGCTCCATTTCGAAGATGCAGTACTGCAAAGCCTGAAAGGCTTTTTTCGGTTCGGTGATTACCGGGGTCAAAAGGTGGGGAACATCATTGTAAAGTTTGAGTTCCACGATTTTGGGGTCGATGAGGATCAACCGGCACTCCGAAGGGGCGCGTTGGTACAGTATCGAAAGGATCATCGAATTGACGCACACCGACTTGCCGGAACCGGTGGAACCCGCGATAAGCAGGTGGGGCGTCTGGCAGAGGTCGATGGTTTGGGCCTCCCCGGTGATGTCCTTCCCCAGCACCACGGGAATTTCCAGCCGTTTGCCTTCCCGGTGGAGTTCCCCTGCGATAATTTCCCGGAAGGACACGATATTCCGTTTGGCGTTGGGCACTTCGATGCCCACGGCGTGTTTCCCCGGAATGGGGGCCACGATACGTACCGAGGACGCCGCAAGCCGCAGGGCGATGTTATCCTGCAAATTGACTATCTTGGAAAGCTTGACCCCCGGCGCGGGGAGTATTTCAAACATTGTAATGACAGGCCCCTTGCGGATACCCGTCACTTCGGCCTGTATCTTGAATTCCTCCAGGGTTTCCCGGAGGGTCACCGCTGCGGCCCGTGTGGCGTCATCGATGATCCAGTATTCGCCGTCGGGGTACTGGTTGAGGATTTCTACCGGCACATACCATTTGCCGTGGAATTTGGTTTTTGGGACCGTCTTGGGCTTGGCCGAAATTATTTCGGGTTCGGCGGGCGGTTCCTCATCCGCCAGGTCCGGTTCGGATTCCTCGGCATCCTCAATTTCTTCAGTCTCTTCAAGGTCCTCGGTTTCCTCAACTTCTTCAGTTTCTTCTGTCTCGTTGAGTTTTTGGGGTTCTTCGGGTTCTTCCTTCACAAAAGACCCAAAGGTATCCTCAATAAAATTATCTTCAACATCATCGACTGCTTCGGGGTTTTCGGCTTTGCTGCCTTCGGGCCAGTTTGAATCGAGTCGGCTCAGTGCGGCCGCACTGGCAAGGGGTTTCAGTTCCGGCAGGGTAACAAACGTTGAATGTGCTGCGGGTCTGCTTTCCTCAAAATCGAATTTTGAAGGATAGAATTTCATAACCGTCCCCGCTTGGCGTTCCGCAGAATCGAACTCATCCGCCGGGAGGAGAGCCTCGACCTTTACAACCGGCTGTGCTGTGGGTTTCAGGTAAGAATCCGCTCTCGCAGGGGAGGGGGACGGGCCTTCATGACGGCCGCTTCCCTGACGGGCTGCGGCAGCTTTGGTATAAACATCCTTGAGGTTTGACTTGGGCGCGGGGAGCAGAAGCTCCCGGTTCGCCGGATATTTCGCCCGCTTTCGCGTTTTGTCGGAGGAGCCCTTGTTGGGGAAAAGCAGGATTTTTAAGACGGAGATCATCAGGGCTTCAAAGACGGTCAAAGTGACAATGATAAAACTGAACCCGGTTCTGCCGGTGAATTCCAACAGGGCAAGTTCTTGCGCCCAAGCCTCAAAATCCTGCATAAGGGTAGTTCCCATGGCCAGGGTAAGGAAGGGGATTATGACGGTCCCAAGGATGAAAATACGGTCAGGCCGCCATGCGGGGTCGGCCAAAATAAAGGCCGCGAAAAACAGGTACACCGGGATGAAAAAGGCCAAAAGCCCGTAGGCGGCGGCGAAGAAAGCCCCCGGTCCGGTCCGGTAGCCCGGTAAGCCCAGAATCGCCCCCGCGATGGAGATCCCCAGAAACAGGGCGGAGAGCCCCAGAGCAATAGCCCCAAGAACGGCGGCGATGCGGATTTTTGAGTTCTGAGGTGATAAGGGCTTTTTCAGCGGCATATTACTTATATATATCGGTAAAAAGTTCCCCGATATTCATATTATAAAAAAGATACCCGTAGGCCGCCGCCGCAGAGAAGACCCGTCTGCCGTATTCCCTGGTTTCAGAGTATTCAATGGTTTCAAGGAAGATATCCCCCGGTAAAAAAGCGGCGGCATACCAGCGCCGGACCCGTGTCATGCCGCCGTTATAGGCAAGGATCGCGAGCAGGGGATGTTCCAGCCGGTTCATCAGGTAGGAAAGGTACACCGCCCCGATGTGAACATTGGTTTCCGGATTCCGCAGATCCACTGCGCCCTCCCTCGTATAGTCAGGCCCCCCTTGCTGTCGGATGCGGCCCGCCATTTCCGCCGCAGTGGCGGGCATCAACTGGGTCAGGCCCACCGCCCCGGCATGGGATTTGATATCAGCCTGGAAGGCGCTTTCGGTACGGATAAGGCCGTAAAGCAGCTCCGGAGGCAGATCTGCAGCCCGTGCGTTTTCTTCAACCGCTTCAAGGAAGGGCCGGGGGTAGTAGAGTTCCAGATCCCTGCGGTTAAGTTCATAATCTTTCCGGCCCATATAGTCAGATACCAGCCGGAGCAGTTCCGGGTACATTTCCGCATCATGAAAGGCTTCCGCCAGGGCCCGCAGTTCCGGGATGCTGAGATCCCCGGCCATTTTTTGCAGATACGGGTTGATGTGGGAGGCGGCCCCGGTTTGAAAAAAGCCCAGCAGAAAGGCCATTTCAGCGGGGTGGGGGAAGGCGGCGGCCTTCCCGGCTTTGGCATTAGCCTCCGCAGGCAGGGAAAGGAAGGGGAGATCCAGAAAAGCGGCGCTTAAGGCCCGGTAATAATAGGAAGATTCCCCCGCATCGTAGGCCAGATGGAAGTATGGGCGGGCCGCTTCGGCTCGATCCACCGCTTCCGTTGTCTGGGGCGAAATATAGCTCAGCATGATTGCCCGGCCGGTGATATAGGCATATTTTGCAATGGAGAGGCGGTCGGCTCCATCCTTTCCTTCATTATCGATCAGGAAGGGGAGAATTTCCGCAATGGTCTGCCATTGCCCTTTCGCCGCCAGATAACGGGAAAGCCGGTCAAGGATATCGGAAAAATAGGGGCCGTCATGCCAGCGGGGAATATAGGATTTAACCAGATCGGCGCTTTCGCTGATACCCTCGGTCAGGGCCGTGTCCAGGATGTACCAGATGCAGGCATCGGATTGGAGGGTGTCCGGGGCGAAAGGGATGGCCTGGGCAAAAAAATCCCGGGCTTCGCGGTACTGTCCCCGCTGGCGGCTGATTCTGCCCATAAAATAGTACAGCCGGCAGCGGATGGCGGCCCCGCCGTCTGGCGTCAATAGCCGATCCAGCTTCTGAAAGACCTCGATCCCCTCATTCCCTGTGGATGCAAATTGAAAACATCTGCCCAGATCGGTCAAAAGCTGGGGGTAACGCAGAAAAAGGGCCGGTTCCTGTTCCAGGACTACCCGGAAAAGGATAAGAGCGCCGTTAAAACCGGACCGGGCAGTGGCAAGGCGGCCTTCTATGGCGGCATTCTCCGTCCCTGTAAGGATTTCGTCATTCAGACTGCGAATTTCTTCCAGCGCCCAGCGGACCGCATCACCGGGAGCCGTATCAAACAGGAAAAAACGCATTTTTTCTTTTGTTTCACCGGGGCGGAGTTGAGTTTCCGCCAACAAAAGCAGGGCTTCGTCCCATGTAGACATGGTTTGCCGGGGCGCATCCGTGGAATAGAGTTTTTCGATATCCCCGTAACGGCCCAGTTGATAAAGAACCGCAGCCCGTAAGCTTGTTTCGGCATTACCATTTTTCAACAGTGCGTCCAGGGCAATATTTTTATTCAAAACGGGCAGGATTAGCTGTTCCGCCGCTGCGTTTCGGATAAAGGGGTTGGAACTTTTCAGGGCATTTTCAAAGAAAACCTCGGCGGAAGCTTTGCCGTCTTCCGCCTCGTCCCGGACCGGCTGGGTCAGTAGGCCCGAATAAAAGGCAAGTGAAGCCCCGCCCGGTTCCTCTGCAAAAGCCGTATCGGTTTTGCAGGAACTAAATCCGGTGAGGAAGGCAAGCAGGCAGAGGAATAGGGCGCCCCGCAGTTTAATTTCTCGGCTTGATAGTGATATTTTTGCCGGAAATAATGTGATTCGCCGTTATGATGGCGCTGTTCCCACGGTTATCACGGACAATGCGATGGTACTGCCACGGGTCCCGGTAAAAGGCCCCGGCTATATCCCAGAGGGTATCCCCCCAGCGTATCTTATAGGACACCCCCCCCGGAGGAATGGCCGCCGGTACTTTGTAGCTCCAAACCGGGGCCTGAGTCCGTTCCCGGCTTGCCGCCGGTTTGGCCGGTGAAACCGGCTGGGAGACCACCGGAGGGGCCTCAATAACAGGCGGTGGCGGCGGAGTAACCGGCTGTACCGGCGCTTGGGCGGGAGCTACGGGCTGGGCGGGCGGGGGAGTAACCGGCTGTGCAGGCGCCTGGGCGGGAGCCGCAGGCTGGACGGGAGTCGGCAGCGGTGTTGCAGAAATTGTGGGGTTCTCTGAAAGAGGCGTTTGCTGCCCGGATACCCCCTTGTTTCGGAACAGGAAGAACCAGAGCGCCAGACAGGCGATAATAATTACCAAACCGATGACAATCGCCACCACCCGTGGAAAGGATTTCCCCCTTTTTCCTATCTCACTAGCCTGTTCATACAGTCCCGAAGGCGGCGCTTCATGCTGTTCTAACTCAAAATCGGGAATTTCGTATTCACGGTTATCCTCATCAAGGGATTTCAGGGAAACCGTGAGAATTTGGTGTTCCCCGTTGGCAGAAGCGTCCAAATCAACGGCATCCGCAATAATTTCTCCCTCATTGGTAGAAGAAACCACCATTTCGACAGAGGGGTCCCCCTTGGGGTTGGGGTTGATATTCTCCACCACCAGACTGCCAATATACAGGGCGTCCTTCATGGTTTTGGTAAAGCTTTTATAAAGATCGATTTGTACACTTCGCTGGTTATCATGCACAGTGGTCAGTACAAGCCGTTTTTTAACGACGGAATTCTCATCAAAAATAGAATAAAATTCACCATTTGCAATTTTAATGCCAATAGACGCCACGGATTTTGCTCCTTGTTTCGGAGGACATAAATATCTATTAAATTTAGACAGTGCTTGGGCCTTTGTCAACCGCCCACGGGGAAGCACGGTGATAACAAAATTCGTATGCGTTTACTTGACTTTTTTTGACCCGGTTGGGTATATTCTTTACTTTACGCCGGGTGAGCGGCAGAAACCATCCCTTATGGGAAGGTTAATAAAAGCAAGGAGGCTTTTTATGAAAAAGCTTTCGATTTCCAGGGCCCTTATCGGCCTGTTCGTGGTTCTGGCGGTCGGCATTGGGCTGGCGGCCTGTGAGGTTGGCACGTATGAGCAAGTGGAGGATGATGGCACCACTAAGACCACAAAGGTCATTAAGCTGGAGCCAGGTAACAAGGCTACTTCTACCGTCACCGAGGCCCACTCCAGTGGCGGCAGTATTATATCGATTATTACGATGACTGGTACCTATATAGTAAACGGCGATATCATTGTCATCACCTGGACCTCTTCCACAAGCGGTAGTGGTTCTCCGGTTACCATTAATAAGACTGAAATCTTTCGGCTGGTAGGTACAAGCCTTATCGATCAGACAGGTCTTACCAAGAAGAAATCCGTTGGCAATGAAATTATTGAACTTGAACTTGCCAACGACCTTTCCGCCGAAGAACTTGAGGCGCTTGGTCTCTAAGCAAAGCTAACCGGACACCGCTGAACGAGTGTGTTTGGCGCGGATGGGCCGCCTTCCCGATTGGGGGAGGCGGCCCTTTTTTACACCCCAAAGGCGCCGACGTTGTGGTTAATTATTCTTTCACAATTTTTTTTACTTTTTTTGTATATTACTTGACTTTTTTTGATCCGGTTGGGTATATTCTTTATGTAATGAAACAACACTTGATTTGCGCAATTACCCCCCCCCCCCCCCCTCCCTACCCCCTCCCTCCCCTTCCCTTCCCTTTTTCTCCCCACATCTCTCTTCTCCCCGTTCTTCCCCTCACCCTTGACGTCGCGTCCTTCTTCCTT
>BNUT01000059.1 GCA_025997555.1 Spirochaetia bacterium
GAACTTCTTGAGCCAGCGCGTATTGGCCATGTAACCCCAGCGGTTTACCTTGTTGGTCCGGGGAACCGCGTAGGATTTTCCGGTGGAGGGAACCATGGAAACCTCAAGCATGTCCGCCGGAATGTTGTGCATCAGATTCTGATAGGGCTTCACCAGGTCGTCCACCGGGTTCAGGAGCCCCTGCTCCGCCCACTGGAGATAGTTCTGGTTGAAGCTCCAGATGTAGATCAGGTCCGGCAGATCCCCGCTGGTCATGAGGATCTGTAGCCGCTCGTTGTAATTGTTGATGGGCGGCGCCTCAAGCTGGATGTCGAAGCCGTACTTTTCCTTGATGTAGGCCAACAGGGGGTTGTTATTCAGGTTCACCTCCGAGTTCACCCGGTTGATCATGGTAAGAGTTACCGGTTGGGCTGAACTGCCTGTCTGGGCAGCCGACTGACTCTTGTTACAGGCCCCCAACAGGAATCCTGCCAGAAGGCAGGCTAAAACCGCAAATAATGTCCTCTTTTTCATTCTGTTTTCTCCTTATAGATATTTTTAACGGCCAAGCCGTTCATTACCTTGTTTATCAGCCCTTGACCGAACCCAGGAGCATACCCTTCATAAAGTAGCGCTGGATAAAGGGGTACACCAGGAGGATGGGCACCACGGTGATCACGATAGCCGCCATCTGCAAAGTAAAGGGCTGGGCCAGCTTGTCCGGGTCGAATTCCATCCCCTCCCGTGCCATGTTCCCCCCTTCGGTCACCAATTCCCGGAGCACCAGCATCAGGGGCCACATATTCCGCCGGGTAAGATACAGTACCGAGTCGAAGTAGGCGTTCCAGTGCCAAACCGCATGGAAGAGCAGGAAGGTGAAAATCGCCGGAAGGCACAGGGGCAGAATGACCTTGAACAGCACGGTGATCTCGTTGGCCCCGTCGATGATTGCCGATTCCTCCAGGCTGTCCGGTATGGCGGACACGAAGTTCCGCATCAGGATCAGGTTGTAGGTACTGAGCGCACCGGGGAGGATCAGTGCCCAGTAGGTGTTGATCATTTTCAGGTTGCGGATCAGGGCGTAGTTGGGGATCATCCCCCCGGAGAAGAACATGGTAAAAATGATCAGGCTCATCACCAGGCCCCGGCCCTTGAGGTTCTTCTTGGACAGGGGATAGGCGGTGATGCAGAGAAGGAACAGGTTGATCGCCGTCCCGCAGGCGGTGATGATAAAGGTGTTCCGGTAGCCGGTCTGGAGCAGGCTCATCCCCAGCATCTGGGTGTAGGCCTGGATGTTCGGGTGCTCCGGTATGAGCCGCAGGGGGTTGGCCAGGTAATCCTGATAGGGGGTAAAGGAAAAGGCCAGCACGTAAATGAAGGGGAAGACACAGATCAGGGCAAAAAGGGTTACCACCGAGTAGTTGATGATATCGAAGACCTTTTCTCCCGGAGTTTGGCGGATCTTGCTGCCGCCGGAACTGATATTTGTATTGTCCATCGTATACTTCCTTAAAAAATGCCCTCTTCGCCGAGCTTTTTGGCCACCCGGTCCGAAGCAAGGAGAAAAACCAGGCTCACCAGGGAGGTAAAGAGCCCCACCGTTGTGGCGAAGGAGAACCGTCCGTTGAGGAGCCCCAGCCGGTATGTCCAGGTCTCAAAGACCTCCGAAACCGACAGGTTCTGGGAATTTTGGAGGATGAAGATCTGCTCAAAGCCGTTGCTCATAATGCTCCCCATCCTGAGGATGAGGCAGAGGACAACGGTGGTCCTGATGCAGGGCAGGGTGATGTACCAGAGCCGCTGGAACTTGTTGGCCCCGTCCACGATGGCCGCCTCGTAGAGTTCCGGGCTGATGCCGGTGATCGCCGCCAGGTAGATGATGGTCCCCCAGCCGGCCCCCTTCCAGATGTCGGAAATGACGATGATCTTCCGAAAATACTCAGGCTTGGCCATAAAGAAGACCGGATCTCCCCCCATAGCCTTGATCATATAGTTCACCACCCCCCAGGTAGGGGAGAGGAAGCTGATGATGATCCCCCCCAGAACCACCCAGGAGATGAAGTGGGGCAGGTACACCACGGTCTGGAGGATCTTTTTGAACTGTAAACTCCGCATCTCGTTGAGCAGCAGGGCCAGGATGATGGGGATGGGGAAGCCCCAGAGCAGGCGGATGAAACTCAAGTAGATGGAGTTAAAGAAGACCATGTAGAAGTTGTCCAGCCCGAAGAGGTACTTAAAGTTCTCAAGGCCTATCCAGTTACTTCCCATAATGCCCTTGGCAAAGTTGAAGTCCTTAAAGGCGATGATCACCCCGTACATTGGGATATACTTGAATACGATGTAGTAAATAACCGCAGGCAAAAGGAGGAGGTACAGATACCTCTTCCGCCAGAAGTATTTCCACCCGCCGCTTTGTTTGGCCCTTGGCCGATTAGGAATAGTCACCTCTTTTTCCATAATAATGAGGATATTATACCCCCCACCGTTTGTCAAGAAAACCGGGCTTGCCATTCGACAATAATCATGCTCATCACTGCCTTTTACAATGCGACTGTACGCTGATTTAGCCCCACTTTTATTCGGAAAGCCTGAAGAAGACCCTCGAACCGTGAAAACCGTGGCAGGCCGACCTACCACGCTCGGTTTCCTCTAATACTGATTTCTTCCAGCCTTGAAAATTTACGACTTTCCATATACCCCGCGATACCGTTGATAATTTCGATCATTGCGGGAGGATGCGCGAATGTGGCGGAACCCACTTCGATAGCCATCGCTCCTGCCATGAGGAATTCCAGGGCGTCCTTAGTATTACTAATGCCCCCCATTCCCACAATGGGAACCTTGACTGTGTCGTACAGTTCCCAGACCATGCGGAGGGCGATTGGTTTGATGGCGGGGCCGGAGAGGCCGGCGCTGATGTTGTCGAACACCGGCTTCCGTGCATTAATGTCGAGGGCAAGAGCCTTAAAGGTGTTCACCAGCGACAGCGCATCCGCCCCTGCATCCACACAGGCGCGGGCAACTGCGGCAAGGTCCGGCGCGTTGGGGGAAAGCTTTACCATCAGGGGTTTATTTGGCGCAGCCTTCCGCACCGGGCGCACCACCGAGGATGCGGCTTCCGGATCAAGGCCGAAGGTCATGCCTCCGGCCTTAACGTTGGGGCAGGAGATGTTGAGTTCGATCATATCAACAGAAGAAGTGTTCAATAACACCGCCCCTTCGGCGTATTCCTCCACGGTGGAACCCGAAAGATTGGCGATCACCATCGGCCCCAATGCGCGGAGATTGGGAAGTTCCTTTTCCAGAAAGGCCGCAATGCCGGGATTTTCCAGGCCGATGGAATTCATCAGCCCTGCGGGTGTTTCATGGAGCCTGAGTCCGGCGTTCCCCGTCCGGGGATTGAGGGTGAGGCCCTTGGTGCAGATGCCCCCCAAAGCGGACACATCAATGATTCCCGCATATTCCCGCCCATAACCAAAGGTTCCCGATGCGGCAATCACGGGATTGCGGAAACGGACCCCGGCAATGGTGACCGATAGATCAATCTGTGATTTATTCAAAGATCACCTCCGCCGCCGGGAAGATGGGACCATCGGCGCAGCAGCGTTTGTTGCCGTTTTTTGTTTTGACGGTGCAGCCCAAACAGGCCCCTACCCCACAGGCCATGTGTTTTTCCATGCTGATAAAACAGGGAACGTCCGCAGCTTTACATTTTTCTGTCACAGCCCGCAGCATTGCTGTGGGGCCGCAGGCGTAGACCGCCGCATATTTTGCAGGATCAAAAAAATCGATGATGCGGCCTTTTTTACCTTCGCTGCCGTCTTCGGTGGCAATAATCAGATCCTGCGTATTACGTTCAGCGAGTCCCAGAAGGCCATAATGTTCTTCAATTGTTTTGAAACCGGTCCTAAAACCGGCGTAAAAGTCAAAAACATATTGCGGAAATTTTGTGGGGAGGGCTTCCAGAGGCGCAACCCCGATACCACCGCCAATCAGGGCGAGGGGCTTCTTCGTATTTCCGGGTGGAAAAAATTCTTCCCAGGTATTCCCCAGAGGACCGGTTAATTCAGCCTCTTCGTTAAGGTGCATCTCCAACAGTTCCTCTGTTCCCCGGCCACGTTTTGCGATAAAAAAACAGATCGTATTGTTGGTAAAATAGAGCCTCTCTTCGGAGCTTCTTCTGCGATGTTTCCGGGGGTCAATATCCTCCGGCTTCGCGGTCGGCTGCCAGAAGGCAACACTAATGGGCCGGGCCAAAAAGACTGCGGAACGTTTCGACTTTATCAGAAAGAACTGACCGGGCTTTGGAGCGTCGCCATGCCAAATAAAATCAAGCCGGAATATTTCCCGGTTAATGACGGCTCTGGAGATTAATATACCTGAAAGACTTTGTTTATTATCCATTTTCAAATCGCGCGCAATATCGCGTCCCGCATTTCGATTGCTGCTTTCCGCGCCGCTTCCGCAGCAAAGCTGTTGTCTACACTATCCCCCGCGCCGGGCATTGTCGTCCAGGCTTTAAGGATGGAACGTGAGGCGTTGACCACCCCGCCGTTACCCTCCCGCAGAAGCAGTGCGGCATCATCGGCGGCCCCGCCCTGCGCACCGTAACCGGGGATCAAAAAAAAGAGGTTCCCCCGTTTTTCCCGGATGGCCGCAGCCTCATCCCGTTCGGTACAGCCAACCACTGCCCCGAATGCACCGTAGCCGTGCGCGCCCTTGTGGGATTCCACCAGCGTCGCGAGCCGGTCACCTACGGTGTCGTACAAGCGTCCGCCGTTTTTCAATTCCTGGTATTCAAAATCCCGCATCCCCTTGTTGCTGGTACGCATCAACACGAAGGCGCCTTTCCCTTTGGTTTCGGCGTAAGAAATCCAGGGCTCAATGGAATCCATTCCCATATAAGGGGAGAGGGTGACAAAATCCGCCTCAAAGTCGCCGTCAAAGTGGGCCTTTGCGTAACGCAGCGCCGTGTCGGCAATGTCTCCCCGTTTGATGTCGGCGATAACCAATGCGCCCTGTTCCCGCAAATACCGCAGCGTCTCTGCATAGGCCGTGAGCCCCGCAAGGCCCAATTCTTCGTAATAGGCGATCTGCACTTTATAACAGGCCGCTGCGTCGATGGTAGCGTCGATAAGGGCTTTGTTGAAAGCCAGCACCGCATCGGCGTCAGAGGCGGCGGCCTTCCGTTCTCTGGGCGGAATATAATCAACTGCGGTATCAAGACCCACGCAGACATGGCCTTTTACGGCAACCGCTTCGTAAAGTTTATCCATATTATACATATTCAGCTCCTTGTATCATACACAATGCAGCCCCCGTGCAGGGTTAAAAGAATTTTACCCTGCAGCGTGCGGCCCCTAAAGGGGGAATTCTTTCCGCGGGATTTAAATGGTTCGCTTTTTACCGTCCAGAGCGCTTCTGTGTCGGCAATCACCAGATCCGCCCGCAATCCTGCAGCGATTCTGCCGCGATCCGCAAGCCCCAAAATACGGGCGGGGTTGGCGCTCATTAGAAAAGACAGTCTTTTAAGATCAATAGTTTTTCTGTCAACAGTAATACTGTTTTCTAAGGCCGATCCTTCCCCGGTTAGTTCGGTAAAGCTTACCGCAAAACCGGTTTCCAGTCCCGTAAAGCCCGGGGCGCCCCCGGCCTTGTCCGTCTCCGAATGGGGCGCGTGATCCGTGGCAATGGCATCGATGGTCCCGTCCAGTATCGCTTCGATTATTGCCCGCCGGTCTTCTTCACTCCGCAGGGAAGGGTTCACCCGGCCGTAAGATTCGTCCCCCAGCGCATGGGCATCGTCTTCGGTTAAGGCGATGTGGTGCGGCGTTGCTTCACAGGTTAGTGAGTAACTGGAAGAGGCGTCCGCCCTCGATAATTGTCGTTTTGCTTCCCGAATCATGTTTACAGATTCCTTGGTAGAGACATGGGCGATATGTACATGGGCGCCCATTTTCTTTCCAAGCTCAATGGCCCGTTTGACAGCAACGTTTTCTTCGATACGGCTCCACATTTCCCGGCCTTTTCCGGCCTTCTTTGCCGCATCCGCTTCCGGCCCGCCTGCGTCACAGTGGCAGGAGACGGGAATGCCAAGCCGCCGGGCTTCGGCAAAGGCGGCAAGGAAGATGCTGTCATCCGCCACATCCCTGCCGTCTTCGGAAAGCATACGGATCGTATTTTGCTTTGTGTCCAGGGCAGTAATCCCTGAAAGTTCTTTGCCATCCATGTTTTTGGTGAGGGACAGTACCGGGTACAGATCGATAAGGCCAAGATTATCGGAACGGTTTTTTAAGGCAAGGGCCTTTTCAACAGTATCGGTAACCGGTTTGGTGTTGGCCATGCACACCACCGTGCCGTAACCTCCGGCAGCGGCGGCCAGTGACGCCGATTCCAGGGTTTCCTTTTCCGGGAAGCCGGGGTCCCGAAAATGCGCGTGGAGGTCCACAAAGGCCGGCATGAGGGTAAGCCCGTGCCCTTCAATAATCTGATCCGCATCATCAATGTACGGCTGATGAATAACATTACTGATAAGGCCATCCTCAACAACAACCGAACCGATGAAGTCCGAATCTTCATCAACAATGCAGAAATTTTTTAGTATCAATTTTCGTTTCATAAACTAATTCCGCACAAATTCCCCTGCGGACCGAATCTCGTCGCAGTATTCGCAGCGGTAGGTCCGCAGTTCGGGATTCTCCAGATGAAAAATGTGGGGGATGTATTTTTCGGTGGAGGTGATGCACCGGGGATTTTTGCAAACAAGAATGTTCTCCACTTTTTCCGGGAGCTTGAGTTTAATCTTCCGGGTAATCTTTTCATTCTCGATAACATTTACCGTGATGTTGGGATCGATAAGGCCCAGGATGTCAAAGTTGATAGTAATGGTGTTGTCGATTTTGATGATGTCCTTGCGGCCCATCCGTTTTGAGTTGGCGTTCACCACAAAGGCAACATTGTGGGGGGTCTTGTCGAGGCCGAGCCAGTTGAAAATTTTGATGCCCTGTCCCGCCTTAATGTGATCGATCACGATGCCGTTTTTTATTTCGTCTATGTTTAGCATTATATTACTCCCATAATTGAGGCAAGCAGGGCCATCCTGACATACATGCCGTATTTGGCCTGTTTGAAATAGGCAGCCCGTGGATCGGCATCCACTTCAATCGCAATCTCGTTTACCCGCGGAAGGGGATGGAGGACGATGAGCTCCTTTTTTGCAGTTTCCATTTTTTCCAGGCTGAGCACGTAGGTGTCCTTCAGCCTGATGTAATCTTCTTCATTGAAGAAACGCTCCCGCTGAACCCGTGTCATGTAAAGTACATCCAGGCCCGGCATGGCATCCTCAAGGCTGGTGGTTTCAAGGTACTCGATTTTTTCCCGCTGCAAAAGCCGTGTGACGTATTCAGGTGCCCGCAGTTCCGGGGGCGAAACAAAAACCAGCTTGACGCCCTCGTAGCGGGCCAGGGCCTTTGCCAGCGAATGGACCGTGCGTCCGAATTTCAGATCCCCGCAGAAGCCCACGGTAAGGCCCTTCACGCTGTCCCGGAGGCTTTTGTCCCCCGGCTTGCCCCGCAGCCGCTTTATGGTGAGCAGGTCCGTCAAGGTTTGGGTGGGATGGTGGTGGCCGCCGTCCCCGGCGTTGATCACCGGCACCGGAGAATACCGGGATGCCAGCAGGGCCGCCCCTTCCTTGGGGTTCCGCATGACGATGGCGTCAGCGTAACTTGCGGCCATCCTGATGGTGTCCGCCAGACTCTCCCCCTTGGAAGCTGAACTGGAACCGGGGTCCGCAAAGCCCAGGCAGCTTCCCCCCAGGCGCTGCATCGCCGCCTCAAAACTCAGGCGGGTCCGGGTGCTGGGTTCAAAGAAGAGGGTCGCCAAAAGCCTTCCCCGGCAGCTCTCCCGCAGGTAGGCTGGGTCCTCCTCAATCCGTTCCGCCAGACTGAAGAGAGCGTCCATCTCCTCAATCGTGAAGTTCCCCGGTTCTATCAGCGAACGTCCTTTAAGCATGTTTCCCCCTCAATGTGCAAAAAAAAACCGCCCCAAAAGGCGGTTTTCAGAATTCAATAGCAATGAACACCGGGCAGCGGTTATATACGGAGCAGCAATCTTTCTTTAAGGTATCTCTGTTCATTGGAAGAATTATAGCATAGGATTACGAAAATGACAAGTGACCTGCTTAACCATTTGTAAGATATGCACTTACCTTTTCGTCATAATCAGGATAGACAAACCCCAATTCCTTTGCTACAAACCGCGAAGTCTTCCGGAATAAATCCTGACATTCCAGTAATGCCTGCATGAGATGTTCTGCACTGTCATTTTGATAAGTCGCCAGAAGCCGCTTCCAGGTCTCTGTGGAAACATATTTTTCCAAATATTTGTATGCCTTTCCCACGCTCACCGAAAACCCGGTCCCAATGCCAACTTTCCACGACAGCATCCGCAGCAGTTGGGGCCGCACATTTGCATTCAGATGTTCCGCCGCGTAAAGAAATTCCTTCCGGCAGAGGCCCTTGATCACATAGGTGGAGACCCACCAGAACTCATTGCAGCAGTCGTCAAAATATTCCGGTGACGGCTTCTTTATGTGATAATCCTCGTCATTCGGCGGCGGCAGGGGGCCGATTCGGTTGTCCTTGTCCAGCAGCATAACAGTAAGCTTGTCCTCCCGGAGGTAAGCGTCCATATCCTTTGTCAACAGCATACCCAGGTCGATGCGGTTACCGTCTTCGAAAAGCATAAGCCACGCATACCGGCCGGGGTGTTCCGGCGGAAACAGTGACATGTTTTCCGGCTCCTGCATAATGATCCGTTTCCCGAACACATCTACCCAGCGCCGGTCCTGAATAAAGGAATCCATTTCAGTAATGATGTACACCACATCGTAATCCCGGAACCGGTCCTTCGGCACATGCACATTGGTCCGGGAACCGTTCAGAAATACTGCGCGGACCCGTTCGTCATTCCGTGCAACAGAAAGAATCAGCTCCGTCATTTCCGTTTCTGAACGCATTTTTGCCACCTGTTAAACAGTCATACTAACGACAGTATTACTGTTTTTTGACCCTAATGATTTAAGCCGCTTTATTTCCCGGATCATAACAATGGCCGAAAGAATGATTGCCAGGCTGTCTGCGGCGGGCATGGCGGAATAAACGCCGTATATGCCGAATTTTAGCGGCAGAATCAATAACAGGGGAATGTAAAAAAGTATCTGCCGGGATAAACTCAAAATCGTTCCTTGCACCGGTTTCCCGATAGCCTGGAAATAGTTGGAAGAGATAATCTGGAAAGCGAGAAAGGGCAGAAAGATCGTACAGATCCGCAATGCACTTCTCCCCATTTCCATAAGCGGCCCCCGCTCGTTGCGGAATAGGGCGATAAAAAAACCGGGGAAAAGCTGCACCACCAGAAAACCTATCGCTACAAAGACGGTTCCCGAAACAACCGCCAGTTTATAGGCGCTTAGAACGCGGCCATATTTTTTCGCCCCGTAATTATAACCGATGATGGGCTGCACCCCCTGATTCAGTCCCTGGAGGGGCATGAAGATCATCACCATGATACTGTAGACAATTCCCATGGCGGAAACTGCCACGTCCCCGCCGTATTGGAACAGCGCCCGGTTCAAAATAATATTGACCAGCCCTATGGCAAGCTGCATGGCAAATGGCGCAAAACCGATGGCCATAATTTTTAAGGAAAGATTTAGTTCCAACTTCATGTCCCGGATGCGGAAGCGGAGTTTGGTATGCCGGGAATTAAAATAGTATATGACCCACACAAAGGAAATAAACTGTGAAATGATTGTTGCCCATGCGGCCCCTGCAATACCCCAGCCGAATCCCAAAATAAAAATGGGGTCCAAAATGATATTAACCACGGCGCCGAGAATCTGTGTCAGCATGGATGTCCGGGGGTGCCCATCGGATCTGATGAAGTGATTGATCCCCGGCCCCATGGCGCTGAAAATTCCGCCGTAGAGAATTATCCGCAGATATGTTTTTGCATAGGGAAAAACTGCCTCGCTCGTGCCCAGTATATCAAGGAGAAGCCTGTCCGTAAACATCAGTAACAGTGTTACTACGATACCGGGAATGATAAAGAGCAATGCAAAGGCATGGCCCATGATCTTTTCAACCACATCACGGCGGCCCTCCCCCAGGCGTATTGAGAACAGGGAATTGGCCCCCACCCCGATCAGCATGGACGATGCCTGTAGAATGATCATCAGAGGCATGGCGATAGTTATTCCCGCAATCCCCAGGTCGCCATTGGACATTTGTCCCACATAAATACGATCCACAATATTGTAAATCGCGTTTACCACCATCCCGACAATCGCGGGTACGGAAAAATCAAACAGCAGTTTGCTGATCCGATCGGTCCCGATCCGGTCAGTCGGATCAACTTGTATATTATTTTTTTTCATAAACCTGCTATACATTTGCATAGTAATTAACAAGAGTCAAGAACAATAAAAATGAGCCGATTTATGTCAATATGGCTTTATCAGTGATACAGGGCAAAAGCATTTAGGATGCTCCGCAAGAGCAATCCATGATAAACTTCTATATCTTCTCCGGGAGGGGAAGAAGGAATGGAAGTACAGGGTGCCCACGGGTATATCCTGGGTATCAAGGGAGAGATACACGTAGATTTTTTGACTGTCCATCGGTCTAGCCCTTCCGCAGATAGCGGATGCGCCGGGATCACCCCGCCCGTTCCGCCATCAGGGCCATGGTAATGCGCCGCCGCCTGCGGGCATCGCCCATATCCCGGCCCAACTTACGCACCGCACCGATAACCGGTATGGGTAGATTGGTATTCTTTACACCATTCATCTTAATACGCATTATAATGCGTATTAACCGACTTAACAAGCAAAATACTGCGTTTTATTTTAAGATGATGCTAATGAAAATCCCCCCAGCGCTTGCCGGTCTCTACACTGACCCGCAGGGGGATTTTGAGGGTGACGGCCTTTTCCATTACTTCCTGCACCAGCTTTGCGGTATCCGGGGCGGTGTCTTTGGGGCATTCCAGGATGAGTTCGTCGTGTACTTGTAGCAGGAGCCGGGCGGGGCTCTGGGCCGCACTTAATGCCTTGTCCAGATTCAGCATGGCGGTTTTGACGATATCCGCGGCGGAACCCTGGATGGGGGTGTTCACCGCCATCCGCTCGGCCCCGGCCTTTTCGGTCTTGTTCCGGGAATTGATGGCCTGAATGTAGCGCCGCCTGCCGAAAATCGTGGAGGCGTAACCGGTCTTTTCGGTTTTCGCGATCAGTTCTTCGATAAACCGGCGGATGCCGGAATAGGTTTTGAAGTAGGCTTCGATGAAGGCGGCGGCATCGGTGCGGGTGATGTTGAGTTCGTTGGCAAGGCGGAAGGCGCTCATGCCGTACATCACCCCAAAGTTGATGGTCTTGGCAATGCGGCGCTGGTCGGCGTGGACGTCCTTTTCATCAATGCCGAAGATCAGGGCGGCGGTGCGGGCGTGGACATCCTTGCCGTCCTTAAAGGCGGCGAGCAGGTTTTCGTCCTCCGAAAGATGGGCCAGCACCACCAATTCGATCTGGCTATAGTCGGCGCTGATAAGCACGCAGCCCGGCTTGGCGATAAAAGCTTCCCGGATGCGGCGGCCCTCCTCGTCGCGGATGGGGATGTTTTGCAGATTGGGCTCCCGGCTGGAAAGGCGGCCAGTGGCGGTGCCGGTCTGCACAAAGTTGGTGTGCAGCCGCCCGTTCCGATCGGCCTGATCCGCCAGGGTATCAACGTAGGTGGACTTGAGCTTTGCCAGGGTCCGGTGGCGCAGGATCAGGGCGGGCACCGGGTCCTCACGGGCAAGCTCTTCCAGGACCGCCACATCGGTGGAATAGCCGGTCTTGGTTTTTTTGCCGGGTTTGAGCTTCCGCTCGATAAAGAGCACTTCCTGTAACTGCTTGGTGGAGGCGATGTTGAATTCGTGGCCCACCATCTCATAAATCTTACCCTGAATCTGTTCCAGTTCCGTTGATAATTCGACGCCGAAATCCTTCAACACTTTGGGCTCAATCTTGATGCCGAGCCCTTCCATCTCCGCAAGGATCGGGAGCAGGGGCATTTCCAGGTTTTCAAAAAGACCCGTGGCTTCTGCGGCCTTGAGCCTGGGTTCCAGATACTGCTTCATCCTGATGCAAAGGTCCGAGTCCTCGGCGGAATAGCGGGTTGCGGTTTCCAGGGGCACCGCGTCAAAGGTTGCGCCCTTGGACACGATATCGTTATAGGCCATCGGGGTATATTCAAGATGATAGGTTGCCAGCGAATCCAGCGAATAGTTGTTCCGTTCCGGGTCGGCAAGCCAGGCGGCCACCATGGTGTCCCAAATTTTGCACTGCCACTTTTCAATGCCCCAGCCCCGGCTTACCTTGTAATCGTACTTGGCGTTATGGGCGGCAATGGTCATGGCGGGGTCCGCAAGCAGGGGCGCAAGGAGTTCCTTCACTTTTTCGGGATCGAGGAAGGGGGCGGTTCCTTGATGGGCTGCCACCGGCACATAGAAACCTTCCCTGGGTTTCAACGCCAATGATATACCGATGGGCCGGGCGTTCCAGGCGTCAAGGGAATCGGTCTCAAAGTCCAGCGCGATAAGTCCCTGCTTCTGTCCCGCCGCCAAAAGGCTTTTCAGTTCTGCCAAATCCAGAACCGTTTTGTAGACCCCCTCCCCAAGCAGCGCCGGGTCCGCCGGTGCAAAAGACGCGGAACGGGGGGCAAAGCCGCCGACCTGGGAATCGCCATCAATATCACCGCCACTTCCTTGAGGATCGCCGCCATTATCCCCGGTACTGGCTCCGCCGCCCACAGTTCCGCCATTAGCGGCGGCCCGGTCCAGCTTCCGGGCGATTTGGATCACACCCTCCCGCATGAGCACCTCAGCCCCGGCGGAACGGTTGATGCTCTCAACGGAAAGTTCTTCGATGTTTTTGACCGGCAGCGGCACTTCACATTCCAGGGTGATGAGCTTCTTTGAAAAATAGGCGCTTTCCTTGCCTTCGGCGAGCTTCTTCCCCACCGCGCCCTCAATACCGGCGATGTTTTCAAAAATCCCGTCCAGGGAACCGTAGCGGGCCATGAGCTTTACCGCCGTCTTTTCCCCCACGCCCTTCACGCCGGGCACGTTGTCGGAAGCGTCCCCGGTCAGGGAGAGGAGGTCCAGCACCTTTTCGGGGGCCACCCCCCACTCGGCCTTGACTTCGTTTGGGCCAACCAGTTCCAGGGGCAGGCCGCCCATACCGCCGCCTGTGGGAGCATTATCTCTTGGAGACTTGAGGGGCCGCAGTTCCCAGGTCCCATTGCCCACGAGCTGCAAGAGGTCCTTATCGGATGAAAGGATGTAGCACTGCCGGTTTTCAGCCTGACACTTTTTCGCCAGGGTGGCGATGATGTCGTCAGCCTCAAAGCCATCGGCCCGCAGTGCGGGGACACCCAGCGCCGCAAGAACCTCCTCCACCAAAGGTACCTGATCGTGGAGGTCCTCGGGGGCCTTCTGCCGGGTGGCCTTGTATTCGGCATACATTTTGTGCCGGAAGGTGGGGGTGCGGGAATCGAAGATCGCCGCGAGCCGCTGGGGCCGCCCCGGCTTGGATTGGGGCTTCCCAGCGGCGTCTGCGGCGGGGGCCCCCTCATCCAAAAGGGTTACCACCGTGCGGGCAAAACCGAACAGGGCGGATATGTTCCGCCCCGCCGGGTTCCGCAAGGGGTGGGAGAGGAAGGCAAAATAGGAACGATAGATTAAACCGTAGGCATCGATAAGGTAGAGGGGGGATAGGTCGGACATGGTTAAAGTATATGCAGAAAAAGGGCCAAGACACCAGTACGCGGCGCAGGCTCAGTTCAGGGATAGTTTTTACCCCCGAATTCGGCTAAACTCTGTCTGTTATGTGTCCCGGAAAAATTAGCCGTATTTTCGGCCTCTGTTTATTAGTTACCGTTACTCTGCTCACCTCCTGTTCCCAGCGCCTGGGATGGGGGATTTTGCTTTGGTCTTCCGAGGAACCGGTGATTCCGTCGGGGACAGTGCTGCCGGTGTATATCAGGTCCAACATTGATAAGGTGTGGGTG
>BNUT01000060.1 GCA_025997555.1 Spirochaetia bacterium
CTTCGATCAATGGCGCACGGGTCATGCCGTCAAAATGGACCAGGGTCTTGAGTCCCCCCGCCAGGGAGATGGCCTTGAGTCCCCGCTGCACCCCCGCCACCAGGGCCGCCTCGTTGGTTGCCAGGGGGATGTAGATTTCCTCTTCGGGTTTGACATACTCCCCGCAGATCTTCGCGGGCCCCGCAAAACCCATGGGCAGTATGGCGCCGCCTATCTTCGACTCTATCCCCGCGAGGATCGCCTTCCCATCCTTCAGGGAGCAGGTATTGATCACCGCAGCCTTGATCTGCTTAAGGGATTTTCCGCTTTTCTTTTCCAGGAATTCGCAGCGGAGTTCCGATGCTGTTCTACAGGCATCCGCCACTTTGCCGGGATCCGAATTATATTCCCGGACAAAGATTTCCGTCTCCAGATTCTGGGTTTTTATCTTCCCTTCAAAATACTCACTCTTGATAGCATCTAACATTTTACACCCTCCTTTTGATGTAACAGCGTGCTTAAGGTTTGGGCAAACTCACCGGTCTCTTCTATCTTCTTTTGATCGATACCGGTTTCAATCCCCATGCGGTGGAACATTTCGGTTAGTATCTCTGTGGCGCAGTTACCACGGGCTCCAGGGGCATAGGGACAGCCCCCAAGCCCTCCGGCGGCGCCGTCAAATATCCGTATCCCCGCATTGTAGGATGCCAGATTATTGGCAAACTCAAGGCCGAAATATTTATGGTAATGTACCGCAAGCCGCGCCTTTGTTAGGGATGCCGCGATCATTTTCGGAATCGCATAAGCCGAATTCGGGTTTGCCATTCCGGTGGTATCCCCCAGGGAAACTTCATAGGAACCAAAGGACTCAAAGGCAAGGGCAATGTCCAGTGCCTTTTTGGGGTCCATGGCCCCCTCAATGGGACAGCCGAATACGGTGGCGATGTAGGAACGGACCCGTATCCCCGCCTGTTTTGCGGCCCTGTTTATCTCCTCCACACCCTTAAGGGATTCGGCAACACTACAGTTGAGGTTCTTTTTATTGTGGCTCTCGCTGGTACTCATAATGGTCACCACTTCCTCAAGCCCGCATTCCAGGGCCCGCTCAAAACCTTTCATGTTGGGAACTAAAGCGCTGTACACCACGCCGCTTTTGCGGGTAATACCCTGAAATACCTCTTTGGCGTCCCCCATCTGGGGCACCCATTTGGGATTGACAAAGGAAGTTACCTCAATCCGTTTGCAGCCCGCTTCGGTGAGGCGGTTAACCAGTTCTATCTTTTTTGCGGTCTCCACAAACACCGGTTCGGGCTGTAAACCATCCCGTGGCCCAACCTCAAAAATTTCTACTGATTCCATTATTCCTCCTCAGGCAGCATAACAGCCCTGCCGTTCAGTTGATCAAACCGTTCCAGCGCCCGCTTATAGTCTTTCAGGGGCATTACTTCTCCCACATAATGTTCCAGTTTTACCCGGCCGCTTTCCAGCAGATTCCCAAGAATATCCCAAGTAGTATACATGTGCCGCCCGAAAATTCCGGTTATCTGTAATTCCCGGTATACAACCCGGTACATAAAATTCGGTATGATCAAATCTCCGCCGACCATACCCACCTGTACCAGGCGTCCGGCAATTGCCAACGCATCAATAGCCTGATTTATCACCCTGAGGCTGCCGGTAAAATCGATAACCGCATCCAGTTGGGAAGTGTGTTTTTTAATTTCCGTCACGAAATCTTTTTCTTTCCCGTTGATTGCCGCATCGGCCCCTACCTTCAGGCTATAGTCCAGCCGCTCCTGACTTATATCCAGGGCAAATACCCGGCTCGCCCCCATGGCTTTTGCCGCCTCACAGGCCATCAAGCCGATAGTACCGGTTCCAAGGATTGCAATATGCGCCCCCGACGGTTTTGCTTTTTGCAGGGCGTGTATCGCCGTACCCAGGGGTTCATAAAGGGAACACTGAATATAATCCGCATTTGCCGGCAGTTTGATCGCCGATATTTCCGGCAGCCTGATATAATCCGCAAAGCAGCCATCTACGTTGCGCCCCAGAACTCCCATGTTGTTGGAACAGATGTGCTGATTCCCCGTCCGGCATTCCCGGCAGCTTCCGCAGGGGATATGGGTCTCCCCCGCCACCCGGTCTCCGACGGCAAATCCCTTAACCAATGCCCCTGTTTCCACCACCTCACCGGCGAATTCATGCCCCAGGGTAAAGGGCAATGCATAATGGGCTGCCGCTACAAGGGGCGTCCACTCAAAGACTTCCACATCGGATTTACACATTGCCGACGCCTTCACCTTGACCAGCAGATCATGGGGGCCGGCTTTTGGCGCCGGGATATCCACTATCTCCGCGCCGGGGCCCTCTTTTAATTTACGTATGGCTTTCAACTTTTTCCCTTTACTCCTTTACCCGGAGCTTCGCTATTTTGTTTTCATCGGGTATCCGTTTAAGGCCGACATTTTTCAATTCCAGGAGGGATATTTCCACCAGATACAGGGCGGTGGTCCCCTCCTCCAGATGGCCGGTATAGGCTTTTTCCAAATCCGATACCACCATGTGGAAGTGGGGATGCCCGTCCACCACGATTCCCTGTAAGGAGGCGAGCTCCATGGGTTTTTCCAGGGTAACAAATTCATCCACCGGTTCCTTTTCAAAGCCCGTTACCCGGTGAAGTACCACCCTGGAAAGGGACCCGATAGCGCTGGTTATCACCGCATCCCGGATTCCGTATTTTTCCAGAGCGGCGCGGATACTTTCCAGAAGCAGATCCCCCCGCTCAAGATTGATAACAATCAGACGGCCTGTGCCTTCCTTACAAAAACTAATCATTGGTGGCCTCCTCTTCTATTTTGTATTCATCCTGTCCAAAGAAGCGTCCGGTTTAAGGCCGAGTTTTTTGTAATGGTCGGCCCGTTTTTTCTGATCGTCTTCCATGATGGGAATGGCGAATTTCAGGACATCCTCGGCCCTTTCGTAGGGGATAACCAGCACACCGTCATCGTCGGCGCAGACGATGTCCCTGGGCTTTACGGAAACACCGGCACATTCAATAGGCACATTGACACCGGCGTTTTCGAGTCTGCCGTAGACATGGTTAAAGGTACGCCGGGTGCAGAACACCTTGACCCCTTCGATATTGGATTCTTCAGAGTCGCGGCAGGCCCCGTCAAGGACCACACCGGCCACGCCCTTGATCATGCTGGCGGCGCCGATTTCTGAACCCCAAAGGCCGCCGGGATAACCGCCCATATCCACCACCACCACCATATCGGGGCAGCTTTCAGGGGTCAGGCCGCCGTTAAAGGTGTACGTATCTGAGCACCACTTATCCAGCTCCGCATAGTATTCCTGTATGTCCTTGCATACCTTAACGTCCCGTTTTGCCGGAACCAGTTTTACCGTATAGGCGAAACCCGCAAAGCTGATTCCGGGCCGCAGGGGCCGCATATTGTCCCGCATGGTGCCCATATTAACCAGACCCAATGCGTCCATTCCGTCTCCCAGATCGGCAAGCCTGCACTTCCTGACCAATTTGATAAGTTCCTTGTCGTTCATCCCGTTCCTCCGTAAAATATATTTTTGCTGTCAGCTAATCATCCTGACGCATTAAACCCCGCAATATTCCGGTAATACCAATTGCCAGAACAAAAATGATCACCCCAATAACGCTGCCGTACCCCAATTTGAAATATGAAAAAGCATTTACAAAAAGATGTAAGGGCAAAACCTCGGTTGCGTGATTCGGCCCGCCCATGGTCATTACCCAGATAAGATCAAAACTTCGCAGGGAACCGACCACCTGGAGTATTATTACTGTTTTTAACACCGGAACAGAAAGGGGGATGATCATTTTTATGTGCATCATCAGTCCGTTCGCCCCGTCCAGGGAGGCGCTTTCCAGCACCTCCTCATTCAGGCCCATAAAGCCCGAATTAAAAAGCACTATCTGTATCCCCACCTGGTTCCAGACCTGGGCAATGATAATGGCGGACAAGGCCAAATTCGGAACCGCCAGGGGTGAAATATAATATTCACCCAACCCGACGGCGGTCATCAGGGGCTTCAGGATACCGATGGAGGGACTGAAAATATAACCCCAGACAAAACCAACCGCCACCGTGGTAAGCACATTGGGCATAAAAAATATGGTCTTAAAAAAACGGTGCCCCCTAAGCTGCATGTAAACCAGATATCCCAGAATATACCCCAGAACAACCTGGATCACGGTAGTAACAAACATAAAGATGAGGGAATTTTTCAGGGATTTCCAGAAAAGGTTATTGCTGAAAACTTCAATGTAATTATCAATGCCGCCAAACACCTTTTGGGTAAGGGTGGGCCATTTATAAAAGCTTAATAATATTCCCTGGGCAAGGGGATAAAGCAAAAGAACAATATAATAGATCAGGCCGGGAATTACCAGGAGCGTAAGAATTCCTATATCCTGTTTTTTTACTACCATGGGAACAGCCCTCCTTTTCCTGTTAAGATCATCCTTTGATAGCCCCGGCGGTAATGCCCTTTTGAATTTTCTCCTGGGCAAAAATATAGAATACAATATTCGGGATGATGGCTATCAGTATTCCTGCGCAAAGCTGGGTGTATTCGGAAACATACTCGCTGATAAATCCCATAAGCCCGATGGGCAGGGTTTTTGAAGTTTGCTTACTGAGCAGCAGCATTGCTACCATCAGTTCATTCCAGGCATTGAGTACCGACAGAATGGAAACGGTCGCTATGGTATCCCTGGAAAGGGGGATGGCGATATTCCAGAAGATCCGGAAGATTGAACAGCCGTCGATATGGGCGCACTCTTCAAGTTCCCTCGGGATGGTACTCATAAACCCTTCCAGAATAAAAACCGAAATAGGAATCCTGAAGGCCCCGTAAATCAGGGCAAGGGCGGACAAGCTGTTCATCATTTTGAGATTGTTTGCCAAAATATAAAGGGGGATGATCGCGGAATTGATAGGTATCATCATCCCGGAGATTATCACAAAATACAGAAGCCGCTTAAAACGAAACTGAAACCGGGAAAGCACGAATGCCAAGGGAATACAGGCCAGATTGGTAAAAACAACCGTCAGGGCCGACACAACGATGCTGTTGGTCATGAAATAGCCCATCTTCGACCGGGTCCAGGCTTTAACAAAATTTGAAAACTGCGGGACCTTGGGGAATCCCCAGGTGTTAAACGTAAGCTCATGCTGGGTCTTAAGGGCCGCAAAGGCAAGCCATAAGATTGGGTAGAGCACAATGATCGTCATCAAAAACAAACCGGCATAGCAGAAAAACATGGTCCCCGGGCTCATCACCTGGCCGCTTCTGCCGCTGAAATTACGCATATTGTTTTTTTTGACCACTAACGCCGCCATAATACCCCCAGGGTTCAAGAAACAGGGATGTCCGGGAAACAGGCAGTTCCCCGGACATCCCTGTCGATGTTTATTTTTTACTCTTAAGATAATCCTGAGCGGCCTTTTGCACTTCCGCAACCGCCTGGGTTACCGTAAATTCACCGGAAACTATTCCGGGCATGGCGGTCTGCTTGATGGCAAGGTCCACGCTGGGCACGGCATAGGAATCCATGGAATACATATAAACAGGGGCTTCGACATAAGCATCCACGCACTGATTAAATATCTTCATGGTCTTGGTACGATCGTAGTCGCAGACACCGGCATACACACGGGACCCGGTTTCCTGGAGCTTGGCATTGTAAACCGGATCACAATAGGCTTTGGCAAACCGTACCACCGCATCCTTGACACGATCGTTCAGGCCCACAGGGATCATGAGTCCCCAAATGTTTCCGCCGATATGGATGGAAGGATCGCCGTCAGGGGCATCGGTAAAGGCCGGCCAATCGATCCGTTCAAGTTTGTTGATAAATTCTTTGCCCCCGGCGGTTTCAAAGTTGGCTCCCTTCCAGGCGCCCTCATAGTACATGGCGGCTTCGCCACGGGCAAAGGCCTGATCAGCTTCGGTAGAACTCATACCCAGAACACCCCGTGGATAAAGTCCGGCGTCAACCAGTTGCTTGAATTTTGTCATGGCAGTAACAAAACCGTATTGGGGATTATCCCACTGATCCATGGCGTTGCCGCCGGTCAGCTCATCGGTCTTGGCCTTCCCGGCAACACGGGCCATCAGGGCCGACGCAAGCCATGCAAAGCGGATATCCTTTCCGCCGGTAACCATCAGGGTGATCCCTGCGGCCTTGGCCTTTTTGGTGAGATCCAGAAGATCCTCAAAGGTCTTGGGCGGCTGCCAGCCGTTTTTACTGAAAATCTCGGTGTTGTAATAGAAGCCGTCGATACTGGCCTCGGTGGGCATCATCATAATCCGGCCATCCCGGTAGGCCATGGAATCTATGTTTTTCTTGAGGAACCATTGGCTGAATTCAGGATTCGCCTGTATGATGGGACGCCAATCCTCAATTTTATTATCCCTCATAAATTCATTGGCATAACTGGTAATACAGCTGCTTATCTCCGGGGGATTTCCTGCGGCCATTTCTACCGTGATCTTGGTACGCAGATCCGCTGACGGCAAAAGGTCGGCCTGGACTTTGATATCAGGATTGTCCTTTTGGAATTTTTCCAGCATGGCATTAAAGAGTTCGTTGATGGGCCCCCCTACGGTTTCCGTACCCATGTACCGAATTTCCACCGGCTTTTGACCACCCGCAGCTGCTTTTTCACCACCGCCCCTGGTACAACCCGTAATACCGGTCATAAGGACCGCCGTCAAAAACAGGGAAACTAAAAACACGCCGATTTTTTTCATTGATTTTCCTCCTGAATGAATTTAATCCCGACATCTTCCCCCGGCGACGCCAAGGGGATAACCGCCCTGCCCACACCATCGGTGACCAATATCCCGGTTTCGCCTGCCCATTGTCCCTTTTCAGGATCAAACCAGGAATAGCGGTAACGGGTATTAGGTAAAAAACCCCGAATCGTTGGGGGAGGACAGTCTTTCTCCAGATATATAAGGGCATAATCTTTTTTCGCAGTAATCATGCAAAAAGCCCAGCCCCGGTAACCCATGGGGCTGCCCGCCTTGTTCGGCGTTACCAGTTCACTGTCAGGTATCAGTTCTTTGTACCGGTCGCCCTCGGAAAAAATAAAATTCTTAAGCAGCGGCGCCTCTGCGCCGGATTTCAATTTTATGGCGTCGGTAATTTTATAGACCGCTTCTTTTTCCACATCGGCGCTCCAAAGCCCCTGGGCGCCGTAAATGAATCCCCCTAAGGCGCCTGAGAGCAGGCTGCCGTAAAGCCCCGCCCGGCAGTTCAGTTCCGCCTCATGGGAATCCAGGGGAGGATTGTCATCGGGAAAACCCGGATAATAGGGTTCCCCCGCGATGGCAGGCCGGGGAGGATCACTGCGGTAAATGTCCGTTAAATACCAGTGGTGATCGTGCTCACGCCAGTTGCCGGTCTGGTGAAAGGTAAGCCAGGGGGCATCTTCGCTCCCGCCAAAGTTGACCAGCGTTGAGGGGGACGCATTGGTTCCCAGAAGGGTTCCAAAGGGCGGCGGCCCGTATTGTTTGAGCCAAAGATTAATGGGTTCGTTAAATTCACGGGAAGGAATGGAACAGGCGGGCCAGTCAAAATGAATGGGCGAAAACAGGCAGAAATGGGCCTGATAACGGGCAAACACATACTGAATATACCGGGTATAGGTTTCGGGCCATCCGCCGTACTTTTTCCACACCGTTGAAATATCCCGGCGGGCAACCTCAATAAAACTCAAAATCCCGTGGTTGTGGAGGCAATCAACTTTTTTGTCCATCTGGCGGAAGTATTCAGGGTTGATGCGGTTAAAATCGGGAACCACCTTTTCATAACCCTTGACGCTGCCCGGAAAAAGGAAGGGCCGCCCGCCCTCGTTGTGCATATCCTTGGCGGATTCGGTCCCGGCCTGTTTCCAGGCGGAGCGGGCCCAGACGCCGCTTTCAATTTCAATCTCCGGGGGCAGAGCGTCATTGGCCCAGCTGGGATGTCCCGCCAGCATGGCGATGGTATTGTAACCCTGGGCCGCGCGGAATTTTACCAGGTCCTTAAAATAGCCCGCTTCCAATGGACGCGCCCTTTCATCATCACTCCATTTAAAACGAAATGTGGGCGCCGCCCACCAGGTATCGCCGACCATAAAAAAACTTTTACCGTCGGGGTGAACAAAACTGTGACCGTTCTTATCCGGCCTGAGTATGCCCCGGCGGGAAATATTTTCCTGTTTCTCTTCTTCTGTCCAGGGAAGGGCGGTAAAGCTGCCGGTCTTGCCGCAAAGCCCCCTGTCCTGCCGGGAAGCGCCGCTGGTATAGGTCCAGCTGCCCTTTTCAGTTGCGGTGAACCGTATTTTGAAGCTGTCTCCCCCATCCCAGAAACCAAAAACCCGTTTTTCAAAGCCGGGACCCTTCAGATCAATCCAGACATCAATATCCCGGTAGGGATTTTCGTATTTTTCAGCGGCGTTGAGGCTTAGCTCCTGAACTTCCCAGACCTTCATTTTTAGATGGTACAATGGTTTTTCCAATACTAAAACGGAAAATTTTAATATTTATGGGAATTTTTTAATGAGTTGAGTGAGCCGGTTCCAAAATTAAGAATTTAACCACGAACCACACGAAGCGAACCTTCGGTTCGAACACGAACTAATTGATCTTTTTGGTGTGGTTCGTGTTGTGCCGCCAGTAGGCGGCTTGTGGTTAATTAATTAATTTCTATTTTGGAACTGCCCCAGTTGAGTGTGTTTTTATATATGCCGGGTCATATATTCCTTGGGGCTAAGGCCGGTGATTTTATGGAAGGTTTTACTAAAATACCCCGTATCCTCGTAACCGACCATTTCGGAAACCTCCCCGATACGGTATTGCCCCGATCGGATCAGCTTTTTCGCCTCCGCCATTTTTACCCCCGTCACATATTCCACAAAACCAAGGCCGGTACAGCGTTTAAAGAGGGAACTCAGGTAGCCTGAGCTCAAGCCCAGGTGTTCCGCCGCTTCATTAAGTCCGATGGGTTTACTAAAGTTCTTCGCCACATAGTTTTTGACCTCCGCCGCCATCATATCGTCGTGGGACCTTTCCTGAATCGAAAGGCGCCAGTCAAGGATGGAAGCCTCAAAGGTCTTGAGCCATTCCCGCAGACCCTCAAGGGTTTCAATCTTTCCGATTACTTCGTACTGGTTATCGGTAAAGGGACTTTTCCCCGTATTGCTGCTGGCAAAAACGGAAAAGGCGGCGCTCACCAGAGAAAAGCACAGGTTAAAGGCTTCGGTTTTGGAAATTCGCGGAGCAGGAGAGGGAACACTGCCGCTATTAACCGGCTCACTGTTCAGCGGGTTCCTGATCAGGGCCCGTACCGGCGGGGCCAGGATACCATGCAGATCCTTGAATATCCCCTTAAGCTCTTCGCCGCAGCGCAGTTCCAGGGCCTTCCGAAAGGGATCCTCCCAGTCAAAAATAGCGGCGCTGCCGGCGGCTTCCCCCTGTACTTCGGAGGACCGGATTATGGTTCCGTATCCCCGATAAAAAACCTCATCCGTCGCCTTGACGGCGTCTATCATAATCCGGGAGATATCCTGTATGCCGCCCTCAAAAGAAGAAATACCCACCGCAGCGTTCAGGTTAAGGTACTGTTTTAACATATTGATGATAATGCCGCCCATTTCGGTTATCCTGTTTTTTCCTTCCGTGGGACTGTACACAAAGAGGCAAATGCCGGCGTCCTCCAGAAAGGATATACCCGCAAAGTACTGCCTGGTAATATTGTTAATGGTACTGTGGGCCGCCATCTCAATGGTACGGCGATCCCCTTCGCCGAGGGAAAGGCCCTTGTCGGGCAGGGAAAACCGTACCGCAATACAGGAAAGCCTATCCTTATCGATCTTCGGATTCGCCAGCTTCAGGGTATCTGCCAAATCATCCTCAAGATAATAGCCGGCCAGCACACGGCGCAGGGCGACCGCCACCCGTGAATAGGGGGAAATTTCCCGCTCCTGCAGGGAATCGTTTTCGTACAGGATTATCCGCTTCTGGTTTTCCAGGGTCTTCTTCAGAATATCAGGGGAAAGTTCCAGCTTTAAAAGATAATCGGTAATTCCGTAATCCATGGCGGTTTTTAAAAGCCCGAATTCCTCATAGCTTGAAAGTATCACATACCGCGGTTTATCATATTCTTTCCGGGCGCTGCGGATCATCTCAAGCCCGTCCATAACGGGCATTTTAATATCCGTAATAACGATATCCGGCTTGTCCCGGAGTATCAACTCCAGACCCTTTTCCCCGTTTTCGGCCTCCCCCAAAATCCGGTAGCCTTCCTTTTCCCAATCAATAACGGATTTTAAATTTGTCCGGACTATGGCGTCATCGTCAATAATAACTATCCCCAGCATTTACATTTCCTTTTTGGGGAACCGGACATAAACCCTAGTATACTCCCCTTCCCTGCTTTCCAGCGAAAGACCCCCGCAGCCGAAAAAAAGTTTTATCCGTTTGTCCACATTGATAAGCCCCACATGGGAAATGTCTTTTCCCTGATCCTGTCCGCCGCTCAGGAGGGTTTTTATTTTTTCCTCCGGAATCCCCGCCCCGTTATCCTCCAGCACGATGATCACATCATCCCCTTCGGAGCGTATTGAAACAGTAATGTTACCAACCCGGTCAACCCTGTCCAATCCATGGGAGACCGCATTCTCCGCGAGGGGCTGCAGGGTAAACCGGGGGATCAGGCAGTTCTGCAAATCTTCGCTTTCAATATCGTACTGAACCACCAGTAACCCATTGCGCCGTATCCTCTGAATATACAGGTATTTATCCAGCAGTTCCAGCTCCCGCCCTATGGGTATCTGCTCGGCGGTACCCTTGGAAATTTCTTTGAGCAAGGTTCCCAGGGAACTCGCCATGGAAGATATCCCTTCGATCTTCTGAATATCCGCCATCATCTTTATGGAATTGAGTACATTATAGATAAAATGGGGGTTTATCTGGTTCAAAAGCACCCGGTATTCAAGCTGGGATTTTTCATGCTCCCGCCGGATAAGTTCCTCCATGAGCGCGCCTATGCGTCCGGCCATTTCATTTACCCCCCGGCCTATCTGCCCCATTTCATCATCCCCGGTAATTGAATCATCCTGCGCAAAAACACCGGTGGAAACTTCCCTGAGCCTGTCCAGAATGGCGCCCAGCGGTTTGGTAAGACGGTTCGACAGATAGGAGGTCAGGATAAAAAACATGATCACTGTCAACAAAAAGATTATCACCAGGATTATCAGAACAAAATTGGCCTGCCTGTCCAGGTCGCGCAATGAATGTAAGAGCAGCATGGTCATTCCTGAGTAGCCGGATTTTCTGAGGGTAATGGAATAATGTCTGCCCCCCAGCGTGACAAAGGAACTGCCCTCAGGGGAATGGCTGACTTTTTGTATCAACTCCTCATCCAGGGCGCCGCCTGTCATGTTCTGATCCTGATGAAACACGATCCGGTAATTCTCATCAAAGAGGATGATGCTCCGGTTCTCGTCCATGTGGTAGTCTTCAAACACATCGCTTATTAGGGCCGGATTAAAGGCAAGGGTATACCAGCCTATCTTTTCCCGTGTGTCCGCAAAAATAACCGGCCGGGTAACAGGAATGATATATCCGCTGGTTTGATAAACAGCAGGATTTTTGAATATCCCGGGCCATACCACCTTCCCGTTCGCCGCAATTCCAATGCTATGCCAGTCATAGGATTCCAGATCCCCAACCCAGTCGGCATCGGGGTTGGAAGATTTTAAGGTGATACCGTTGTCGCCCCGGATATATAAAAAAACCACATACTTTCCTATGGAACTGGAATTCAACTGATCGATGATGGTGCGCTGAATTGCCGGTATATCCCGGTCAAACCGGCCCATATCTTCGGAATAATCCCGGATCAGCGCGGTTTCAACCCTCCGATTTACATAAATCCAGTCGGAAAGTTTCTCGCAGAGGATAAACTGTTTGTCCACATTGCCCATCAGATAGACAATATCGTTCTCGTCGGTTCTGACAAGGTTCTCCTCAAACATTCTGCGCTGGGTAAAAAAATAGAGAAAACTGATGACAACGGACACACAGAAAACCACGATCATGAAGGACCAGGTTACCCGGGATTTAAGGGACCAGTTGTTCAGAGTTTTCATAGTGGTTATTCTAAGCCTGAATTTCCAATACCTGCAAGCTGACGGAATTTGAAGAAATTTAACCACGAAGCTATGATAAATAGTATGCGGTTTAACTGGTATGCTGTAGGAGTTCGGTCGGACTAAAGTCCGCGGACAACTACCGGTTGCTGTGGACCTGGGGCAGGAAACTGACCCCGTAACTACGAATAACAACCGGTAGCCGCATGCAAACTTCGTTTGCATGCTTCTTGGGGATTGGTTTTTAAGCGGATCAATACCCCGAATAGACGTCAGACCTTTGGTCTGCTGGACAAGTATACCGGGGTTCCGCCGAACAATCAAGTTTTGTGGAGGGAATATGCAATGTATCGGGATCGACTTACACACGAACAAGTTCACCTGTTGTTACCGGGACGAAAGGTCTGCGGACAAACGTACCGAGACCTTTGATCTCACCGAAGCGGGACTGGCGGCGTTCTCCGGAACATTGACGGCGGACACCCATGTGCTGGTGGAGGCGACGATAACGACGTTTTCTTTTGTCCGGTTGTTTAAAGACCGGGTGAAGGAGGTGATCATCGCCAACACCTACGAGCTGAAGCAAATCAGCCTGGCCCGGACCAATACGGACAAGCTGGATGTGGACAAGCTGTGCCGACTCATCAAGATGCAGGTACTGTCCGGGGAACAGACGGCCTGCCCGGTGACCCTGCCACCTGAGGAGATACAGGAATTGCGGAGTCTTTTTTCGACTTACCGGCTGTACAAGAAGCAAAACGCCCAGCTTAAGAACCGGATACATCGGACTTTCAGTCCGCCGTTATTGAAGGAACAACTATACGGGTTTACCCAGGAAGAGATATTCGGCAAACGCAGCCGGGCCATGATACGGTGCCTCTCGTCCGGGACGGCGCTGAACTTTCAGGTAAACCAGCTTCTGGACCCTCCCCCGCGTGAGCGGGTTCCTGAGCGGGACGAGGCGGATGTGGATGCGCTCAAGGAGCGGGTATTGGTTCATGGGGAGCCCTTTATGCGGGAGATCGGGATTTTGACCAGTATGAAGGGGATAAGCGTCTTCACCGCCATAGCTATCATCGCGGATGTCATTGAGGTGAGCCGGTTCAAGAACTCCAAGCATAACACCCGCTATTTGCGGTCCGCTCCCAAGGTGTCAAACTCCAATACTTCGACCAGTATTAGGGGGACGAACAAGCAGGGGCGGAAGCTTGCGGCGACCCTGCTGACCCAGTCGCTTAATCATGTCCTGGACAGCAGCCTGAAACTGCGGCGGTGGTATGACAGGCTTTGTGAATATAAAAAGGCGGGATTGGTACGGACCGGGCTGCGGAGGCGGGTACTTGCTGAAATCTATCAAATGTTGAAAAAGTCGGGTCCGGTCTACCGCCTCGTCCGAGAAATACCGCATTACCTATGTTTGCCGTGTTCTCAGTTGAACCGGGGGTATGGATATTGTCGGTATCGCCGTATATAGTACCGCCGGTCTTGCTAAAGATACCACCCTTATTCACTATCACGCCGCCGCCAAATTTGGCGGACGTGTTGCCGCTTATCGTACCGCCTTCCATGATGAAGGTTCCGTTTTCGTTGACACTCACCCCGCTGCCAGAGCCGGTAGTCGTGTTGCCCGTAATCGCGCCGCTTTTCATAACAAACTCGCCGCCTCTATCTACGTTTACCAACGAGCGGTCATTGTCTTCAATTCCGGC
>BNUT01000061.1 GCA_025997555.1 Spirochaetia bacterium
TTTTCGCTGCGAGCCATTGATCCAATATGGCTTGCATATAGAAAACTTTCCTCCGGACTTTTGTTCGGGGGATATCAAGTTTAGCTAAGGTCGCCAAACAAATGCGCAAGTACATTGCGGCTTCTTTGCGGGAGAGAAGAACTTCCCCGGTTTGAATTGCGTCCATATAGTTACCTCCATATAATTTTTAACCGTAAACTAGATGTTCGCGGTATATATAAAAAAATATATGGTATAAAATGGAGATTAAAAATGCACAAAAGGGGGTATAATGAACTATTTTATTTACTTTTGGGGGTATTTTTCTTTATTTCTAACCAGTCATCAAAATCTTTTGATTTTTTTCCAGACTGCCGTCCGGTGCTTAGACTATTTTTCAATCCTTGTACTTCAAAAATCGTCTCTATATCCCGCCATGGAATCCCTTTCTCTGGACTGTTTATGCTATCAAAATATTCAGATAATGATTGCTTCGACTTCTTCCAGTGTAATCGACCGGTATCAGTTACTTCAAAATATTCATGTTCAAATAATAGTGGATAATCATTCTCAAACCGTGGAAAATACTTGACTATTTCAAAAATAAAATGCTCCGTCTTGGCATTAAAATGTATCATATTCGATTTTCTTTTTGTGGATTGATTTTGGCAATTTTGTATTATTTCTCTGTCTGTATTAATAGGTTTTATTTTTGATTTTTGTGATATTTGCCGCGCTTCAATGCTCGACTTTGACAGAATAGAATTATCAACCGGCGTGGCTTGACCTATTTCTCCATCCTCTGTATATGCCTGTATAGTAATCAATATATTCATCATTTTTTTTGCAGCATTTATAATATTATCGAATCGACCAACTATGTCTACCTCTATCCTATCTTGAGATTCGAACTGTGTAGTATCATTTTTATTTATATCATCATATAACGGTAATGATAATTCGTAGCTATTCCCTGTTTTTTCTACCTGGCATTTATAAATACCAGTGATATTCACCATATTATCATATATTGCTCTCATCACATTATCAAAACAGAAAGCAAGGTCTGATATAGAGAAACCCTGTTTTTCGGCTGCGGATAGAAAAGTAAACCATAAGCCAAGAAAACCTCGTACTGAGTTACATAAATTAATTAACGTATCTAATTCAGCTTTAAAAGATAATTCTTGATTAGTGAAACTATGAGACCAAGAATTTATTTTTAGTCTGGTTTTCCCAGAATAATCAACATTTTCTGTTTTTATAAGATCCCCAATGAAATAATTATCATAGGTGATATGGATATCTTCGTTAGCCCCTTTTGATTCTATTTGCATCTTGCCAAATTCACTAAACATACCTGATCTTGTTTCACTGTCTTCAGTCGCCATTACATATATCCCCCTATTTTCGGTGGTTTCTTTTATCACTTGTCCTTCAGGAAACAAACACCTATATATCTCTCAGGTTGTATTTTCAGTGGTTTCGCAACCTTCACCGCACAACCACCCTTACATCTTCCCCCGGCAAAAGCCCCGCAAAGGTCTCAATCTGAGCATCCTGAATCAGTTTCCGGTCACCGGTTAGCTCATGGTCAGAATAAAGGTCCAGCATGGCTATGGTCTTATGGCCGGTCTGTTTCTGGAGCAGCTTTTCGTCCACCTTTTTCCGCATATAGGACGTATAGAAATGCCTCCAACCGTGAAAGGAATAGGCATAGGCCGTTTCCTTACTCATTCCAACCGCCTTCATGGCGCATCGCAGGTCATAGAGAAACAACTTTGCCTCCATAGGCTTGGTATTCAATACCTCACCCCAAAACACATAGGAATCCATGTTGCATCCGTGCGGATTTGCCTGGGCAACTTGAATCAGGTCTTGTATCAGCCCAGGGAAAGGAACCTCAACCTGCCTATCTTCATTATTTTTGGTTGTCTTTAGGCTGTCAAGACGGTTCCAACTATGCCGGACATAAAGGCAGTTCTCCCCAATGTCCTGAACCCGTAGCCCCTGGAGTTCCCCGGCACGAAGGCCGGTAACGGCGGCCAACATATTAGCCGTTTTTGTCCGTTGATCTTTCCAGTCAACCCGGAATATGAGCGCCGCCTGTTCCGGACTAAGGACATGCCGTTCCTTGGCTTTACCGGAAAACATGATCAGCCCCTTGGTGATTTCCTTTTCAATGTACCCCTTGGCATGAGCCCACCGCAAAGCCTTGGTTCCTGCCATGATGATTTTATTTTTCCATGAGGCCGATAAAGAAGTATCTACAAACGAATTGACAAATTCGTCAATATCCTGCTGGGTTATTTCACCTAAAAGCCGGTCCCCAAAGTAGGGCTTCCAGTATTTTGCCACATTGTTCCCTTGCTGGTTGCAATGCATCTTGTGGAGGCCATGGTTCTTCCGCAGCTTCTCTTTAACGTAAGGGGATTTCTCCCAATCCCAAAACTCCGTAAGGAAATCGACAAAGCCGATAGCCGGTCTGGTTCCGGCGAGGATATAGGATTCAAGGAATCCCCGGCGTACCAATTCCTGACAAATATATTCAGCATCCGCCTTGGAAAGGTTTGCCGCTTCCGCCATCTTCCGTAGGGTATATTTCTCGGCAGAGATAGGCCCTGCTTTGGCGGGTATACCTTCCCGAAGCCACTTGAAGGCTATTTCAATAGCGGCCTTCTCGGAATCCTGTTTGGTACTGATGGAAGGGAAATACTCACCGGTTTTCTCGTTCTTGAAAGCCACATAGTAATACCGGCGGCCAGAGCGTTTGAATACTGAAAAAGGTAACTGTTTGGGCATACCTAACCCCTCTCAGCGGCATTGAGAGTAGGGGAGTCATGGGCTTTTAGATTCCCATGTGCCACTCTATGTGCCACTTTTGCGTTTTTAAGCGCAATAGGTTAGAACGCCCTTCGTAGGGTAGTTCTGAAAATCGCCTAATTCCTTATAACATAAGGAATTAGGTTAATGAGCCGCCCGAGGATCGAACTCAGGACCCGCAGATTAAGAGTCTGCTGCTCTACCAGCTGAGCTAGCGGCCCTAAAACATTTGACCGTCGCCGTTAAGGACTGCCAGCCATGCAGAAAAATCAGAGATTTTTCTGCTTAGATAAAAACCTTTGGTTTTTATCATGCGTTCGACAGGACTCGAACCTGCTACCTACGGATTCGAAGTCCGTCGCTCTATCCAGGTGAGCTACGAACGCCTTTCATATCCGTCAGGTGACGAATCCACTTCAGGTGGATGACGGGGTTCGAACCCGCGACATCCAGATCCACAATCTGGAACTCTACCACTGAGCTACATCCACCATCTAACGAACAATATCAATATGAACTAATCTGAAAATTTTGTCAAGCGCTAAAAGCGCCCGCCTTTGGTTTTGAATAAGGCTCATTTATTCATTGTAAATACCGATATATGACATGAGGTATCGTATGGAAATGGATGCAATGAATAGCCTTTACGAGGGATGTTCCTCAATTCTGGAGCGAGAATGCGGTCTGTTACGGGAGCTCGAATCCCTGCAAAAATTGGTCTGGGATGCGGTTACGAGCCGGGAATGGACGGATTTTGAGGCCCATATTTCCAGATTGAACAACTTTAGCGCCGAATTCAATGTTCTGGAAGCGGAACGGATGAAAATTCTGGCGGAATTTCAGGGTAATGTGCCGGGTGCGCCCCATACTTCAGGGGAAGAAACGCGGTTTTATGCCCTGGTTTCCCAATTTCCCGATGCAGAACGGAATGAACTTACCAAACGATACCGGGAGCTTAAGAGCGAAACCCTCCGGGTGCGGATATCCAACGATTCCCTGCTTACCTACCTCGCGGAAGCCAAGGCCACGGTGGCGGGTTTCCTCGAAGCCGCCTTCCCCGACCGTAAAGGACGGGTTTATTCCCGCAGCGGCGCCGCGGTTCCCGCAGATATGCGGAGCATGGTGCTGAACCATCGTTTTTAAGGAGTAGTGTGTTACTTCGTAACACTTCCGATTGACGTGGCCTCCCCCGCGCAAGCGGGTTCTTGGCCGCCATTTTAAGGAGTAAAAAATGACATCAACCTTTATGGGATTGGAAATAGGGAAACGGGCCACAGCGGCCCACCAGCAGGCCCAGAATGTTATTCAGCATAACCTCTCAAATATGAATACCGAGGGCTATTCCCGGCAGCGGATAGAATTTAACTCTTTCGAGCCGATCTACCTCCCCGGTCTTAACCGGGAGGAAACCCCCGGCCAGTTAGGGCAGGGGACCGTGGTTGACCGGATTGAGCGGATGCGGGACCAGCTTCTGGACCGGCAAATCGTGGCCCAGGCATCTTCTGAAGGCTACTGGAAAGCCCGTGACCCCTACCTCAGGCAGATGGGGCAGATTTACCTTGAGCCGGACAATTCTATCCGCAGCAAGATGAACGAATTTTGGGACGGCTGGCAGGAACTTTCCCGTCTCCCGGCTGATACCGCCCCCCGGACCGCTGTGCTGGAGCGGGGCAAGACCCTGATCGACAGCATCCATGGCCACTACCAGGCTCTCAAGGGCCTCCAGGTGATGGCCGACGAGGACATTCAGATCACTGTAAACAGGGTCAACGACTTTTCCCGGCAAATTGCGGGGCTTAACAACGATATTCAGAAAATAAAAGCCCAGGGGGATATGCCCAACGATCTTTTGGACCGGCGGGACCTTTTGGTTGACAAGCTTTCATCCCTCATTGACATTACCGTGGATAACCGGGACCCCGACGAGTTTATGGTCCACACCGCCGGGCTTGTCCTGGTGCAGGGGAGGGTAGGCCGCCAGTTCAGCCTTGAAAAGGACATCGACACCGAGGGTTACTCCCGGATCGTGTGGGGGGAAACCCGACAGGACGTGCATTTCAAAAACGGCAGCCTCGCGGCCCTGGTTGATCTCCGGGATGAAACCATCGAAAACGAGATTCAGACCCTGGACAACATGACCATGAACTTTGTAGACCTCGTCAACGAAATCCACCGGGACGCCTACGGCATGAACGGGACCACGGGGAACAACTTCTTTTCAGAGTATCCCTTTGTGACCAATGTGAACGGTAACTATGACCGGGACGGTGACGGGGCCTTCGATTCCAGCTACATCTACCGGGTGAACGGGACCAATGCCCTGGAACACAAGGCCCAGGTGGGGCTTGAAGGGAACATCACCCTTTCAGGCGCCGAGGGGGACATCAATGTGCCCTATTACCCCACAGACACCGTGGACGACATCATCGGCCGTATCAACAATTCCGGCGCCGAAGTGGTGGCCCGGCTTAACCGGGAGGGGGTGCTCTCTTTGAAGGGCACACCCGCCGCTTTTGTCGAAGGCCGGGACCTGCAAAACCCCGACTTTGTGATCCGCCACGTGGAAGATTCAGGGCATTTTCTCGCGGGCTACGCGGGGATTTTGAACGGCTCCGGGCCTGAGGCCGCCTACGACTGGGCCGCCGCCGATGCGGTAGCGGGCCTGCAAGGGGGTGCGGAAAATTACGCCCTGGCCCCCATTGCCCATCCTGCGGGGTGGATCGAGGTGAATCCCGCACTGGTAAAGGACCCCTCATCGGTGGCTGCGGGTTTTGGGGAAAACGGCCGGACGGCGAACCCCGGTAATAATGAAGCGGCCCTAGCGATTGCCTCTATCCGCAATACCCAGGTGATGGTGGGCCAGCTCGGCACCTTTGACGACTACTTCGCCGACTCCGTGGGCCGCATCGGCCTTTTGGGTGAGCAGAGCAACGAGGCACTGGAAACCCAGAATCTGGTGATGAAAGAGCTCAACGAGAAGCGGCAGTCCGTTTCCGGGGTCGATATGAATGAAGAATTAACCAACATGATCAAGTACCAGCACGGGTTTAATGCGGCGGCCCGGTTTATCACCACCGTCAATTCCATGCTGGATACGATCATTAACCGGTGAGTATTTCCCTTCCATCAGTACCAAACAGGATTCCGAGAAGGCCGCTATTGAAATAGCCTTCAAGTGGCTTCAGGGCATTTTCTCGCGGGCTACGCGGGGATTTTGAACGGCTCCGGGCCTGAGGCCGCCTACGACTGGGCCGCCGCCGATGCGGTAGCGGGCCTGCAAGGGGGTGCGGAAAATTACGCCCTGGCCCCCATTGCCCATCCTGCGGGGTGGATCGAGGTGAATCCCGCACTGGTAAAGGACCCCTCATCGGTGGCTGCGGGTTTTGGGGAAAACGGCCGGACGGCGAACCCCGGTAATAATGAAGCGGCCCTAGCGATTGCCTCTATCCGCAATACCCAGGTGATGGTGGGCCAGCTCGGCACCTTTGACGACTACTTCGCCGACTCCGTGGGCCGCATCGGCCTTTTGGGTGAGCAGAGCAACGAGGCACTGGAAACCCAGAATCTGGTGATGAAAGAGCTCAACGAGAAGCGGCAGTCCGTTTCCGGGGTCGATATGAATGAAGAATTAACCAACATGATCAAGTACCAGCACGGGTTTAATGCGGCGGCCCGGTTTATCACCACCGTCAATTCCATGCTGGATACGATCATTAACCGGATGGGTGTTTAATTTAAGGAGTAAAGTATGAGGCGAGTATCAACCAACATGCCGAACACCGATATGCAGTACTATCTGCAGCGGCAGGAAGAGGGGCGTAACAATATCCAGTCGAAGATTGCGAAGCAGACAAAGATACTGGAACTGCGGGACGACCCTCTGGCGGCAAGCCACGCGGTGCGCTACGATTCCTACCTTGCCCGGCTGAAGCGGTTCGAAGATAACGCCCTCTACGCACGGGAGCACTATCAGGCGACTCATGATTATCTTTACGCGACCACCGACGTGCTTCAGCGCATCCGGGACCTTTCCGTTCAGGGGGCCAACGGCATTTACACTCAGGATGACATGAAGAACATGGCCTCCGAGGTGAACTATCTTATCAAGGAACTGGTGAGCCTTTCCAACTCCACCGACCCCGATGGCAAACAGGTCTTTGCCGGGGACAAGGTCTTTACCGAGCCTTTCCGCGCTGTGGAGGGAACCGTTCCCGGCGGCGGGGAGAGCATGGTTGTCCGGGTGGAATACCGGGGCACCGGGGCTTCCCGCAAAACTGAAGTTACCGACGGGGTTTATTCGGAGCTGGACATCGGCGGCGGGGAAGCCTTCTGGGCGGAAAAGATGCAGGTCCTCTCCACGACAGACGCCACGGATTACCGGGCCGCCGCAGACGGGGCCTTCTTTGTGGACGGGGTCGAGATTCCCGTGAACACCGGGGACACCCTTCATGCCATCGTGGCCAAGATAAATGATTCATCTGCGCCGGTTAAGGCTTATGTGGACCCGGAGACACGGGGTCTTGCCCTTGAAGGGACCAACGCCCATCTTATCCGCATGGAGGATCGCCAGGATTCCAGCGTATTACGGAATTTGGGCATTATTCAGCAGAATTCCGAAACCAATGCCCCCAACTGGAGCAATACCGCACGGGTAAGCGGGGGCAGTGTCTTTGATATGGCCATCCGTCTGCGGGACGCCCTGTACCGGGGGGATCAGGATTTTGTAGGGAGCCAGGGTATCGGGGGTATCGACCTGGCACTGAACAATGTGACGGCCCGGCTCGCGGATATCAGCAGCCGCTCAGAGCGGGCGGACATGACCTGGAAGCGCCTGAATCAGGAGATCCCCGATGTCACCGCCCAATTGAGCCGGGAAATCGGCCTTGACCTTGCGACCGCCGCTATGGAGCTGGCGCAGATGGATCTTGCCCACAAGGCCAGCCTCCAGGTTGCTGCGAAGATTCTTCCCACAACTCTGCTGGATTTCTTGCGGTAATCGGCGATTCATGATATCTTATTCGATACACAGGAGCAGATTGTGAAAGTAGCGACAAAGGCTTACGGACTCATTGATGTGGATGAGCGGCAAAAAATCACCTTTCCTCAGGGGCTGTTCGGTTTTGAAACCTTCAGTGAATACATGCTTCTGGACGCGGAACGGCAGCCCTTTTACTGGCTGCAATCGGTGGATACGGCGGGAGTAGCCTTCATCCTGATCAATCCCTTTCTTATCCGGCCCGATTACGAAATGAACATCAGCAACGAGGAACTGGCGGAAATCGGCATCATGAGCCCGGAAAAGGCCCTCATCTTTTCAATCGTAACCATCCCCGCAGATGGCAGCCCCATGACCGCCAACCTACAGGGCCCCCTGGTGATCAACCGGGACACCCGCTGCGGAAAACAGGCCATATTGGCGGACCCCCGCTGGAAGACCAAACACGATGTGATGGCGGAACTTGCAGCCAGGGGGCGCTCATAATGCTCATACTATCCAGAAAGGTCGATGAAAAGATAATGATCGGGGATGATATCTCCATTACGATCATAGAAGTCCGCGGGGATCAGGTCCGCCTTGGGGTGGACGCCCCCAAAAACGTCAAGGTGTTCCGCAAGGAAGTCTTCGACGCCATCCGCGCGGAAAACAAGGCCGCTGCGGAATCGAACCCGGTGTTCCCGGAACTGGGTATCAGCGCGAAGAGGGAAGCGTTGTAGATCCTGCTTCAGCTCCGCTCCACAATCCAGTCTATCACAGCCGCTTCATCAATGCTGCCTTCCGCAAGCCCAAGGCCAAGATTAATCAGTTCCTCATTAGAGCAATGAACGGGTATACCGTTTACATCAATAAAAACCAGCATTGCCAGCACTCCGATCCGCTTATTGCCATCTAAAAAAGGGTGATTTTTAACCAGTGAGAACGCCAGGTGAGCGGCCATTGCCTGGATCGTAGGGTAGAGATTTTGAGCGCCGAAAGTCTGGTAGGGCGAGTTGACCGAGCCGTCCAGCAGGTTCATGTCCCTTACACCATCAAGACCGCCGGTTTCGGCAATAAGGGCGCTGTGCATTTCTATGACCTGTTCAATAGTAATACGTTTCATTTGAGCCGGAACTGTCCTTATTTAGCCAGTTCCTGAAAGGCGGGAAGGTGGCGGGTTATTAAATTTCGGGCTGACTCCATAACCTCTGCATTGGTGGCGGTTTCTTCCCCCCCAATCCGGGCAAAGTCTAGTATGACATAACGGGGTATATTGTCTTTCATCACCACGGCGCTGCCCGTCCGGTCTACCATTTTGGCAATATCGGGAAAATTTTGGCTCATATCATCGTAAGTGACCCGGTTTTCTTGTGTTATTGTCATAATCAACCACCTCTTTTATATAATAGGCGATATCTCTCAAAAAGCGCTAGATATTGAGTTCCGCGTCGCTTTTCCGTAAATATTCCGGTCCGGTAAAAAAATTATTCTCCCCGGTATCCATCCCAATGTCCTTTTTTGCAAGCTCCAGCAATTCCATAGCCCGGCCCTTCCGGCACGCCGGGTCGATATGGATCCCCACCGGGATAAGTTTAACCAGTTCGTCCTTAAGCAGCGGCGCATCAGGGCCGGTGATAAGTATCGATTTTTCCCCGTCAACGGAAGAAGCAAGCGCTTTGGAGAGGAGGGCGGCTATGGCCGCAGCATCGGCGTCCCTGTCATCTGCAATTTTCGTATCCCCCCGGTACAGGGCGGTAAAGAAACGCTGTTTTTTTGCGTTGATTACGGGGACCACGATGCCCGGCCATGTGGAATAGCTTGCGGCCATGCAGTCCAGGGTAGGGATGGGGATAAAGGGAATCCCCAGGGCAAGGGCAAGGGCCTTGGCTACGGAAAAGCCTATCCGGAGGCCCGTAAAGGAACCAGGGCCCTTCATACAGGCCACAAGGTCAAGATCCGCAGGCTGAAGCCCGCCCTGTTTCATGAGTATGTCCGCCATGTCCATAAGAATTTCCGAATGCCGCAGCCCCGCATCGGCTTCAAAATACCAGCGCTGCTCAGGATTACTGTCGGCCCGGCTTACAGACAGGGCCACGGACAAAATATTGGCGGCCGTATCAATGGCGAGGATGTTCATTATGCAAGCTCCGCCCCGGCATCTACTCCGGTGATGCGGATAGTACGATTTTCCCCGCCGCATATTTCAATATCGATGGTAATAGCCTCAGGCGGCAGGGAGCGGGGGAGGCGTTCGCTCCATTCAATTACTGAAATCCCGCTGCCGTAGAGTATTTCTTCACCCCCCAGACCGGCAAAATCATCATCCCCTGTAAGACGGTAGGCATCAATATGATAAAGGGGAAGGGTTCCGAAAGGGAACCTTGTCCCCGCATATTCGGAAATGATGGTATAGGTAGGGCTGGTCACTTCTTCTGTTATTCCAAGCCCACGGGCTATTCCCTTGACGAGACAGGTCTTGCCTGCCCCCAAGCCTCCCCGCAGGGCAACAACGCTGCCCGGACGCAGGTAAGGGGCAAGCCGTTCCCCCAACTGTAAGGTTTCTTCCGGGGACGATGTCGTTATCAGGACCATTGCGTATACATTACCGGTCACTGTATTCAAATACAAGTGCATTGATGGCATTCATGGATTTACGGGGAACTTTAAGGAATTTAATATGCATCACCATGGTTGTCCCATTCTGATTTGTCCGCAGTTCCTGCCCCAGTACCGCAGCTTTCAGGGCCGTCGTAGGAGAAAATTCAATTTTAAGCCTGACTCCTGAGGCGATGGAACTATTGGTTTGTATGGCGCAGCCCCCGATGGAGATATTCATAATTTTACCGCTTAGTTTCTCTTTCTCCACCACCAATTTTTTCTCTTTCTCAATATTTTCCAGGCGCACAAGGTAGAAATCTGCAGGGATCGCCGTCTGTTTGCGGAGGAACTGCCGTTTAGACTGGTACTGTAGCCGGTTTGAATGGGCCAGGCACAGTCTTGACACATCCTCGGACTCTTCGATTCCCACAACCTGGGTTTCCACGGAAAACCCCTTTTCGGACCGGGCAAAGAAAGAAAGGGTTACCCTGCTGTTCCGCTCCAGCTTGACGCTCTCGTCCCCGGAGTTCCGGGGATTTTCTACCACCAGGTTCTTTCCTTTTGAGGAAAGTACCTTGCTGGCATAACTCTCTTTCCCTACGGTGATAACCATATCGGTATCTTCCGCAATTTGGCGGGTGGAAGTGATATTGCTGTTTTCCAAAATATTCCGGATTGAGAAAAGCAAAGTAAGCCGTTCCTGGGCATCGGCCCCTACGGGCGGTTTGGCTGTGCCATCGGTAATGGTCTGATAGGCTTTCTTAAAATGACGGTCCAGGAGTTCAGGGGTCCGGAGTGATTCTGCGGGATCAGTTACTTCATCATTTTTTAAGACAAACTCCAGCATCCTGGTTTGATTCTTGTCCAATCCTGCGGAACAGGCAAAGCGGTGCAGGGAAAAGTCGCTGTTTTTACCGGCGCCCTGGGCATTGGCGCTGAATTCGCTGTCCCCCAGGGACGGCGAGTTGAGCTTGCCTTTTTTCCTGAGTTTATTAACAACGATAAGAATACCTATGAACATCACCAGGATGATCAGAAAGATGATGTTTTCTATGGCGCTGGAAAATATTTTCATACTGCCCATGATTCCCCCCTACACTTAGGACGACGCGGCGGGAGCGCTAATGGCAGAATAGAATTTAAGCAGCCGGGGCGCCAATTCATATTCCGCAAGATCGCCTACTAAAACCGCATCCCTGGACTCATAGGCCGCCAGAAGTTCCTTCAATGCGGACCCAAACTCCTCTATATAAGTATAGATCGGAATGTCATCTACCGTAAGGATTTCCACATTAAATCCTTCTATTTTTAATAAATCAAAGAGCCTGAACAGTTTTTCAGCAATTCCTGAGAAGATACGAACTGTTTCTGCAGCCCGGCCGTCCTTACCGGTCTGAATATCCAGGGGGAGATCCTCAAGCCGGGCCGCAATCTCTTCGACAAGGGGCCCTGATTTGTTGATTTCCTTCTGGGGATTTTCCAGTTCCCAGAGCCGTTCCTCAAGAATTTTCCGCAATTCCGTGGAGGGCATCCCCAGGCCGGAAAAGGTTTTTTCCGCAAGTCCGTATATATCGGGGATTTGCTCCTGTAAAAAATGGGAAGCGGCCTGAGTTTCCCAGGCGTTTTTGAAGCGGCTCCGTTCTTCAAAGTCCGCCATCTCATAATCCCCAATATTTTGCAGCAGATCCAACAGGGCTTCCGTTGCGAGGCCTGCCCAGGAACTGGTTATAATATTCAGTTTTTCAATACCTGCCAGTTCCATTTCAAAGAAGCTGTCCATGGAAAGGATATCTGCCCGTTCGCCATCCGTTTCAAGGCCGCTCAGTCGGTACCCTGATCCCCGGAGCCAGTCATCAAGCCCCGCAAGGACATCCCCAATGGTTTTTTCCTTTTCCAGTATGATATCCGCTTTTTTCCCGTTAATACTTATGGTCATTCGCAATCATTCCCCTTGCGCTTCTACCTGCCATTGCCATTGCTGTTTTGCTGACTGAAATTATCCAGCGATGATGACATTGACTCCATGCGGCTGTAGGCCCCTTCCATCTGGCCGTACTGGACCTTGAGTGCCGCTTCTTTGGCAGCAAGCTGCCGTTCCATGGTATCGATACGCCGTTTATCCTGACTTATCCGGGAGTCGATGGTCCCGGTTTTAAGGGAGATAAAGCCCCCGGATTCCACATAGGGCTTGGTCAGGCTGTCCATGGCGAATGCCACCCCGGAATCAACGATGAGATCCCCGTCGGTATCGTAGCCGAAGAGCTGCTGTATGGCGGGAAGCTTTGTTTCCAGCGCCCCGTCCAGGGTTTTTTCATCAATTTCAAGATAACCCCGCAGGCGGCTTGCATCGTAACCGGCCCCGATGCCCGAACGCCTGACATCGGTCCCGATGCCAATTTGGGCAAGGAGGGTAAGGTCCTGTTCCGACTGGGTAAGGTAGGGGGTTGAGATGGCCCGTTGGAGGCTGCTTTTGAACTGGTTCAGGGTGATATCCCCGGAGAAAGCCCCCTGGCGCTTTTTCAGTTCCTCCCGCTCGTCATTGGAGAGGTAACTCAGTTCCTCAATGATCTGGGCGTCGTTCCGGGTTATCACATTGACTTCCGCTATGAGCCGGTTGTAGTTCCCCACCAGGGAGATGATCGATTCCTTGATCTGCTCCCGGTCACTCTGTATTCCCAGGACTACCGGCCGGTCGGAGGAGCCCCGTGCGGTAAGGGTAACCCCCGGTATCAGGTCATCAATGGTATTGGTGGGCCGTTTTATCTCAATTCCATCCATGGTGACAATCGCGTCCTGGGCGGTGGAAATGGCGTTCGTGGGGGCCAAACCCGTCGGGGCATCGGGATCAAAAATTTCGATATTGCGGATGGAAATATCCCGGTGGGTGTTCCGGTTGGTTAAATTTATGGAAGAAACGGACTTGCCCCCGGCAACATCCTGGAGCCGGTACTGTGCGGAACTGAATTCCGGGGAATCATTTATCGGGGAGAGGGTCGTGGTACTGCCGTCGGAAAAAGTCAGGGTGATTGAGCGGAGATCGTCCACCCGCTGAGGCGGGGGAGGGGGGGCCTTTCCGTTGGGCATGGTCACCGAGGTGGGATCATTTTCGATGGTGATCCCACCATAGGTCACGCCCCCGGCGGAGGGAATAAGCGGCCCCGTTGATGCCTGGGAAGCCGATGCGGCAGACGGATCATCAGCGGATTTACCATTCACCGCAGTTTCAAATTGCAGGATCAGACCGGGTGCGGACTGGACCGCCGGACTAACCGGTATGGATGCGGAAGCCCCGGCCTTTACCAGGAGAGTGTTTTCATCAACATTTATCAGATTAGAGTCGGACACCTGTTTAAGGTCCTGGGCATTCAGGGCGATGTCCCGGC
>BNUT01000062.1 GCA_025997555.1 Spirochaetia bacterium
CGGAGTATGCTTACCTTCTCCTCGGGGGTATACCTCTTCCTCTTACCCATATTCCTCTCCTATGGTCTATCGGTATACCACCTTATACGCTATCCCTTATAACGGCAAGTTCATCGTAGGCAGGACACCTCGGGGTTTTCCGGAGGGAGCGGTTAAGGGAACTATACACCTTGGGGAAGATGATGACCGTCAATTTGTGGGGGTAAAGCGTGAGGAAGACCTGTGGAGCGCGGGTCATGCGGCATGGGGGGAAGGGCCGAATGAAGTTATTGGAATTATTCACCCCGATCCTAATGTGAACCCCGCCATCGTAAGGTGGATGAACCAGAACGATGTTGGTTGGGCGATAACTCGTTATAGAGATGGAGAGACCGGGATGATTAATTACTGGATCACCAGGGCTAACGGCTGGAATACTTCAAAAGACGGTACATATAGCACGCTGTTTTACGATGGTGCGAGATAAAAGGGAGCTTACAGCCAAAACCCCAGAGGCGGTTTTAGGAAAATACAAAGGCTGCCTCATAACGGCACTGTGCTGGGCGGTACTGGTCTGCGTAAACGCCGCACCCGCCATCGCGCAGGAATCGCAGGCGGGGAGCATACCCCTCCTTATATCCGACCACCACGCCGACCACGGGGTCTTTTTTTTGCGCCACGGTGACATGAGTCCAATGAACAATGCCGCGATGATCCTGGTGGACGCCCACTCGGATACGGCGTTGAATGAAAACCGGGATCGGGTACTGGCCGCCGCCGCCGCTGCCGGGGATTTTGACACGGCGGATACATTGCTCCATAACCACAACTGGATTCAGCCCCTTGCGCCCTTTCCCTTGGGATCGCTGGTATGGGTAAGCGGCCTTGCCTTCTTCCCCGGCGGCATTGAACTGCCGGGCGGAAGCCTACGGAGCTTTTTGCATTCACCCGTCCAATGGGGCAGCGGGGACGTGCCGTTTTTTGTCCAGTCGCTGCACCTTAACGGCCTCAAGGACTTTACCTTCCCTGCGGACAGGGCCGGGTCCGGCGGCCAGGGCCTGCTTTTTATCTCGATAGACCTGGATTTTTTCTATATCGACACCTACACTCAGGCGGACATCCCCTCGGTGTTTGACGCCCTCTTTGAGTATGCATCCCGCTGGAACGGTGAAGTCATCTGGGCTGTCTGCCTTTCCCGGGCCTGGCTTCCCTCGGACAGCTACGCATGGGAACTGCTGCGGCAAAGCCTTTTGTGGTTCAGCGGCAAACCCGAATTCGCCCCGCCGGAACTAACCCTGTTTACCAAATACCGCGATGACCAGAGCATGATGTTTCGGGAGTTCCATAAGAGGGGCATAGAACCGCCCGTGTTTTTTGGCAGGGAACATGAAATGCCCGATGACATTAGGGAATTGTTTAATGTGCTGCTTGAATATCCCGACTAGAAAGAGCCATGAGTCTGGGGAAAGTGTTCCGGAGGCACAAAGGGCAGAAGGCCGCCTTTGGACTCCATGGGTAACCCCCCTCCCCCCGCCGATACCGTTGCCGGAGTTGGCGGGGGGATGAAAATCACCTATCAGAACAGGAACTGGTAACAGGTATTACCCACGGTGGCAAAGGTCAGGAAAAGGGCACTGATCACGGCCCCCATGTAGATGCTGCCGGTCTTTTTGAAAAAGTAGGTGTTCAGCAGCGCCGCCATGGGAAGCATGATGATAAAGCAGATGACCTGGATCAGCCGCAGGGACCAGCCGGTGCCTCCCGCAAAGGGGATATATCCCAGGGTATAGAGTCCGCCGTAACCGATGATTAAGAGGACAGCCATACCGCCGGTGTTGGCCAGCACACTGAAGAGAGCCGTCTTAAGATAAGTCCTTTTGGCAAAACGGTAACTGGCGTTGAGGGCCAGGGCATTGCAGAGCGCGTAGATGGCAAAGAAAAGCAGATACGGAAGCATGGTGAAGAATTTCGTCGAGGTCAGGGGCATGAGTCCCACCACATGGAAACGGAAATCAACCTTGAAAATAAAATTGACAAAACATAATACCAGATAAGCGCCCAGAGCAGTGGCGATGCCCAGAAGAATTTGCCTGAGGATGTTTTTACCCGGCGCCTTGTATCCCCATTCCGCAGGCTTGGCCCCTTCTTTTTTCCCAAAAATCTGATACAGAAGCGCCAAAAGGCCCAATGAAATAAGCCCGTTCACCGATGCCCAAATCGAAACCTGGCTGCTTACTTCCTGGGGGAAGAGGCGGCTCATGGGCAGAATCTTAGTACCGGCGTTCATCAGGAAAAAATAACTGAAGGCGGGAATTGCCGCGCCGACTATCAACATGATCCAGAGTTTGCCGTTGCCGACGGCTCTTCCCGGCACTGGTTGGCTCAGGTACTCGCTGTTTTTCCCGATGGAAAGCAGGAACGATCCGAAGGAGAAAAGAAACAGGAACGCGCCTATCATACTGATAAAGGTACCTGCTTCTTTCCAGAACCAGATGATGTTGCTATCCGCCAAACCCTGGGGGTTGCCGCCCTGCAAAGTTTCATTCATAAAGTTCACCGCATGTTCCGCCGCCTTGCTGGAGATGTGATTTTGGGTATGGGTCTCCTTGAGCTGATACATAATCCGCAGGGTGTTGGAATTTTTATTGCCGTACCATTTAAAGGGCGTAACCGGTTCGGTGGTACCCCAGGCTTCCATCATCACCGGACTGTAATTTGCGTAGGCGGAAACATTTTTGTGGGCGCTTTGGGTTTCGGGCCAGAAGAGCCAACCGAATTCATCGTAGGCCCCAAAGATAGTACCGTAGTTTATGGGAAGCCCGGCGTCCCAATCAACCTTGTAGAGTTTGGGCCAGTTGAGGCCGGAGCCAATCGCCAAAACTGATTTTATGTAGCCCGGGGGCAGGGCCGCCGCAGCCATGGTCGCCGCAAAACCGCCCTTTGAATGGCCTTCCACGGCGATGTTATTGGCATCAACATAGGCAAGGCTGCGGAGGTACCGCACTGCGGACTGGGCCGCCAGATAATCTACGGCTTCGGTGCCGGACCTGCCATGGCCGAACATATCAATGGCAAACACCACATAACCGCGGCGGGCAAACTCGATGGAAAAATTTGTCTGCATTTCCCGTGAATTGAGGTAGCCTTCGATGGTAACAATCCCCGGTGCCGGTGTTTTGGCGGTGGCGTTCGGGGGCAGATACAAAAGGCCGCTCAGCGCCGCCCCTTCGTCGGTGGCTATCAATAAATCCTGCACTTTTATTTTGCCAAAATCCGATTGAATAAGATTTGCCAGGATGGATCCCGCAAAAATCATACACAAAGAAACAATCAACAAAACCGGTAACTTTTTCATGCAATTCTCCTCTTAAGATTGGTCGAATAGATAATGGTAAAGGGGAAATTTGCGCCTGTCAAGAAAATTCTATCTAAATAACACGTGATAATTTTACCCCTAAGAATAATGTGGAAAATATTTGCTTTGCATTACCGGGGCCAGCGGTTCAATTTACGGGTTCCGCACCCTCCGGGCCCTGAACGATGGAGCGAATGATAAAAAAACTATTTTGTCCCCGGAAAAACAGATAACATAAACGGAATCCACGACAGTATTACTGCGAATACCAGGATGATGATTCCCCGTACAGTAGAACAGTTCTGCTGTGCAGAATCTGTTTGTTTTGTTTCAGCCTCTGATGGCGGGAAAATCTCGCTCAATTCGATCATCAGCTTATCAATACCGGCTGCGATATTTTTTCTATCGATAATATTTTTTCGTTCTGTGATCTGCGTAAAAATGCGGAAAGACTCGCCCACTAATTCACCAAAGGAGCCGGGGAGCCGCAGATCCCGCCGGATAGTTGCGCGGGAAAGCATGATCAGACCTTCCAGGGTTACTCCCCGGTGAATACCAGCCAAAAGCGCCCCGGTGGTGATCTTGAATATCCCAAAAGAAACAATGACCTTGCCGTAGGGTACTAAAAGATTGAAGGCAACGATGCCCAGAATAACTAAAATGGTAATCAACGGATTGTTCTTTTTTCCCGCAAGAGCGGACAGGAACCAAAAAAAGAAAAATTGTACGATCCGGGAAATCGTATTGGGATTAAAAAGCAGGGCGGGCATGATCAAAAGCCCCGTAATGCAAAGGGCGCGGCTGGAAAAAAGCCGTTGGTAGTATTCCTGTGAAGGGCGTAGTCCACGATTCATAGGGGCCTCTTTGTGCGGGTTGCGTACCATTGGGATCGTGGGGTAAAATATTCGCAGAACAGCCCCAGTGCAATGCCGGTGACAAGTCCCATGGCCAAAAAGGGCGGCGCGATATACCGGGCGCTTTTGCCGAAGATGAAAATCCACGCCAGCGCCAACTGGGTAAGATTGGAGATCAGTGCCCCCGCAGTGCCGACGCCGACAAAGCTGATCCGCCGCGATCCAAAGCACCGGCGCAGCCCATACATGGAAAGTGCGGAGAGGGCGGTTCCGGCAAAAGAAAAAAGAAAAATATACGAGAACAGTGTGCCGGTGATCAAAGCCTGTCCCAAAATCTTGATGCCCACCAGCAGAACAAAAGTCGGCAAAGGAAAAATATCAAGGGCCAGCATGAGGGGAAGATTCGCAATGCCGATTCGCATAAAGGGAAGCGGTTTGGGAATCATATATTCGATGGTGGAAAGGAACAAACAGAAGGCCCCCAGGAGTGCCGCCGTTCGCCGATCCGCAATGCGATTGGCCTCACCAGGCGGCGGCGTCAATAGTTCTGTTGTCATCATCTATACCTTCTATTATCACAAATACCTTATTTGGAAGACATGCTACCCACTGACCGTTAGCGTCAATGTGCCCTGCTGCGACACAGGTTTGATTATCACAGGGCGAAGACAAAACGCGGGCCCGGCGATCCCGGATCTCGATAACCGTATCCCCCAGAGGCCCCCTCGTTGTGACGATCTCCTCGGCATCCAGAGGGAACACCCAGACGCCGCTGTTTCCCTGAATTGTCACCTGTTGGGCGGTCCGGGGCCCTGCATAAACCGCAAAGGCCGAAAAAGCGGTTAATGCAAGGGACACGCCTATCACCACAAAATCCAGGGGCTTTAAGGGAAAACGTCCCCTCATGAGAACTCCTTGCGTTTACTGTTTTTCAAAATTATAGGCTATCATAGTTTTAAGGACAAGGACGCATCCGGCGGCTCGACTTGAAAAATTTGGAAAGATCATGAAGAATCTGAAACAACTTTTTATAAAGCCAAGGAGAATAGTGATGAAAAAAATCCTAACAATGTGCAGCATCCTGGTTGTGATTGCGGCGGCATCTTTGGCGGCAGATCCGGTGGAAGGGTATTGGCTTAGTGTGGACGACAAATCCGGCAAGATCAACGCCGGATGGGAAATCTATCTGGAGGGGGGCAAGCTTTTCGGCAGAATCCTGTCCATAACGGATTTTGACCAAAGCGTGACGGCATCAGCCTGCAAGGCCAGTTATCCCGGTTTCCCGGTAGCAGGCAAGGTGAATGAGATGAGGGTGGTGGGTACTTCCTGGATTTTCGGCCTGTCCATGGACAAAGCGGGCCAGTGGAGCGGCGGTAACATCATCGATCCCAACGATGGGAAAATCTACCAGTGCAGGATCACATTCCGTCCGGCGGATGACCGCAGGTACAAAGTGGACACCCTGGAAATGCGGGGTGAAATCGTCCGTGGCATCGGGCGCAGTCAGTTTTGGCAGAAGGGCACCAGGGAGCAGGCCGGCAGCCTGAGATAAGTATCAGTAAAGAGTTCCATTGACAAACTTATTCCTCAGTAACCTTCACCACCTTAGCTCATGCTTGTTATGGTACAGATGGGTCACGGCGCTGCCGGAGAAGCTTGCAGGGTGAGTCCCTTAAAACCCCGCCGAACTAGAAGTTCGCAATCACCCCCGCGTTCAATCCGCTGATCACCTCGCAGGCAAGCTTCACTGCGTTTTCGAAATCCGCGTAGGAGGCGATGCCGTAGTGGGTGTGGATGTAGCGGACCGGGATGCCGATGACAATGGCGGGGACCGCTTTGCCGCTCAGGTGGATGACGCCGGCGTTGGTGGCGCCCCCGGTGCGGATCGCTTCCTGGACGGGGATGCCTTTGCGTGCCGCAGTGTCCAGGGCAAAACGCTGGAACCGGGGGTTGGTGATCATCCGGGCGTCGATGTGCCGGAGCATGGGGCCTTTTTTGATCGCCGTCTGGATCGCGTAGGATTCCACCACCGTGTCGTCCGCGGGGACGCCCTCAAAGGAAATGGCGATATCAGGCTGAACAACCTGGGCGGTAACGGTGGCGCCCCGGAGTCCCATTTCTTCCTGGGCGGCAAAGGCACCGGTCACGTTGACCCCGAGATCGGAAGCCACAAGTTCCTTTAAGGTTGAAATAATGGCCGCGCTCCCAAGGCGGTTGTCAAAAGCCTTGCCCATCATGGTGTCGTGATCAACGTGGTATTCAAACTGCACATCGGGAATCACCGGCGCAGCAATACTAATGCGGTAGTCTTCGCGGATTTCCCGGTCGCTGGATGCTCCCACATCGATCAGCATGTCGGCAATTTCCGGGGCCGCTTTCTTGTCCGCTTCGGAAAGGAAATGCGGGGGCTTGCTGGCCACAATGCCGGGAATCCATGCGCCAAGCCCATTGCGGATAAACACCCGGTGGGCGGGGATGTTGGAGGGAACCCATCCGCCCAGGGTCACAAAATCCATGGTCCCGTTGGGGCGAATCGCCTTGATCATGAAACCCACTTCATCGCTGTGGGCATCAAGCTGTAAAACCGGCAGCCCCGTTTTTGGGCCGCTGCGGCGGAGGTAGAGGTTCCGCATGGCGTCCTCGTTTAAATCCCCCAGGCCTTCACTGTAACGGCGCAGTGCCGCCACCGCCTCATCCTCAAAACCGGAAACACCGGGGGCATCGGATATTTCCTTAATCATCGCCAATGTTTTTTGCTTGTCCATTTTTTTCCTCCATGGATTCAGAATTTATTTTACACCACGTTAATTCGTGTTTGTTGTGATAGAGATGGGTCACCGTGCCGCCGGGGATTTCCGCAAAAGCCCGGGTGGTTTCATAATCCGCCTCGCCCTGCATTTTTATGGTGCAGACAAAATTTTTGCAGAGCCCTGAGGCGAGCCACTTCTGTATCCATTCGTAAAGACGAGGCGGATAGCAGATGACATCTGAGAAGACCCAGTCCATGGGGCCAAAATCTTCAGGTGTAAGGGTGAAGGCGTCGTGCTTGAGGGCGGTGACGCCGGGCATGGCGAGGACGCGATCCTCCAGAGGGGCGCGGTCCACGGCGGTTACCTGGGCGCCCAGCCGGGCCAGTGCCCAGGTCCAGCCGCCGGGACTGGCTCCGGCATCCAGGCATTTTTGACCGGGCTGCGGCCATTTGCCGCAGCGGACCAGTGCTTCCCACAGTTTAAGATAGGCGCGGCTTGGGGGGCCGATTTTGTCTTCCTCAAATTCTATTGCCCCCGCCGGGAAGGGGCTGGAACAACGGGGGCTGGCAATCAAAGTATGGGCGTCCAGCAAAGTCCATGCGCCGATGCCCGCATCAGGAACCCGCCAAGGGAAAGGCCGGGGCTTGCGGGAAATCGGCGGCAGTTGGCTTTCGATAAGGCTGGCCCGGCGAAACTGGGTGTGGAGGACCGGCGCCCAATTCCGCTGGATGCCCCGGAGTGCGGCAACGGCCTGGGATATGGAATCGAATTCAAGGCGGAAAGGTTCAAACCAGATGTTCTGCTGCCAAAAAGGCGCATAAGGCCTTTCGGCATTATGCTGATCAGCATAATAGAGGGGACCCCACTTATCCTGCCAAGTGCCCAATTCATGTTCTAAATGATCTTCAAAGTCAGGAATTGCTTGATAGACCCGGCCCGTAAGGGCAACACCATTCATGCCAAAGATGATTGACCGGTTTCGGCGCGCCAGGAAAGATAATCAACATAACGCTGAAAAAGTTTGCCCTTGGGGGAGGCGGTGATGCTGAAACCTACCTCACTGGAATCTGCCCCGGAGCGCACCCATTTAACTTCTACTTCTAATTCAAATTTGCCAATTTTTGCGGCCCTTTCGGGTATAATTTCCAGTTTATATTGATTGTTCGGCTGTATGTCCGCCAGGGATGTGCATTCCACACAGCAGCCGGTGACGCTGAGATCTTTCAGGAGGCTTTCTTCCCCCAGAATACCGTGGATACGCACCTTGGCAAGGGTCCGGTAACGGATATTTTTGCGGCCATCCGGCGGAAATGCTCTTGGCTGTTCCTGCATATTGATTCATTTTGTCCGATTGATCCTGTTTCGTCAATCTATTATTGTAGTACCGTACCAAAAAATGAAATTTTGAGGAGTGATACATGGCGGCAAAACGCAGCCCCGGTGACAGGATTCTCGAACTCTGCAAAACCTATTCAATTGACCGCTCAACATTGGCGGAACGCAGTGGATTGGACCCGGACCTGATCCGCCGCATCGAAGAAGGGTACATCCCCGATCTGGCCCCTCTGCTGAAAATTTCCCGCGCCCTCGGCGTCCGCCTGGGCACTCTCTTAGATGATCACGAACAACTTGGTCCGGTCATTACCCGCAAGGGTGAAGTTACCGCTGCGGCGCGGTTTGTTACGGGTCTGCCTGGCGGCGGGTCCGCATCCGATCACCAGGGCCTTCACTTCAACGCCCTTGCCGCAGACAAGGGGGGCCGCCACATGGAACCCTTCATCGTGGACATCGAAGCCGATGCGGAGCAGGGCAAGTCCAGCCACGAAGGTGAGGAATTCATCCACGTCCTTGCGGGAACCCTGGCCCTGGAATACGGCGCAGAATCCCACACCCTGAACGAGGGGGATTCGGTCTACTACGATTCCATAGTGCCCCACCGGGTTTTGGCCGGCGGCGGCAAACCCGCCCGGATTCTCGCGGTCATTTACACGCCGGTATAATTATGGAATACATTGAATCAACCTTGGGCGCGGTGCTGCGGGAAAAGGTTCAAACCCAGCCAGACCATGACTTTATCGTATACGCCGACCGGGACCTGCGTTTTACCTACGCGGAATTTGACAAGCGGGTGGACGAGATGGCCAAAGGCTTCCTCGCCATGGGCCTGAAGAAGGGCGACCACATCGGCATCTGGGCAACGAATGTGCCGGACTGGAACACGGTCCTCTTTGCCAGCGCCCGTGCCGGCATGGTCCTCGTGACGGTGAACACCGCCTACAAAACCCACGAGCTGGAATACCTGATGCAGCAGTCCGACCTTGCCGCCATCTGCATCATCGACGGCTACCGCGATTCCGACTACATTGCCATGATCAACGAGCTGGTCCCGGAACTGAAAACCGCACCCCGGGGCCACCTCAACTCCGCAAAATTCCCCTGCTTAAAAAGCGTGATCTACATCGGCCAGGTAAAGCACCGGGGCATGTACTCTTTAGCGGAGATCCTGCTGCTGGGTCAGCACACCGATGACGCTGGGCTCCGTCAAATCGAAGCTTCACTTGATACCAACGATGTGGTGAACATGCAGTACACATCAGGCACTACGGGCTTCCCCAAGGGGGTCATGCTCACCCACCGGAACATCCTCAACAACGGCCTCGGCATCGGGGACAACCAGCGGCTAAGCCCGGCGGACATCGTGTGCCTGCCTGCCCCCCTGTTCCACTGCTTCGGCCTCGTCCTGGGGATGATGGCCATCCTCACCCACGGCTCCACCGCCGCCATGCTGGAATGGTTCGATCCCCTGTTGGTACTTGCCACGGTGCAAAAAGAAAAATGCACCGCCGTCTATGGGGTGCCCACCATGTTCATCGCCGAACTGAATCACCCCATGTTCAAGATGTTCGACCTCACGAGCCTCCGCACCGGCATCATGGCCGGTTCACCCTGTCCCATCGAAGCCATGCGCCAGGTCATCGACCTGATGCACATGAAGGAAGTCACGATCTGCTACGGCCTCACCGAATCATCCCCGGTGATGACCCAGACCCGCTACGACGACACCCTGGAAGTGAAAGTTGAAACCGTGGGCCGCGCCCTCCCCGGTGTGGAAGTTACGATACGCGACCCCGAGACCGGCGCAGAGTGCCCCACCGGCATCCACGGCGAATTCTGCTGCCGGGGTTACAACAGCATGAAGGGCTACTACAAAATGCCGGAAGCCACCGCCAAGTGCATTGACGCTCAGGGCTGGCTCCACTCCGGCGACCTCGGCGTCAAGGACGGGGCGGGTAACTTCCGGGTCACCGGCCGCATTAAGGACATGATCATCCGGGGCGGCGAGAACATCTACCCCAAAGAAATCGAGGACTTCCTCTACACCATGCCCGGCATCCGCGATGTGCAGATCGTGGGCATCGCCAGCAAAAAATACGGCGAAGAGGTCGGCGCCTTCATCATCCTCCACAAGGACGCCAAGCTCACCGAGGAAGATGTGCAGGATTTCTGCCGCGGCCAGATCAGCCGCTACAAGATCCCCAAGTTTATTTTCTTTGTTGACGGTTTTCCCCTCACCGCAAGCGGTAAGATCCAGAAGTTCCTGCTGCGCGATCAGGGGCTTAAAAAGGTGGAGGAGCTGGGACTTTCAACGTAGTTGAAACGACGACATAGGGATAGGGGGTGCAAACGGCCCATTTTTATGAAAATATGCAAAAAAATTCAGTGACTGACACCCCTGTGCCTAAAAAAAGCCCCGGCATACGTGCCGGGGCTTTTGGTTTGTTTAAATTACCGTTTCCTGTGGTTTAGCGCTTGTTGTAGCGGTCCAGGGCATCGGTTTGAATAGCGATAGCCCGGTCAATGTTCATTCCTTTGATGGTAGTGACATATTTGTTCCAGGTTGTATCGTTGACGGGATCGGTCCCGACAAGCCATCTGGCGACTGTTTCGTCATGGAAGGTGTTGATGTCGTTCAGGATGGTCGCCAATTCCCGGCTCTCCGCCGGAGTAGCGGTAACTGCGGGCAGGACGTACTTGTCGGCGCCGGGAACCACATAGTTTATCAGGAGCTGTTTCTGTTCCGGCAACGTGTAATACTGCTCAATGTAGCCTTCATCTTGGGCAAAGGGGCCCGCCCCGGTGGACCGCACATAGGCTGACAGCGCCTGGGCCAGGGGCCACTTGTTGGGGCCGCCAGCCAGGATGTCGGGGGTATAGGTCGGCTTGCCGTTCACCATGGTGTAGGATTCATTCTCAATGCCGAAATTGTAGAGCAGATGCCCCTCTTGGGTGTAACCGTAATCTAGGAACCGGGCGGCGATTTCCACGTTCTTGCAGGCCGTGGTGATAGCGGCGCCGCCCTGGCTGGTGTAGACTTGGCCGGTGATGCTGTATACCCGTTTTTCTCCCTTCGTCAGGGTGGGGAAGTCCAGGGCCAGAATTTCGTACTTGGGGGTGGTCTGCCGGGCGGCAGGAGTCCAGGTTCCCATACCGCTTCCCCCGGAAGCCACGGTGGCGCCGGCGCTGCCGTTGGACATCTTCGCGTTCTGCTGGGCGGTGGTAAGGGAGATAATATCCGGATCGATCAGCCCTTCCTTGTACCACTGGGCCATGGTCTCAATCCAGCGCCGGTATCCCGGCTCGATCTGGCCAAAGCGGATCTTGCCGTCCTCCGCCCCGATGTACCAGTTCTTGAGGATGCCAAAAGAAGGAACGAACATACGGGCGTTATTGCCCCAACTCTGGGTATAGGGGCCCTTGATCCCTTTCCGGTCCCGGAAAGCCACGAGGACATCGTGCCATTCAGGAATGGTCGACGGGGGCTGGAGCCCTAGTTCGTCCAGCCAGTCCTTGCGGATCATCAAGCCCTGGGAATAGTGGAGCTTATCGCCGTCCCGGAAGAAGGGATAGGCATAGTAGCTGCCTTCGTCGGACCGCGCCATCCGGGCATAGTCGGGGTGGGCTTCCAGGTAGGCTTTCAGATTGGGAGACCATTTGTCGATGGCATCATTCAGTTTGATGATGACCCCGTCGGCGATAGCCTTTTCCGGGCCGCCGACGTAATCGGTGATCCAGGTCCGTTCGATCATATCCGGCAGCCCGTCACCGCTGGCGATCATCAGGTTAAAGGCTTCGGCAGAGGCGTTGGCGGGGGGATGCTGGAATTCGATCTTGACGCCGGTCCGCTCCATAAGCGCCTTGCCAATGGGTTCATCCCCCCGGCTGGTGAAGTTGGCATACTCGTTGGCATCAAGCGGGACCCAATAGGTAAGGGTTACATCGGTTTTGATGGGAAAGGATCCTGCCGATGTAGTGGTGCCCCCCCCGGCCGCTCCGGCTGTATCGGTCTTCTTGCAGCCGACAAAGACCATTCCTCCTGCCAGGATCAGGGCCAGCAAAATACCGGGAATAAGTTTTTTCATTTTTTCCTCCTAAAACATTTGAGATAATTGGACTTATGTCCAACCAATTATGGGTATTATCCCCCAGAAAAAGAAACAGATCAAGGAGCCTATAATGCGCTTTCGGACTCGAATACTTTGATGTTTCCATACAATCCCTCAACAAAGGTAATTGGATTCACCACCGCAATATCCGGTATATTCTTGTTCAGAATCTTTTTTATCGGCGGTGATGAAATAATCACTCGTAGGGCGGAACCGGAAAAGGCCGCACAAAGGCGCCTGGCGTCAATTTCGTTTAAAAAGTTAAATTTTGGTAAACTCTTTCTCCCGCCTGTTGCTTTTTTTGCTGCGAGTTGTTATCTTTATGTTAACGAACGGTCGGTAACTTGCGGTTGGCCCGGGCCAAACCGCAAAATCAGGAATGGGTAGCGAGAATCAGTGTAATGACTAATGCGGATATAATCAAGGCGGCTTTCAAAGTTTGGGGCCGTGAACTGTATCAAACTACCAGCCTCACCGATCTTGCCCGTGAACTGGGGGTCAGTAAGCCCGCCCTGTACCGGCACTTTAAGGACAAACAGGCCCTGCTGGATGCCATGTATAACAGTTATTTTGATGACTATGCAGCCTTTATCAAGGCCGATTATGAAAAGGCCCTCACCGTAACGAATCAAAATGAAAAGCACTACATTATGGTGCGGCGGATCGCTGAATATTATATCCGTAATAAGGACGCATTTATTTTCTCCCTAATTCAGGTGTACGGTAGCCGGGAAATGGGCGCCGTAATGGAACAGATGACGGTTCGTGGGGTGGACCCTCGGAAAATGATTCAGTTTGAAGAAAAGGATTTTACCGTCTATCCTTCCCGGCTACAGTTAAGCGTGGTCTCCCTGACTTTCTGGATTGCCCATTTTCACCGTTACGGGCATAAGCCGGATGAAATTCCTTCGGAAGCGCTGGTTCAGCAGGCCCTTGCTTCGGTGGAAGAGCGGATTGCTTATGGCCTGGGGCTTGCGGGGGACCGGCTGGCGGCTATTGATTATGGGGACCTGGAACGGCGGTCCACCGGAACGGTCTACGAAAATACCAGGGAAAATGATCTGCTGCGGGCGGTAGCCGGAGCGGTTGCGGAAGCGGGACCCTGGAACGCCTCTATGGAAATGGTTGCCCAGCGTTCGGGCCTTTCCAAGAGCGGCCTCTATGCCCACTTTAAGAGCAAGCAGGATATGCTGGCCCAGCTTTTTTTGGCCGAATTTGGCCGGATCATCAATTATGCCGAACTGAGCATCAAAGCCTCTGCGGTGCCTGAGGAACAGCTCTACCTGGCGATCATTTCCATTGCCGACTACCTCCGTTCCCGGCCGGAAATCCTGGTGACCCTGGACTGGATCAGAACCCGGCGGCT
>BNUT01000063.1 GCA_025997555.1 Spirochaetia bacterium
AGGCGGATATGGGCAGATGACGCATGCCTGGGGACAGGCCCCTGATACCTGGATGGGGTAAAAATTGGGCAGGGTCCGCAAAATTTCAGGTTTGGAGGCAATAATTTCAGCAGCGTCTGCCGCCGCCGGGACACCGGAAGCCGTGCCTTTTGCCTTCACGGCATCAGCAAAGCGGGTAAGGAAGAGGAGGTTCCGCTTCGAATCTGCGCTGAGGTTTAAGCGGTGACTGCGGAGGTCGATGGCGGAAATTTCAGTTTCAATGTCGAAGGCGTTAATGTCCTTCTGTAATACCGCGAAAAGGCTGTCCCGTTCCACAGGGTTCTCATCTTCTCCGGCGATTTTGGCAAGGATTCCCGCAGTGCCGGGGGAGAGCAGTTCCGGGGCAAACCCGTAGGGCCAGCCGTCGGCATAGGAGTACTCCGCCGCGTATTTCAGATGCCGCTCCGTAATGGCGGCAGTGAGGGTCGGGTCCGGAAAGGGACAATCCGCCCAGGCAAAATAGGTGAGGTCAAAACCCGCAGCCAAAACGGACAGGGTTTCCAGCAAGTTCTTCCGGGTCCATACGGGCTGTGACACCACCTTCACATCGCCGGGAAGATCGGAATAGACCGCCCCTTCCGCACCCAAAAGGACCACTTTTCCCACGCCGGGGAAACGCCGGACCCGTTCCAGAGCCAAATCAAGGGCACATTTCCCGTCAAAAACCTTTTCAAAGGCGGCGGGGAAAAGGCGGCCTCCGTATAATACTGCAAGGGAATTCATACCCTTTAAGTATCGGACAAAAAATAATGAGTAGTTACTAAATGAACATGAAGAAATTTTTTACCGCAAAAGCAAAAAAGGCAAAGAAGTAAAAAATCTTATCGATTTTCCCTTATTCGCCCTCTTCGCCTTTGCGGTTAATTTTTCTTAAACTAATCACTCATCATTAACTAACGAGCGTATTCCGTAATCCGGGTTTCCCGGATCATGGTTACCTTGATCCTTCCCGGATAGCGGAGATCGTTTTCGATCTTTTTGGCTATCTGCTTGGCAAGGTCACGGGTCTGGTCGTCATTCACCGCGTCGTTGTTGACGAGGACCCGCAGTTCCCGGCCCGCCTGAATGGCAAAGGCCTTGTCCACGCCGGTAAAGCCCGTGGCTACATTTTCAAGGTTTTCAAGCCGTTTAATGTAGTTGTCCAGGGTTTCCCGCCGTGCGCCGGGCCGGGCCGCAGAGATAGCGTCCGCAATCTGGACCAGCACCGATTCGATACAGATGGGCTCGATGTCGTTGTGGTGGCTCCCCACGGCATTGATGATCCGGGGGTCTTCGCCCATTTTCCGGGCCATGTCCATGCCGATTTCGGCGTGGTTCAGGTCGGAATCGGATTCCGCCCCCTTACCGATATCGTGGAACAGGGCCGCCCGTTTGGCCAGTTCCCGGTTGGCGCCGACCTCGGCGGCCAAAACGCCGGCCAGGATCGCCACTTCTTTGGAGTGGTTAAGCACATTCTGCCCGTAACTGGTGCGAAAGTAGAGCCGCCCCAGAGCCCGGATAGCGTCCTGCTTGATATTGTGGATACCCAAGTCAAAAAGGACCTTTTCACCTTCCTCAAAGATCTTCTGGGAAATATCCTTGGTTACCTTGGTGACAATCTCTTCAATCCGGGCCGGGTGAATCCGGCCGTCAACGATGAGCCGTTCCAGGCTGACCTTGGCAATTTCCCGGCGCACCGGGTCAAAGCAGGAGATAATCACCGCCTCCGGGGTATCGTCAATGATGATATCTACCCCGGTGAGGGTTTCCAGGGTACGGATGTTCCGCCCTTCACGGCCTATGATCCGGCCCTTCATCTCGTCGTTGGGCAGGGTAACGGTGGTCACCGTCACATCCCCGGTTACTTCTGTGGCAACCCTCTGGATGGTGGCCACGAGGATATCCCGTGCCTTTTTCTCCCCGGCGAGGTTCGCTTCGGCCTCAATCTTGTTGAGCAGGGCCTGGGCGTCATGCTTGGCCTCATTTTCCAGATCCTGGATGATGAGTGCCTTCGCCTCATCGGCGGTGAGGCCGGAGACACGCTCCAATTCCGCCCGGTACCGGTCTTCTTCCCGGCCCAGAGCATCTTCCCGATCCTGACAGGCCTTTTCCTTGTCGGCCAGAACCTGTTCAGTCTTTTCAATTTGAGCCGTTTTTTTATCTATGGTCTCTTCTTTTTGTAAAACGCGGCGCTCATAGCGCTGCAATTCAGCCCTGCGTTCCCGAGTTTCCCTCTCCTGCTGGTTCCGTTCGCGAATAACGTTTTCTTTTGCCTCAAGAAGGATTTCCTTCTTTCTGGCTTCAGCCTCTTTTATCGCATCCTGTTTTATACGTTCGGCGCGCTGCTCCGATGCCGTAAGTTGAAATCTGGCATACAGCCATCTTATAGTCCAGCCCAAGGTTAACCCGGCAAGAGGGAGGATTATATAAAACATCCAATCCATCTCTCTACCCCTTACCGATGTATATTAAAGTACACATTAGGATATAATGAAAAATGATCATTTGTCAAGCGGCGCATTGAGGACCTTGCCCTGCATAAGCCTTTACGGTATGCTGAATCGTATCATTCGGGCTGTATATCCTGAAATCCTTTTCTATTGGAATATATTCATGAAACGAACACTTTTTTTCGTATTGACAGTTCTGGTTTTAATCAGCTGTAATGGAGGTGGAAAGACCGATTCCGGCGATACAGCAGTTGACGCTGATGTCTTCGTCCTGGATAAGGACGCCAGCTACGCTCTGGGTATGCAATTTGGGGCAGATGTTGGAAATATGGCTGTTAAAGTTGATAATACTCCCTTTATACAGGGCGCAAAAGATGTCCTTGTGGGGAAAAAAACAAAAATGACTGTGGAAGAGGCTGCCGCCAAGATTCAAGCCGCATATACGGCGTTTACAGATAAGAAGTTCGCACCCTTCAGGCAGGCGGAGACCGATTTTCTTGCGGAGAACGCCCGGAAAAGCGGCGTTCATGTAACCCCCAGCGGCCTTCAATATGAGGTGATTTCCGAAGGAACCGGGCCGAAACCCCAAAGCACCGATATAGTTAAAGCCCACTATAAGGGAACCTTTCTCTCAGGTGATATCTTTGACAGCTCCTATGATCGGGGTTATCCTGCGGATTTTTCCCTTGGGATGGTTATTCCCGGCTGGACCGAAGGGATACAGCTCATGAGCGTGGGGTCAAATTACCGTTTCTATATTCCTTCCAAATTGGGATACGGAGAGGAGGGTTACGGAGAGGAGGGTTACGAGGTGATTCCCCCCTTCTCAACCCTGATCTTTGATGTGGAACTTATTTCTATCAATGATAAATCAACAACCTCGTTTTAAAGGACGAGGTATGTAGTTCAGGGGTCTAATACCTTTTAACCGCCCCAAGGGGCGGGGTATTAGACCCCTTCAATATGAATAAAAAAGGAAGTCTACATGAATTTGCATCTGACGAACGTAGAGAGGAGGTTCCCCTTATGAAAAAAATAATTGTCGCTCTCTGTTTATTTGCGGCGGCTTTTTCCCTTTACGGAAAGCCTATTGCGGAAGAGGCCGACCAGTCGGACGAAAAGTCGAATGTCAGCTATGCCTTTGGCCTGGTGCTGGGCTCTGACTTGAAGCAGACCGGTATGGAATTTGACTATGGCGCCTTTACCGAGGGTTTCCGCACATCAGTGGAAGGCCAGGAGCCCCGCTATTCCTTTGATGAGGCGGTTCAGGTGGTGCAGGCCGCCTTTACGGAGGCTATAGAGCGTCAGGGGGAGTTGGGCCGGGAGCAGGAAAACAGTTTTCTTGCGGAAAACGGCGCCCGTGAAGGGGTTATCACCACCGCATCGGGTCTCCAGTACGAGATAATCAGCGCAGGGAAGGGGAAAAAGCCCCTTGAGACCGACATGGTGCGGGTACATTACGAAGGAACCCTGATCGACGGGACTGTTTTTGACAGCAGTTGGGATAGGGAAGAGCCCGCCGAATTTCGCCTGGACTGGGTTATTCCCGGCTGGACCGAAGGGATTCAGCTTATGGGCGTGGGGGACAACTATATCTTTTACATCCCCTCAAGCCTGGCTTACGGTGAACAAGGCGCCGAAGATGTCATTCCCCCCTTCTCAGTGTTGATCTTCAAGGTTGAACTGCTGGAAATTCTGGAAACCCAGGCTCAATAAGAACAAAGTAAAGAGGACGAATCTATCTTTTGAGATAATCGTTGATGATCGACAGCAGGGAATTTTCGCCGGTTTTGACGATGGCCCTTTCCCTTTCAAAGCTCTCACGGGAATCCGAGGCATGGGCGGTGTTTACCATCACGTTGCTGCCGTATTCCCGGCGCACCGTTCCCCCCGGCGCTTTGAGGGGGTCCGTGGGACCCAGCACGTCCCGAATCTTTTCGATGGCGTTTTCCCCCTCGTAGACCAGAATCATGGATTTGACGGTCCCCGGCGCTTTCCGTTCTTTTGGCGGGCAGATGTCGGGCTGTTTGCCGGACATAAAATTGATGATCCGGTTGAACTGATCACGGGCATATTCCACCCCAAAATTACCGGCAAGGGCCTTTTCGCAATCTTCGCTGAGAAGCACGCCGAATTCCCGTTCAAGCATTTCCCTTGCTTTTTTCCCGAACACCGGGGCCAGTTTTTCTTTCAAGGCCGCCTCCACGGGGCCGTAGAATTCCAGGGCCTCCGCCAGGGAAAAACAATGCACCTTGAGTCCCACGATCCGTAAACCCGTCCGGGAGAACATGTCGATGATGGCCCCCGGTTTTGATGAAGCGTATTGCCAGTTATCGGGCTTGATGATCACCAAAGTCTGTTCGATCCGGGAAGGGTCCGAGTATTGAGCATTGCTTATGATATTGTCCTGACCCTTGAGGAAACAGGCAAAGAGTTTCAGGTCCCCATCAGCCCAGGTTTGACTGCGGGGGGTGAGGACCGCAGGTTCAAAATAGCTTACCCGGTCGTTTCCATCCCCGGCGAAGATAAGGTCAGAATAGGTATCCCGGATAGTTTCCCCGGTAATGGAATCAAATTCCTGATGTTCGGGATGCAGATGCCCGCAAATGGCCGTCAGTTTGCCGCAGGGGTCTTTCCCCCGGAAGAGGAGCAGCAGACTGCAGTGCCGCCTACCCTCCAAAGGGGCCAGTTTTTGTTCTACATAGTCCGCCAAAATAGTAACGCCGGGGGGCGGACTCTCCTTTCGCAGGGCCCCGGCGTATTCCCGGACAAATTCCCCGTCCGGAGCAATCATCTGGGCCCCCACCAGCTCAAGGTCCGACTGGGAAAGAAGCCGGGCCATCACCCCCCCGGTCCGACTCTTGGCAACCGTATAGGGGGTTACCAGCACATAAGAAAGGGTGGTTTCCTGCGGGGAAGATTGATTCATAGTATTCTCCTGTTTATGGGTAATTATAACATGAGAAATGTTGATTTGAGAAGAAAAATTTATTGATTTTCAACCGCCTCCGCTGCCTTATCGCGATAACCAGCGCCAGCGCCGTGGACAATACGGCGAAAACCGTAAAGGGACAAGTCACCACTTTAGCACTTTCATAGAATTTCACCCGCAATGCGTAGAGCAGTTTCTACCAGGTTTTTGGAAATCCAGGATTGGTTCCCCTGTAACTGTCGCAGTAATGGTCCTACCTCAGGTATAAGCCCTTGGTCTTTAGCGTTCAATCAACAACCTCGCCCTAAAGGACGAGGTATGTAGTTCTCGTAAGGTGGTTATATTCAGGGGCCTAATACCTTTTAACCGCCCTAAAGGGCGGGGTATTAGACCCCTTCAATACGAATAAAATGCCAACAGTTCCGGTTAGTTCCAGACCGAAGTGCCTGGCATATTGCCGCCCAAGCTTCTCGTCAATAATAACCAAATCTGCCGTATGCTCTTTGGCTAGAATTAGCGTTTCTGCCTCTCCGTCATCAAGGTCAAGCAAATAGGAGCGTACATTTGGTTCACGTATCTTTTCTATGTTGATCCATTCGATTTTAGTAAGGTCTGCATAGAATTTCCTGTTTTTTCCCGTTTCAATTTCCCGATATACCGCATAAGGAACAAGGATGCCGCCGAACAGCTCCTTTAGTATATCCAGCTTTCCTATTTTTATTAATGATAAGATAGGCGTGGTATTAGAGACGGCCTTTAACTGCCGCAACATCAGCCTCCAATTCATCAGCATCGGCGAATATGGAAACATGGTAATCTGAAAGTACATCTAAAAAAGCGATACGGGGGATGCCCAGCACCCTTGCTGCCATACCGGAAGAGACCTTGCCGAGTTCATACAGTTTTACTATGGAGAGGGTTTTCATTTCCCGGCTGAATTCCTCATCCTGCATTTTAAGGGAAAATGCCAGGGCTTCGGGATAGGTTACGGCTATGTCTTGTTCCATAGATGTGGCTCCTTTCGTGTTTCAAGTTTAATGGAAATAGGCGGAAGGCGCCAATAGGGAGAGGCACAGTGTTTCTTTTTCTCTGCCTATCTTTCTTTACCGCCTCCGCTGCCTTAAAGCGATAAACAGGGCCAGCGCCGTGGACAATACGGCGAAAACCGTAAAGGAACTGAAAAGGGCCCGGTAGCCCAAGTGGTCCACGATGAAGCCCCCGGAAATATTCCCCAAAAGGCCCGGCAGGGTGCCGCCGATGGCGAGGTACAGGGACATCCCCAATGCCCGCTTGTGGGGCGGGACGCAGCTTGAAATAAAGGCCATGGCCGCCGGGTGGAAGAGGCCGAAACTGAGGGAGTGCAAGGTCTGGGAGGCCACCGCCCCCGCCGGGGTGGGGAAGAGTACCAGGATGACAAGGCGGATAAGCACCGCGAAACAGCCCAGAGCCAGACAGTTCAATGCGCCAAAACGGTCAATGATCCGCTTTGAGAAAAACAGGAAGGGCATTTCCGAAGCGGCGGAAATGGCGTTTAACAGGCCGATGGCTTCCCAGTGCAGTTCGTGTACCACGTAGAGGGAAAAAAAACTCTGGGCCCCGGACAGGGCGAGCCGGCTTAGCGCGATGGTCAGCAGCCCCAGGATGAGCAGGGGAGTCCAGATACCGGTACGGGAAAGCGGTGCGCTGGGGCCCTGATTTCCCGGTATCGAACGGGGGCGGCTGACATGGGTATATTTGGAGGGGATTCCGGCATAGACGATCATCGAAAAGATGGTAAAGAGCGCCGTCCAAATTATGATGTTGTACCGGTGGTTTGGCCGCAGCAGGGGAGTAAACTGGAGGATAAGTATCGTGACAACATAGCTGATGGTGCCGGGGGTCCTGATTTTGCCGTAGTTGCCCCCCGGCCCTATGCCGATGGAGACGATCGCCTCCGTCAGGGGCTGGATAGAGCCGAGGCCCAGAGACAGGGTCAAAAGAATCAGGGCTGTAATAAGGGGATTTGAAAAATAGGCCAGCGGGAACAGCATAAGTAGGGTAATCCCGTGGCATATCAGCATGGGGGGCCGGTAGCGCCCGTGTTCATCGGCAAAGTGGCCGAAGATAAAGGGCCCGGCAATGCCGGCCAGTGAATTGATTGCCATCAGAATCCCGATGACCGAGGGGGAATAGCCCAAATCCCGGAGCAGTATGACAAGAAAGGGTCCAAAAGCCGCCTGAATAGGGTAATAGAAGATGTAGGGCAATGACAGGGACATGGCTTATTATATCACCAAGCCTTGAACCGTGATACAGAGTTAGATATACTGACCACACAATGCTAAAGAACATGCGGAATATCGGCATCATGGCCCATATTGACGCGGGAAAGACCACCACCACCGAGCGTATCCTCTATTATACCGGGAAAAGCCACCGGATCGGGGAAGTTGACGATGGGGAAGCCATCATGGACTGGATGGAGCAGGAGCAGGAGCGGGGAATCACCATCCAGAGCGCCGCCACTACTACCTACTGGAAGGAACACCAGATCAACATCATCGACACCCCCGGCCACGTGGATTTTACCGCCGAGGTGGAGCGTTCTTTGCGGGTTCTGGACGGGGCGGTGGCGATTTTTGACGCGGTGCGGGGGGTGGAGCCCCAGACCGAGACCGTGTGGCATCAGGCGGAGCGTTACCATGTGCCTGTTATCGGCTATGTGAACAAGATGGACCGGGTAGGGGCTGATTTTTTCCAGGTTCTGGAGGATGTACACGCCAAATTCGGCATAAACCTTGCCGCCCTCCAACTGCCCATCGGCAAGGAAAGCGGCTTCGAGGGGGTCATCGACCTTATCGCCATGGAAGAGGTCCGCTGGGACGCCGCTGATGACGGGGAAACAATGATCCGCACCCCTATTGCGGCGGAACGGCAGGCTTTAGCCGCCGAGTGGCGGGAAAAACTTATCGACACCCTTTCGACGGTCTCCGAGCCGATAACCGATCAGTATTTGGCCGGGAACGAAATAGAATCGGCGCTGATCAAGAAGGAACTGCGGGGGGCAGTGCTGACCCACGCCATACTACCTATATTTGCCGGGGCTTCCCGCCGTAACATGGGGGTGCAGCCCCTGATAGATGCCGTGGTGGACTACCTCCCCGCGCCCGATGAAGTGGCCCCCGCACTGGGGCATCACCTTAAAAAAGAAGAGGATGTCCAGGTCCCCTGCGATCCCAAGGGTACGCCGCTTGGCCTGGTGTTCAAAATTCAGAATGATAGGGAGGCGGGGAGCCTCTGCTATGTGCGGATCTACTCCGGTTCAATCAAGCCCGGCGCAGTTGTCTTCAATGTGGGCAAGAAGAAGCGGGAGCGGGCCAACCGTATTTTGCGGATGCACTCAAACAAGAGCGAGCCCCTGGACGAACTTTCCGCCGGGGACATCGGGGTAATCATCGGGATGAAGGAAGCCCAGACCGGGGACACCATCGGCAGCGAGGGCTGGCCCGTGATCCTGGAAAAGATGCAGTTCCCGGAACCGGTCATTTCGGTCTCCATCGAACCCCGGACCATGTCGGATCAGGACAAGCTCAAGGACATTCTGGCCCTCCTTTCCAAAGAGGACCCCACCTTTACCACCCGCGAAAACGAGGAGACCGGCCAGTTGGTCATTTCCGGCATGGGGGAGCTTCATCTGGACGTCCTCGTGACCCGTATCCTCAAGGAGTACAACCTTGGCGCCAAGGTGGGGAACCCCCAGGTGACCTACCGGGAATCGGTGAGTAAAACCGTGGAACGCACCGAAAGCTTTTCCCGTGTAATCGCCGGCAAGGAAAACGCCGCCCAGCTCACCTTGAAGGTGGAAAGCCTGCCCCGTGGTTCCGGAAACCGCTATACCTGTGCCGCAAAAAATAAGGACGCGCCGGAGGCGATTTTTGACGCGGTGGAACGGGGCGTCACCGGGGCCTTTGCCTCCGGCATCGTCCTCGGCTACCCCTGCATCGACATCGGCGTCACCCTGACGGATTTGAAATACTCCGAGCTCACCGGCACCGATTTCGCCTTTGAAGCCTGCGCCAGCCTTGGTTTTGACGAGGCATGCCGCAGCGCGGAGCCCATCCTGCTGGAGCCCATCATGGCGGTGGACCTTTTCGCCCCCAGCGAGTTTGTGGGTGACGTGATGAGCCTCGTGACCCAGCGAGGCGGCCAGGTGCAGAGCATGGAATCCCGCACCGGGGCGGATCAGGTAAAAGCCACCGCCCCCATGGCGAAGATGTTCGGTTTCATGACCGCCCTCCGCTCCGTCAGCCAGGGCCGCGCGACCTTTACCATGGTGTTTTCCCACTTCGAGAAAAAGTCGGAACGATAGAAGAAAAAAATTAACCACTAACGACACGAACAGCACGAACGAGAGAATTATTATCTTCAGTTCGTGTTGTTAGTGAGGTTCGTGGTTAAATTCCTAATCTTCAATACGAAATAACTTCTTAAACAGTCCAATAATCCAGTCAAAAAAGCGCCGGAAGATGCCGGGGTTCTTGAGCTTGTCTATCTTTTTTGCGGCTTCGGTGAGTTCTTCGGGGGTAAAATCCCGGCGCTGGCGGTTTTCTTCAACCTCGTATTCCAGCTTGGAAAGGCTTCCGGGGATGTCGGCGATGACCGCATTGATGGTCCGCCAGCCCAGAGATTTTGCCGCTTCCAGCCGCCTGCCCCCGGCGATAAGGACATTCTTTTTGCTCACCATAATGGGGCTGATCTGACCGAACTTTTTGAGGCTGTCCGCCAATGCGCCGATATCCCCCAAATCTTTGCGAATTCTTTTTTTTACGATGATATCTTCAATGGGAATTTGCACGATGCCTCCCTAATCCATCAGAGGGTTATAGTCGGGCAGCTCAAGCCCGTAACCGGGATCCGGACTCGGCTCAGCGTCTCCGGCAGGTTCCTCAGGAATCTGCGGCGCATCTTCGTTCATGATCTCGCCCGGCAGGCCGGGATCGGGATTGATGTTCGCATCCTCATTGCCGCCGGGCAACTGATTACCGGCGTTATTCCTACGCTGCCGGTCTTCGGGCCTGGTTTCAGGGAGAAGGCCCAAATCCAGGGTGGGCATCCTAAGGGAGCCCAGCAGGACCGTATCATCAAGGCCCAGGGTAGTTGAACCCCTAAAGTTAACGGCCGCAGGGGTATAGGCTGTGCTGCCATGGATGTTGCAGTACTCGCCGGGCTGGGTTCCCACCAGGAAGGGAAGGGTCACTTCCCCCTCATTACAGGCGGAGGTCCGGAGCAGCCCCGATTTGACGCAGACCGTTACATCGATAAGTCCCGAAGATGGTTTGATAAAATCCTTGTTGGGCAGCCCTTGGTGGACTTCCCGCATAAAATCCGCCCAGACCGGGCCTGCCAGGGTGGAGCCGGTCAGGTTTACCCCCAGGGAGTTACCGGGCTTGTCAAAACCGAACCAGATTGCTGCGGTATAGTAGGGGGAGAACCCGACAGTCCAGGCATCGGACCAGTTCTGGGGGGTTCCGGTCTTGCCCGCCATGGGCATACGGAAATTTTTGCCCTTTTCATCTTTAAAGGTGAATTTCGTGCCCCATCCTGAAGGATTAGCCAAAGTCCCCTGTTCCACGGTTTTTTTGAGCATACTGGTCATTATGTATGCGTTTTGAGGAGTTATTACCTGGATGTTGGCTTTTTGCCGCTGCTTTTGCCGTACTTCCCGTTCCGGGTCCAGCACCAGTCGGCCGTTCCGGTCCTCCACAGAGCAGATGGCGATGGGGCTCACATCCCGGCCCTGGTTGGCAAAGACCGCGAAGGCCCGTGCCATTTGCAGGGGGTTCGCGGAGATGATCCCCAGCCCCAGGGGGTAAACACGGGGGAAGGTCCGCCTGATCTGATTCGGGTCAGTAATGTCCAGCAGGGCTGCGGCCCGGTCAATGGCGGCGTCAAAGCCGATGGTGTCCAGCACCTTGAGGGAGGGCACGTTCATCGAGTGCATAAGCGCCTCATAGACCAGTACCGAGCCCTTCCACTCACCCCGGAAGTTCAGGGGGATATACGGGGTGCCGTCCTCGTTGTGGAACACGATGGGCACGTCGTAAATAAGTGAAGCGGCGGTAAGCTTTCGGGAATCAATGGCAGCCGAATAGTACAGGGGCTTAAAGGAAGAACCCGGCTGGATATTCCCCTGGGTGGCCCGGATAAGCTGATTCGACTCATCGTATTTGGAACCCCCGATAATGGCGGTGATATAGCCGGTATCGTTTTCAATGGCGATGAGAGCCCCTTCGACTACGTTCCGTTCCGTGCTGGTTTTGAGGTCTGCATAGGCGGTATTGGTAATCGCCTTTAAATCCTGAATCCCGAATGCCAGCGCCGCCATGTCCACGATGGGATTTATGGTCTTGGTATACCGGGAAAGGGCCTTCTGTTCGTTCTGGGCTTCTCCGGTGGCGTGGATATCTCCAAAATCAAAATACAGGGAGAGGAGATCCACGATGGGGATATAGGTCCGTTCTGCCTGCACTAACCGGGTACTGCTGGAGCGGGAGAATTCCCTGTTGGCCCGCTCCAGCCCTTCGCTCATGAATTTTGCCGCCGCTTCCTGGTGCTTTAAGTTCAGGGTGGTGTGGACCGTATACCCGTCCCGGTATAAATCCATGGTCCCATACATCATGTCGTCAAGCTGGCGGCGGACATATTCACTGAACCAGGGGGCGGCGTCCGTCCGGTTATAATAGGCCGCAGTTGAGGCCCGTGTGTAATCGTAGTTGTCCCAATATTCATTAAAAGAAGCGTCCGCATCTTCCCGTGTGGCATAACCCAGTTCGACCATCTTGTCCAGGACCACCTGCTGCCGGGCCATGGCTTCGTTGGGGTTATTCAGGGGATTGTACTTGGTCGGGCTGGAAAGCTGGATCACCAGAATCGCCGCCTCCGCCAGGCTGATCTCCCGTGCGCTGTGGTTAAAGAAGTAATTGCTTGCCGCTTCCACCCCGTACACGCCGGGGCCCATGATCATGTAATTGAGGTAGATTTCGAGGATTTCATTTTTGGTGTACCGCCGTTCCATCTGGAGGGCCCACCAGAGCTCCACGATTTTACGGCGTATGGTTTTTTCCGTCCGGTCCGTGTAGAGGGTCCCCGCCACCTGCTGGGTAATGGTGGAACCTCCGCCCCAGCCTTGTCCGAGTATCTGCCCTGCCGCAGCCCTGGCAATGGCCCGGACGCTGAAGCCCTTGTGATTATAAAAATCCGGATCTTCCCGTGCCAGCACCGCATAGATGAGATGCCGGGGCAGCTCGCTTAGGGAAACCATCTCCCGTTTTTCATCGGAAGAAAATTCGGTTATCAATATCCCGTTTACATCGAGAATTTTGGTAGGCAGGGCCGGCGCAAATTCCCTGAAATTCTCCTGATTCTTGACATTTATTGTTCCCGCCAGGGACAGCCCCAGCCCAATCCCGATTACCACCGCCGTAATTATCGCAAAAAGGGTAAAAAGCCGTATGATAACAGAAGATCCACCCGAATGACCCATATTTTAAAGGTAGGGGAGGAAAAATAAATTGTCAATATGTATACTTCAGCAGCAACAGGACAAAAAAAGGCCGGCTTTGAACCGAAGTTCTAAACCGGCCATGCCCTTGAGGCATATCGGACATATAGTGATTTGGGAGGGGAACTATATGCTCGACATTTATAATATCGGAGGGGACCGCCAAAACTTTAACAAAAAAAGCGTAAGAACCTGTTCGAAGAATTAGCCGATATTTTTTCAAAAACCACCACTGTCAATCTCTGTCATTGCCGTTTTTTCCCATCTCCTTGTTAAAATCGCTCTAATAATATAGATTTAATGTAAGGAGTATACTGTTGGCCCGTGAATCCATCGCACCCACCAAGAGCAACCTCATCCGGGTCAAGGAACGGCTCGCCACCGCCGAGGAAGGGTACGATCTCCTGGAGCAGAAGCGGGAAATCCTGGTGATGGAGCTGATGCAGAAGGTGGAGCAAGTCAAGCTGTTGGAGCGGGACCTCGACGCCAGGGCGGGTACGGCCTATCCCGCGCTCAAGCGGATGCTCATCGTGGTGGGCCGGGAGCGGGCGAACAAGCTTTCAGAGGATATCCGTTACCGGTTTGAGCTCCACGAAAAACGGATCACCGCCGCGGGGATGACCCTGCCGGGGCTGGAAATCAGGCTGCCCAATGCGGAACTCAAGTATTCCCCGGCGAATTCATTTGCCGAATGTGATGAAACTGTGCTAGAATTCTTTGAACTGCTCAAGCTTTGCACCGAGCTGGCGGCGGTC
>BNUT01000064.1 GCA_025997555.1 Spirochaetia bacterium
AGATACCACCCGAATTCCTTTATCATATACGGCTCCTCTTTCTTAAAAATGCCATCTCTTATTCAGCTTCCTGTTCCCGGAAAACCATAGAGCAGCTTAATCCGGTTGACTTTGCCTTTTTAATTGATTTTCTGCATGAGATAAATCATCAGGTTATCAAGCGGGTTCCGCTGACCTGTTCTGCCTGCGGCCATACGTATTGGGGGGCGTTTTCCCAACTGGGGGAAGCATAAGCCGTCTCCGGGAAGATATATACCGGGAGGCGGCTGATTTAGCGTATTATTTTCATTGGGCTCGGAGGGATATTTTGGATATGACCGGTCAGGAACGGAGAACATGGTTGGCTCAAGTTAACCGGATTCATTATGAACAGAAACAAATGCGGGAACAGGAAATGAGGGAACAAACCGGACGTTTAATGAGTTTCCGGGAACAGGAAGCTGAATAAGAGATGGCATTTTTAAGAAAGAGGAGCCGTATATGATAAAGGAATTCGGGTGGTATCTGGGAGACAACCGGTTTGGCGATATGGTAACCGAAATACAAGGTTCCATAGAAGCGTATGCGGCGGCGAAGCAAGCGGGAACTGGCGAGGAAACGCTGAGTCCCTTGCGTGAGGCTGCCCGGAATTTGTTCGAAGGGCATAGTGTCCGTTCGGGGCTGCGCGAAGAGCATCTTTCCTATATCAATATTGACGCCGAATTCTTCAACGGGAACACGCTGAACCAGGCCGCGTTAGATACTTTTATGAAAGAAGTCATGAAAGGCCATTGCTACCAAAAAGTCCTGTGGACATATATGGGGACTACCGGGAGTTTTACCCAAATATCGAAAGTGGAAATGGCGCAACAGGGCCTCCGCTATGAAGACTATCTTCCGATTGAATACCGGAAGATGAATCCCGCAAAGAAACCGCTGGAAGGAAAGGTGGGGGATAATACTATTCCCCTGTATGTCTATAATGACGGGAGCGTTAGCCAGAATTATATACGGGAAAAGGCGCAGCTGCGGTTCGATACGCTTGCGGACAGGAGCGGGATAGACTGGCAGGCAGGGTATGATCCCAACGGAAGCGTAAAAAAAGAGGGCTGGCACGGAGAATACGATGCAGATGGGAATTGGCGGCGGGTGGACGAGGGGGAACATGGGGCGAATAACGCTGCCGATACAAGGGCAGGGCAGGTGCAGTCCATGGAGATTATAAAGAACGGAGATACGGCGGTATTATACGATCCGGGGATGATTTTATTCTCACCGGACATGATCTGGTATTTCACCGAAGCCGGGGAAGAATACGGCAGCCTTATGGCGGATCAAAAGGAAACGATAGAAGAGATCCGGAAAGCCTTGGGCAGGATGGGGGTAACCGGGATAGGAGCCATTGGCGGGATAAAGAAAGCGGGCCCCGAAATTATCGAAACGTATCAGGCGGTATTGAAGGATTTGGCTGTTCCGGGCTTACAGATGCTTGATGCGAAAACGGTTAAAGCTATCCGCGGGGAACAGCAGCGTATGGCGCAGGTAGCACTGGCTGAGGGAACGGCAGTGGAGCTTGAAAGGACCATCAGTATCGTAAGCCCGCTAGGGGGAGATCGGGAAGCGGTACAACGGGCGCTTGTTGACGGCACGGTCAGCGTCCCGCTCATACCGGGAAACCTGAAAGACGCACCGGTATTTGGGCTGAGTGAAGCAGAAGCGGCGGCCCTTAACCAGGAAGGAGTAAGCCCTGAAAAGGCAGGGGCCTATAACGGCATATTAAGCAATGTGTACGCATCGTGGCCTGAATATGCGGGGAGCGGGATAAGCCGGCTTGTAATGGCGAAAATGGCGCGGGATTACGTGGAAGGGAAGGGTGATCCGGAGGCGGTGGTAAACGGGGAAACAAGCCTTGGGGCGATAGCGGCGGGGCCGCAGGAGCTAAACCGGGAAGGGGTAAGCCGGTACGCAAGCGGTATACCCGGTGTTTTCTCCGAGCCTGCCGTCATAGATTTCTATGATGAGGCGGCGAAAGTGAAATATCTGGAAACCCTTGAAAAGAAGCATATACTCCCGAAAGGGGGTAAGGCCGCGGCATTAGCGGCGCTTGCGGCCCTGCCGGAGGGCAGCCCTGAGCAGAAAGGGGCGGTAAACCGGGGGTTAACCCGAGCCCTGGGACAGTATAAGGCCATATCAATGAGTACCGGGATGCCGATAGGGGAACTAATCAAGGCGGTGACCGAGGGCGCGGAAGGGAAAAGCCCTGCGGCGCTGAACCGGAAGGTGTATTATGAGCTGCCGCTTGATACGGTGTTTAAGAACGCGGCGGAAGAAAACAGGCAGCGGCGGGAAGTGACGGTGGCATCATTGGCGGCGGAGGATACCCCCGCGCTTATAATAGGCGGGGTCGGCGGAGCCGCCCTGAGCACCGTAGGGTTTGACCGGAAAACGCTTGAGGAAGTGTACGGATACGAGGGAAGGGAAGCGGAACAAGCGGAGACATTCATGCAGGGCCTCCGAATGGGCGAAGGGGCAAATGAGGCAACCCTGGGGGCAATGCTTGCGGAAATAACCGTAGCGGTCAAGAAAAATCGGGGCGGCGGTTTCAGCGCCATGCGGGGCGATGTCCTTGGGCGGCTGGACGAGCAAGGACATGTCGGGTATAACCTTGCAAGCAAAACGGGATTTGAGGCATATACGGAAAGCGGGCGGTTTAAGAGGAGCAATCTCAGGAAAGGGGAACTGGAGGCAGTGCTTGCCGGAAAGTTGCCGGCAGAACAAGCGGGGGCCGTACCGGGAATAGCGAGTATAATGCCGCGGTACAGGAGCAATGCCGGTACTATGGTCCCCCTGAAACGGGTGGCGCCGCAAGGGCTGCCGGAACGGATACGGAAAGCCGCGTCTATTCATGAAAGTTATGCCGGAAGCAACGGGGCGGCTGTTGATATCCCCGCAGGGCTGGTCGGCATTAATTACCGCAGTTATCAGGATAGCAAAGAACAGACGGTACCGTTTACGGCGGGAAGGAAGCTGCCGCCCGGCGGTCTGAAAGCAGGCAATCAGCGCGGAGCAGGCGGATATAATAACAGCCCCGGCAATATACCTTCGTCGGATATGAGTTTGAGGCCGGGGGCGGATAACAGCCTTGGTAATGGTAATGCGGCCGTGATATTTAATCCTCCGGATGGAGGAAGCATAAGGGCTGAATCTGAAATCGGCTCTTTACCGGCCGTGCCGATGGGCAATGTTCCGCCGAGGCGGCATGAACGGGATGCGGAGCTGGAGCGGCTGCGGAGGATAGAGGCGAACTACGAGAAGGACAAGGCGATGCTGGCGAAGGAGAAAGTCCCGGCTTTAGCCCGGAGCGACAGCCACGAGGTGGGCCATGCGGAGGGGATGGAGGAAGACATGGAGCCCCAAAAGGCGACAATGGTTATTTCCAATGATTTGGTAGACGAACTAAGGCAGCGGGCAGGGGTATAGTCTATGACTGATTTATCAAGGTATTTTGATTTTTCTTTAGAAGTCTCCGAAGCCCGTAGTAAAATAACAGAATTTGCGGATATTAACAAAACAATAGATATCGCTATTGCTATAAATCTAAACTTAGCCCTCCCGATATTCCTGAAAGAAAACGAACAATATACAGAATATCAGCAACAGGATATTTTTTATCCGAGGCCGACAGCCAATGATCGGGTTTTCCCGCTTGAAACGGTGGAAATACAGCACTTTCGCACAAAAACTGATACAGATATAGAGGACGTATTAATCCATACCGGTCCTTTTGCGGATGAATATACCCGATCTTTTAATGCGTTGGCGATAACCGTTGCCAATGAGATTTTCTTTAGGAATAACGCTTTTAACCCGAGTACGGAGGAAGGGAAGAAAATACTTACCCATGAGCTTACCCATGTTGCGCAATATAAGGAAGGAAGGATAGCCAGCAACGATACAATAGAAACATTGGAAGAAGAAGCCGAATCCGTTGAATCACGCACTGCCTATGATGACGACCCCTATTGCGTGTTTCAAGTCAGGGACAAGCTTTGCCGGGTAAGGAAGTCAGAAATGAAAGCCTTTATATCGAAAACGGCGGACGCGATAGAAAGCGGCATAGGGCAGCAAAAGCATATACTTTCCGAAGGGGACTACCTGAAACTGCTTGCTGAATATGAATCATGGTTAAAGGGGGCGTAAACGATGGTATCCATGACATATAACGAGATATTAAAGAGTATAATAAGAATTTTGAATTATTTTGATGTTATTTTACGGGGATTAGGAATTGTCGCTAAAGACGCGGAAGAGCTGTTGGCATATAGAGAACGGTTTCATAACGCGGTAATGGATAATAGACAGCTGGAAGAAATGCTCAGGAAACTAAAGCCTGAAGCCATCATAGAAATGTATAAAAAATGCAGGACACTTTCTAATAAGTATTCGCCTTTAAAGTTCACTGATAATGACATTCAGATTGTATCGGAAGTGGTTGAGAATGACCTAATTCATTGGAATGGGAAATTCTTCATTGGCGCCAGAGGCGGGTGGGAGTATAATGCACCGCAAGCGGGGATGGGGTATTCCGATCAATTTGATGCAAAGGTTGAAAAAATCGGGTTTAGAATACATGCAACCCGTTTTAGCATTCGCACGAAAGAAACGAAAACAATAACTCTAAGGCTCTGGAAGGGAGACTATGGAAAATCCGGGACCGGTGGAGAGATAGGGTTCTACGGGGGGGAGAATCAGAGAAAAACAAATAGCGACATGAAAGCAATGCTTTATACCACGGTAAATAAGGTCTGTGAGGATGTAGAAACTAGAATAAAAAATTCTACAGTACCTAATATAGTACTTAAAATGGAGAATATGATAATAAGTAAATTAATCAGCGACTACACCGAGATATCTCCAAATAGAATAAAAGAGGTGCTTGATAACGCAGACCGGCGTAGGTTAACGCGGGAGCAAAAATATATTGAATTAACCGATTTCATCGCAGGGGAACTTAAATTTTTTGAAGGACCTGATGATATTTTTGAAAACTGGGGACATTCGTTAAGCAAAGAGGAGTTGGAGACCCAATTAGGATTGACCGGTACAATCATGCAGGTGTTTAATATAAAGGGTAATGTACGGATAACCGAGCACCTGGAATTTGAACCTGAATACTGGACAACGGACTTTGTTCCGAAAACCAATAAACAACGGGAAGAGATATACACAGTAAATCATTTTCGCTTTGGACTTAGAGAGGATGCCGATAGGTTTTATGAAAGCGTAAACGATAGTATGCCTGATGCCAAGGCTTATCCTTTTAATTACAACGAATCTATTTTTCTGGAAAGGCCAAATGATACAACGGTAATAATTGTGTATGGAGATCCTTTCACAAAACTCGGTTAGTTTTGTGAAAGCCTCTTAAAAAGGGAATTCAGTGAAAAAGATATATGTTCTTTGTATTTTGATGACGATAGTATTGGCCTGTAAGCCGACAAGGGAGGAAACGATGGCACGCGTATCTTTTTCAAGGTTAAAGGCCATGATGGAACCCTGGTATCCGGAGATACAGGGCGAGGAACGGGAACGGCAGGTGGAATTGCATAACGCTGTTCAGAAACTGGATAAGGACGAAGTCCAATCTTGTCTGGACAAGGGCACGGACCCTGATCGCTGTCTCGGCGGGGAAGGCTGGAAATCTAATAATCCAATACGTTTGCTTAACAGAAAATTTTATAGAACTTATGGGCGGCTTAAGCGGGGAGAAGAAATATCTGACCCGGCACCTGATGTAGCTACTTTGCAGGCATTAGTCGAAGGTGGCGCCGATATTAACCGGGAGCCATACGTTTGGCAGCGCGTCTTTCTTTGGAATAAAACCGATACTGATAATATTTTAAAACAACCGATAAGAGCACACTATGATATACCGAAGCCAACGCAGGAAGAAGCGGAAGCGGAAGCCGTTTCCTATATAAAAGACGCCAACCGGATACTTGAAGCCCTGCTCAGGGCCGGAGCAAACCCGGACAAACTTGGTCATCCCGTTCCTTATACGCCGAGTGAAGAATCCAATTTTATAACCGACGAAGAAGCGGCAGTTTTTTTTGCCCAGGGAACCCGCCCCATCAATGAGGCAATAAAGAAAGGGATGGTATGGGAGAGCCAGGTAGATTTATTATTGCAGTACACGAAACTTGACGAAGCCTCGCTGGAAGCGGCCCGTGAGTCCAATGATCCGGGGATGGTTGATAAGATAACCAAGCTGTGGAATGAGATGTAATGACTTGGGGACATTCGTTAAGCAAAGAGGAATTGGCGAGGGATGTACCGCGGCATGGCCTTTCTGCCGAGCAGGCAGTTTTTCTTGAAATATCCCGTAACTTAGTTCAAAACACTAAAAACCAGGATTATCAAGAAGCATTAAATGCCCTGGATGTAAGCGCATTTATCGAGTATTTTAAAATGGTAGGTGAATTATCAAAAAAAATGGGACTTGATACGGTACGGTATTTCAGGGATAGTGACATTCAGATTTTATCAGAAGAAGTAGAGAATGAATTAATGCAACGATCATATACAGATGCTCATAATTATATTAATTGGACAAATCAAATTGCTGAACTGACTTCAAAAAATAATGTTTTGTTAGCCGAAATCGATAATTTAAAAAAATCGAATATAACGATTGATATTGTTAATGCTCTAGTTAATTCTGGTACTGTTGAAGATTATTTTAAAAATGCGGGTAGTAACTTATTTACATTATTAGTTAATAGATTTAATGTTAAGACGTATGGTCCTGGTGTACTAGTAGATCCTACAATTGTTCCAGATGTTTATTCTATAATAGATAATTCAAAAAACATAATTTTGGATGCTAAATCTGCTTTTAGAATAGCAAGGGAAATTAGATCTAATATAGAAGGTGGGATTATAATACGCCAAAGTTTGATAAGTTCTAATAATGATATAATTTTATATTGCAAGTATATGGCCAATACTCATTATTTTTATGATGATTTTGGACAAATTGAATATCTAACATTTTAATTATGAGAATATATAAAGCATGCCTTATAGTATTGATAATATATTTGATTCCATTGAACATGATTCTTGCTATGTTTGAATTGTCTGTTGAACTGATTGATAATAAATTCTTAGGGCCTTGCTTAATAATAGCAAATATTTTTTTTGTTTTTTATGGAATAAAACAATACTCATCATTAAGATTATCTATTGATTTATCATTTCCGGTTTTAAAAATAATTTTGATAATAATATTATTATTGTTGTTCTATTATATTGCCGTTGTTGCCCAAAAGATATCATCTCAGCCTATTAGTGGTTCTAAACAATATTTCTCTATCATTTTTTTTATTTTATATATATTTATTTATTGCCCACATTATTTGATAATAAAAAAGGTAAACATTTTTAGTTCTTTTAAAAAAAGTTTCAAATTATTTAATGGAAACATTATGTTTTCTTTTTTATCTGTTTTTCCTTCACTGATTCTTTTGTTTTTTGGATCATTAATAAGAAATATGTATATATTAACTTTTTATCACGTCTACACGAATATAATATTATATTCACTTGTTGATATTTTTTTCATAATTTTAACAACAGAGATTTTTTTGACAGGTGAAAATACCGATGATGATTGGCAAACTACGAGAAGGATACATGATCTGGCAAAGGAGAAAGCCCCGGCTTTAGCCCGGAGCGACAGCCATGAGGTGGGCCATGCGGAGGGGATGGAGGAAGACATGGCGCCTCAAAAGGCGACAATGGCTATTTCCGATGATTTGGTAGGCGAACTAAGGCAACGGGCAGGGGTATAGTCTATGACTGATTTATCAAGCTTTAATGATTTAGAAATCTCCGAAGCCTGTAGTAAAATAACGGAATTTGCGGATATTTACGAGACAATAAATGCCGCTTTAAAATTAAGCTTATCGATGGGATTTATAACGTTGCTTTTTGCTAGAAATATGGCTGAAATTGTTAAAAATATGATAGTCCCCTTTGGGGTGTTGTTAAAGGAAGATGAACAATACACAGAATATCAGCAACAGGATAGTTTTTATCCGCGGCCGGCAGCCAATGACCGAGTTTTCCCGCTGGAAACGGTGGAGATACAGCGTTTTCGCACAAAAACTGACGCAGATATAGAAGATGTGATAATCCATACCGGCCCTTATGCGGATGAATACACCCGGTCTTATAATGCCTTGGCGATAACAATAGCTAATGAGATATTCTTTAGAAATAACGCATTTGACCCGAGTTCGGAAGAAGGGGGAAAAACGCTTGTCCACGAGCTTACCCACGTCGCTCAATATAAGGAAGGGCGGATAACCAGTAACGATACAATAGAAACATTGGAAGAAGAGGCCGAATCCGTTGAATCACGCACCGCCTATGACGATGATCCTTATTGCGTATTTCAAGTCAGGGATAAGCTATGCAGGATAAGGAAATCGGAGATGAAAGCCTTTATATCGAAAACAGCGGATGCGATAGAAAGCGGCATAGGGCAGCAAAAGCATATACTTTCCGAGGGGGATTATCTGAAACTGCTTGCTGAATACGAGGCATGGTTAAAGGGAGGCGCAAGCAATGGCTTCTTTAGAATATGAGGTTGTAATTAATCGAATAGTTAGGGTTTTACAAGAATATGGGAGTCTTTTAAAGAGGTTAAAATATTTTCCGCAGAGTATTGAGAAAAGGGCGCTTTTGGGAAATGATTCAAGGTACCAAGATGCGATAATGGACGAAAACCACTTGAATGAAATGTTAAGGAAATTAAACGATGATGGGCTTCTTGAGATGTATAATAATTGTCGGGATTTGGCTCGCATATACGGTTTAACCGTGGGTAAATTCCTTACCCGTGCGGATAATATTACCAAATCATCCGGGATAAAGGAGAATAACCAGACAAAATATACAGATCCCAGGGGATTGAGCGCAAGTGATAAGCAGGTCGGGTGGGATATTGTTTGTATATATGATAGAAAAGCTGATACACTTCAAATAATTAAAGTTGCCAATAATTCAAGCCATACTGCCAGTACACTGGCAGTATATGATGCAGGTGGTCATGTCAGGAATCGAACCGAGCCAGTTATGGGTACTATGCCTGGTGGTGCATCAGGTGGTGAAGCCAGCCAGTTCTATTTTCCTATAGAATTGCCAAATGGACATTATGGGTTGGGTAAATCAAGGCGCTATGAAGAAGGTACAGAAAAATACAACAAGTTTGGTCCCGCGTTCGTCCCTATTAATACAACACAAGATGTGCCGGTTTATGGAACTACAGAACCATCGATAAATCCTGAAACAGGTCAGTTTGAGCCAACTGGAACACAAAGTGATATTGGCTACGGTGTTCATTATGCACGTGGTACTACATGGGGATGTGTTGGTGTACGATCACTTGAAGGAACTATAAAATTTGCGGATTTGGTTGACAGTGCAATAGATAATGGTGGTAAAGCAACTTTGGATATTTGGTGAGAATATGAAAATTATATTTTTAACTTCATTAATTCTAAGTCTCCTTTCCGGATGCGTGCAAACTAAAAAGGAAATGGGTATACCGAGATCGGATAGTTCTGATCTTGAAAATCAAGCTACATCAACTAATAGCGTACAGATAGTATCCAAGTTGGCAGAGGTGCCAAAAGTTGAAATCTCAGAATCTATATTTGAAGATTTTCCTGAAAACCTAGGTTATTTTGCTGAGCACAATATTATGGTTGAAATTCCAAAAGAAGAAAAAGAAGAAGAAACTCCTAATTATTTTGGAGTTGCACCAGTATTTGTTAAGGGTGAAAATTTTGAAATTACTTATTCTACAGATAAAGGATACAGAATTGAAAAGGTAGTTATAAAAGGCGAATCTGTATTTGAACGTTGGAATTCATTTTTTGGAGTAGACATAAATATTATTGAATCCTCTTGGGGTGAACCAACATATATTCAAAAAGGGGAATATATTTTTTATGATTCTGAAGAATATTGGATATCTGTATGCTTTATGCATAAAGACAATAAAGTTGTAAAAATAGAAATTGCACGTGATCCGTAACGGTAACCCGCTAAAGCGGCATAGGGCAGCAAAAGCATATACTTTCCGAGGGGGATTATCTGAAACTGCTTGCTGAATACGAGGCATGGTTAAAGGGAGGCGCAAGCAATGGCTTCTTTAGAATATGAGGTTGTAATTAATCGAATAGTTAGGGTTTTACAAGAATATGGGAGTCTTTTAAAGAGGTTAAAATATTTTCCGCAGAGTATTGAGAAAAGGGCGCTTTTGGGAGATGATTCAAGATACCAAGCAGCGATAATGGACGAAAACCACTTGATTGAGATGTTAAGGAAATTAAACGATGATGGGCTTCTTGAGATGTATAATAATTGTCGGGATCTGGCTCGCATATACGGTTTAACCGTGGGCAAATTCCTTACCCGCGCAGATAATATTACCAAATCATCCGGGATAAAGGAGAACAATCCAGTAAAATACACAGATAAGTGGGGGTTGTATATTATGCAGAGTACATATATTCAAGGTTCAGGTCAAATTACTTCTACATATTGGCCAACAACTTCCGATGGCAAAATAATTTTTGGAGCTCAAGAATATTATACTTTTAGTGCTTCAAATAATGTAAGAAACGAGTTAAATAGAGGGCGTAAAACCCCTGATGCAACAACGATTCCAAGTGGAGCGGATGCAGGTAAACTAAAAGAATATTACTATCCCAGAGAATTTCCTGTTGGTACATGGGATGTGGGTTTAAGCATACCAAAATCAGGGGAAGATGTAAAAATTTTTGGAACGGTATTTGTTCCGACAAGTGCAACACAAACGGTTCCCACGTATGGGACGTCTATGCCTCAGCCAGATCAAAATGGTAACTATAATCCAACTGGCTCGCAAACTGATGGTGGATATGGTTACCATTTTAGTCCAACATCTTCAACAACATTAGGTTGTTTAAGGGCTGGTTCTCAAGAAGATGCAAATAAATTTGCGGCCCTATCTGATAAAGCAATAAAGAGCGGCGGAAAATCAACACTTACCGTCTCAAAGGGGAAATGAAAATGAAAAAAAAGTATATGCCGATGTTGTTTATAGTATTGCTTATGGTAATAAGCGCCAGCTGTACGGGGAAAAAATCGGCAATCAATTCACAAGGGGAAATAATGCCGGAAAACACTACTCCTTATGAAAAGGATATTGAACCTGATAGTATCTCAAACATCGAAGCTGTCTATGTTTTTGATATTGATTCGTTTACTTATTTTGATGAATTTCCAGAAACAATCTCTGGCGTTAAAGAAAAATATAAAGATGTGGTATTTCAAGAAGAAATGGAAGAAACGAGTAGTACCGGACACATCCGTTCTTTAGGGGATTATAGATTTGATCTTACTTCGGAAGATATAACCTTTATTTTTTATGGGGATACGATGGAAGACATGGAACTGTATCACATAGAAATATTTAGTCCATCATATCAGTGTCCAGGCATTCAAATAATTGGTATGTCTTCTACCCGCGCAAAAGACCTCATAAAAACAACAACAAAATTTGATATTGCAGATGGTAATTTGATGATTATATCAAAGAACTGGTTGTATAATATAGTGGTAAATATTAAAAATGATATTGTAATAAATTATTCAATAAATAAAGAGTTGTAAGAGAGTAATGTAGCGATAGTCTGAACATGCTAACGCGAACAGGAAAATGGAAGCGCAAGAGTGCCTAGCACCAAATTTAATTTGTCTAGCGTAGCTCTTCCTTTGCATAGTACTATAAAAAAATGAAGAAGAAACACGCTCGCCATCCTTGGCGAGCGCTTCGTAGCAGATTTTACTGCGCATAACATACGCTATGCGAAATTTTTTTGTCCCAACTTAGTCGTCACAAGTGCCATCCATGGCACCTGAAATTTTTCCATTTTTTAGAAAATAATATAGACGAAAGTTGACATAAAACACTAATATATAGTATGGTTTGCATAGAGGATAAGTATGAAAAAGATATTGTGTTTTATAATTTGTGCCTTTTCACTTGTTATCGGCTGCTTTGCGGAAACAACTGATAGCTTTGAGTTCAAAACCATGGCATATTGGCAATACCGCTTTCATGACGATTTCTCCGTAAGCTATAAATATAATTTTACTGACGGAGTATTAACGTCAATAGTAGTTGATAACCAAGAGTTAGAGCACAAGAAAACAGAGGTATTTATAAAAAGGACACAGGGGAAAGTACAGGTATATGACGCTGATGGGAAAGAGATAGTCGCGCTCACCCTTGTCGATGTAAAGAATTTTGTGATTGATGCCGATGGCTATCCAAATCGTTTCCTTGTAACAATTGATAATGATATTTTGTATTTTGGTATATATACCGCGCTTTCGGAACGTTTTTTTATGATAAAAAAGGATGCGCCGCTCGTTTTTAATTTCAGGAGGAATGGCGTTGCGATAAACAAATCGCCGTTTGTCGATTATCGGATCACGAATGATGACGATTCAAAAATTCAAGATATGGCAAACTACACGCATTACAGGAAAATATCAGATACGGTATTCGATCATGTCTCCAATGACCCTATGGACCCGATACCGGGGTATCGTTGCGTGATTTTGAAAAGGGCAAATAATTACCGGTTTAGCCTGGTTGATATGTTTATTGATTATTTTTGCGGATCAACAATGGATTATCCTATTATTTGGGGGCAGTTAGTCAGCTTTTCAATGACAACGGATATGTTCAAAGATTTTGGGTTCTAACGGAAGCGTAAAAGTAGTTTCTGAATTTTTTTATCCAACGGACATCTAAATCAGCAATCAGGGAAGTCCCTTGTTCATCAAAAAAGTCTGAAATATGAGTACTCAGAGCTGCGGCCAATAGTTGGAGCCAGTCTACCGGAAACAACCGGTGGTTATGTTCATGGTGATTAATCATAGGCTGGGTCAGTCCGGTTTTTGCGGCAAGTTCCCGCTATGATAAACCTTTAGCCTTTCGGGGCCGCACAAAATTTATAAACGATAAATACAGTGTAGAATATAGGGATAATAATACTTATTATCCTGTTTTTACTGTCCTTGAATACAAAAGATATTATATCAATACAAAACCATTTAACTGGACAGCAGTACCAAAAGAACTGCGTGAATTTTATGAAATAAAACTTGATGATTCTCCAAGAAGACGTTTGTTATTTGATGCTTTGGGAGTACCATCCGGAGACTTAAGGAAAGGAAGTGCACTTGGAGATTTTTTACTCAATCCTCAAAAACTAGATAGTTATATACTAGATATTGTCAATGTTTGGTAGCACAGAAAAGCTAAAAAATTGAGCCTGTAAAAAATAATGTGTAAACGGCAATACTACCGGAAGGAGCAAGTATGGCCTTTTCGAAAGAAACGCTGGATGAACTGTTGAAAGATTACCGGGGGCCGGATGACATGTTCGGCCAGG
>BNUT01000065.1 GCA_025997555.1 Spirochaetia bacterium
CCCGGTTTTGTATTCCCCTTGCCTCAGGCGTCGATTACAATCACTGCTTTGGAAACGAAAATCCCGTAACTATCGAAATCGGTTTCGGCATGGGGATCGCCACCGCCATGATCGCCGAAGCGAATCCGCAGCAGAACTATTTGGGGCTGGAAGTTCATAAACCGGGGATCGGCAGACTCCTCTGGGAAATTGAAAAACGGAATCTGCAAAATATCCGCATCATCGAACATGACGCGGTAGAAGTACTGCAGCAGATGATAAGCGCAAATTCCGCTGCGGCATTTCACATCTTCTTTCCCGATCCCTGGCCGAAAAAACGGCACCACAAACGGCGGCTCATCACCCGGCCCTTTACGGATCTGCTCGCAGAAAAACTAAAGCCCGGCGCATACATCTATATGGTCACCGACTGGGAGGATTACGGAAACTGGGCCCTCGCGGAACTTTCCGCCACGCCGGGACTTCATAATCCCTATGAAGGGGGCGTGTACGGTGGTTTTGCCCCGCATCAGGACTGGCGGCCCCGCACAAAATTTGAGCAGAAGGGGATCGATAAGAACCACGAAGTACGGGAAATTTATTTTGTTAAGGTTTGTAGTGGGGAATGAGTAATGAAAAGTGAAGATGATCGTATAGCCGCCCTTGAGCGGCTGATACGGAAATATCAGAAATCCTATTACGATGGTGAGGCGGAAATCTCCGATGCGGAATTCGATCTCCTCTGGGATGAATTAAAAACCCTGGACCCGGCCAACCATCTTTTTGCAAAAGTGGGGGCGGACAATACCGACGGCTTTCCCAAGGCAAAGCATCTCATCCCCATGGGAAGCCAGGATAAGGCGGCGAACCCGGAGGAGTTCCTCGCCTGGGCGGAAAAAACCGCCCCTGCGTTTTTTCTGGTCCAGTACAAACTCGACGGGGCAAGCCTGGAACTGCAATATGAAAAGGGTAAACTTATCCGGGCGGTAACCCGCGGGGACGGTGTTATCGGGGATGAGATTACTTTCAACGCACAGCGTATGAAAGGGGTGCTTTCCGCGCTGGATGTTCCCTTTTCAGGGGGTGTCCGGGGGGAAGTGGTGATGACCCACGCTGTCTGGCAGTCGAAATATACCGACAAGGCAAACTGCCGGAACGCCGCCAACGGGATCATGCGCCGCAAGGACGGTCTGGGCTGCGAAGACCTCCGCCTGATTACCTACGATGTTTCTGCCCCCGGTGATGACGCATATTTTAAAGACGAAAAGGAAAAGATCGCATGGCTTAAAAAACGGGGCTTTGAAATTACGGTTACCAAAGAATTTTCCACCGCCGATGAAATAATCGATTACCGCAGTAAGGTTGCGGCCATGCGGGACAAACTTCCGGTTGACATCGACGGCCTCGTGGTAAAGGACCCGGACACCGACATGGCGGATCTGCGGAGGGCACGGCCTGAAAAACAGATCGCCTTCAAGTTTGAACTGGAAGCCGCATTCAGTATTCTGCGCGCGGTTGAATGGAGCGAATCAGGCGCAACCTACACTCCAATCGGTGTGGTGGACCCGGTGCGGATTGCGGGGACCACGGTCCAGCGGGCCAACCTCAACAACCCCGACATGATCCGCGCCATGGGCCTTGAGATCGGTTCCGCGGTGCGTGTGGTGAAGCGGGGGGAGATCATCCCCAAGATCGAAGGGCTTGCCCCGGATGGCGCTCTACCCGCAGAATCACTGTCAAAAGAAAAAACAGCAATACTGTTTCCCGGTATATGCGGAGCCTGCAACACGCCGCTGGTGGACGGCGGCACCCGGCTCTACTGTCCCAACCCGGACTGCCCCAAGCGGCTCCTCCACCGGCTTGAAAAATGGATCAATGTGCTGGATATCCGGGAATTGGGTGACAAACTTATCCGTCAGCTCTTCGACAGGGAGCGGGTGCGGCAGATACACGAACTCTACACCCTTAAGGCTGAAGAACTTGCGGAATATGACCGCATGGGGGAACTTTCCGCCGCCAAGGTGGTCCGTCACATCAGTGCAAAGCGGGAGCTTTCCCTTGCGGCCTTTGTGGCGGGTTTCGATTTTGAAGGGGTGGGGGAGACCATCATGGAGAAGGTTGCCCTCGCGGGCTTTAACACCCTGGAAAAAATCCGCGCCGCCTCAACAGAGGAAATCGCCGCAGCCTACGGTCTGGGGGAGATCACCGCCGCAACAATCGTCCAGGGACTTAAAGAAACGGTTACTGAAATGGATCTGGTACTTACGGCGGGGGTCATCAGTATCGCCTCTCCCCCGGCGGAAGACGCCCAGCCCCTGCGCGGCGCTTCATTCTGTTTTACCGGGGAACTCACCGCAATGAAGCGCAGCGAAGCCGAGGAAAAGATAAAGGCATTGGGGGCTTCCGCAAAATCATCGGTGGTAAAGGATTTGTCCTTTCTCGTGACCAACGATCCCGAATCGGGTTCCGGGAAAAATAAAAAAGCCCGTGATCTGGGGATACCAATTATCGATGAGGAACAGTTCTTGGCGTTATTGAAGAACCCCGGTAATGCCGTTGAAGACAGGAAAGCGAATCAGGGGGAATTATTTTGAATCATCATCACAAGGAACGGGAAAAATTCAGCTTGCCATGGGGCTGTTTTCGCAGGAAGAATCAACAACCTCGACCTAAAGGACGAGGTATGAGACCCCTTCAATACGAATAAAATATACTATTAAGTCCCTGATTCAGGCTGCATATCTCGTTACTTCCATTCAAAAAAGGCTTCGGTTTGGGAGTCGTGACTATGCGCTCGCCCTGACCATTGACGGCTTTGACTGAATTTATTATATTATAAGCTCATGGTTCGGCATATCGGAAAGTAGCGCAGATGGTAGCGCACTAGGTTCGGGACTTAGGGGTCGCGGGTTCAAATCCCGCCTTTCCGATCTTTTATTCGTATTGAGGGGGTCAAATACCCCGCCCTTTTAGGGCGGGGTATTTGATCTGAAGGGAACCAGTTTGCGGCCTCCAGGGGCTTGAGTTTTGCCCGGCGCCGTCACCGCCGGACTCACCGCAAAACACTATTTTGTTGTATAGCAAGGAATTACGCCACCGAGGGCAGAGGTTTATAAGGGGGCCGCATAGTCCGCCCAACTGCACTATTACCCGAAAATGCTAAAAAAGCCCGTCTATACAGACGGGCTGACGGGAACGACGGGGCTTGAACCCGCGATCTCCGGCTTGACAGGCCAGCGCGATAAACCAGCTTCGCTACGTCCCCAATGGTTTAAATAGTTTAATGAAGAAATAAAAAAAAGTCAAGCGATAAGCGACGATCCGCCGGTTGCAGTTAGCTAAAATCCCGAAGTAGGGGGTAGTAGACTAATCCCCCCAAATCCCGCTATACTACCAAAAATCGAAATTCAAGCGAGGAAGATATGATTCGAGGCGGCGATATAGTAAAGGGGAGCTGTTTGCTTCAAAAGGGGCAGCCCTATCTGGTGGTTGACCGGGAATTCCACAATCCCGGAAAGGGGACCGCCGTTGCCCGGATAAAAATGAAGAGCATCAAGGATGGCGCTGTGCTGAGCCTGACCATCCCCACCCAGCAGGAAGTTGAGGATGCCACGGTGGATGTCCATACCTGCCAGTACCAGTACGCGGATGCGGATAACTACCACTTTATGAATAACGAGTCCTATGAACAGTACGAAGTGCCGATTGCGGGTATGGAGGAAAAAAAACTCTATCTCAAGGACGGCGATTCCTACGAGCTGACCATCTGGGAAGAGAAGGTCATCGACATCAAGATTCCCTACAAGGTGACCTTTACCGTGGCGGAAAGTGAAAACTACGTGAAGGGCGATACCGTTTCCGGCGCCACCAAGCCCGTTACCACCGAGACAGGCCTTACCGTGAGGGTGCCCCTCTTTATCAAGCAGGGTGAAAAGATCCTCGTCAACACCGAAACCAACGAATATGTGGAGCGGGTCAATAGTTAATATCGTTGAATCCTATATTTCCAAAGAAGTTCTATTCAGATTTCGCGGGATAGATTTCAGCTTTGCCCTTTCACATGGGCTTTTCAGTTCAAATGATATTGATACGGGGACGCGGCAGCTTCTGCGGGTTTTATCAAAAATCTGGGACGCCGACCCTGCGGCGGGCCGTCCTCTGCCCCGCTCGGTGCTGGATTCAGGCTGCGGCGTTGGGGTCATCGGGATCTGTGCGGCTCGCGCCTTGTTGGAGTTTTATTCTGCGGCAGGTTCCGCAGTATGTCCGCCGCCCTTTTTTGTCCGCGCCCAGGACCGGGACGATCTGGCCCGGCTTTTTACCGAATACAACGCCGAAAGAAATTTCCCCACAACAGAGGTCCCGGTAACAGCGCGCACCGAACCACTGCTTGCCGGGCCGGAGGGCTGCCGCTGGGACCTGATCCTGACCAACATCCCCGCAAAGGCGGGAACGCCGGTGCTGGAAGATTTTGTCCGCCGTTCCGTTGAACTGCTCAGCCCCGGCGGCAGGGTGATCATGGTGGCGGTTAATACCCTGGTTAATTTTTTCCGGTCACTGATAGAAAAGTCCGGTACGGTGCTTCTGGAAGAAACCGGTAAGGAGCATACGGTATTTGTGTACCAAAGACGGGAAGCGGATACGATGCTCAACGGCCCTGTCATTGCGGGTGAACACTTCATTCAAAATAATCCCTTTTATCTGCGGAGCGGCGCCGGTGGTATGGGCAGCGGCGATTACGAAATGGAAGGAATTTGCTATCATATCGACGCAGTTCACGGAGCCGCCGAATTTGACCGCCCCGGTGCCGCCGCCGTTGCCGCAGCAAAACTGGTGAGCCGCCTTGGACTGGAAAAAATATATCTTCCACAAGCGCAATCGGATCGCTGCGCCGCAATACTGATCCACGAAAGCGGGCAGGGTCACTTTCCCGCATGGCTCCTGCAACGCGGCCTCAAAACGGATCGGCTGGTCCTCTCCGGCAGAAACATCCTCGCACTGGAAGCGGCCCGGCATAACACCAAGGCAGCTTTAGCTGCCACGGCCCTGGCCGCCAAGGCTGCGGATATGTCGATTCAGGTGATCCCCGGCACGGAACTTCCGGTAGAACATCCTGCGATACCGGGGGCCTATAGTTTTATTGTTGCTTTTCCCGAAACAGTTCCCGGCGCAGAACGGTTGACTGCGCTTTGGGAGGATATTGCACGGCTGCTCCTGCCCAATGGAACGGCCCTGATCGCACTCTCTTCTTCGGAGGCGGAAAAATTTGACCGGAAAAAGCCGGCTAGCGGACCTAATGGTCCGCACTTTACCCGGCTGGGGGACATCAAACGCCAGGGCTTCCGGGCTTTGGCGTACCGGCGAAATCAGGACCCGGTCTGAGGGAAAGGCAGTACCCCGTCGATGGTGGATCTGCCGGTTAATACCATGATGAGCCGGTCCAGTCCCATGGCAACCCCGGAACATTGAGGAAACCCGCAGGGTTTCCTCTTGGGAAATACTGCGGTATTACTGCGGGGCAAAAAGTTCTTCCAGTAATCCTGATCGACACGGTGTTTTACCAGAGCACTTTTTTCTTTTTCCGCCGATTCGGTTTCAAAAAAACGGCGCACTTCCTCCGCGTTGGTTTCTTCCGAATAACAGTTTGCCAGTTCTATGCCGTGGACGTAGAGTTCCCACCGTTCAACGGTTTTGCCGTTTTTATTTTTTTGCGCCAGGCAGGGGACAAAGGCGGGGTAATCAATCAAGGCCACGGGCCTGTCCTTTGGCAGATTCGGTTCCACCGCATGGATAAAGATCAAATCGTAGAGAGAGGCCGTATTCAATCCGGGCGGCGGGTCCAGACCCAGCCTGCGGGCCTCCTCTTCCATACTGCCCGGAGCGGCCGCTTTGTAGAGATCAAACCCCGCCCAGCGGGCAAAGGCTTCTTCCATGGTGATGCGTTCAAAAGTATCGGCGGCGCCAAGGGATGAAAAAAGTTCCCCGGTGAGGTTGAGGCTGTCCAGGTAATTTGCGTCCATGGTGTAGTATTCCAGCATGGTGAATTCTGGGCTGTGGAAGCGGCCAATTGATTCACCGTTACGGAAGCATTTGCAGATCTGGTAGAGACTTTGCCGGTGGGCCGCGATAAGTTTTTTCATCCAGATCTCCGGGGAGGGGATAAGCCAGCAGGGTTCAGGCCGCCGTGTTTTGCTTCCCTGCGGGGGGATGCGGTTGGTCTCGAAGACCTCCAGACAGGATTCGGGGATCAGGTCCGGGCTGAGGAGGGGGGTATCCACTTCAAGGTATTGCCGGTCGTCGAAGAAGCGGCGGACCTGCCGGATGATCCGCGAGCGCTCCTGCAAAAGTTCAAGGTCCATACCAGTATCCTAGCACAAAGGGGGCGGGGGGATGAAGGATGTACTGATTTCCAACATACTTGAAACTTTATATATATTCAGGTATAATTTCAATCATGATGGAAACTATATCGGAATATATGCCCCGGGATCTCTATTTTGAGCGGATTAAGCCCTTTATCGGCTCCCATATCATCAAGGTCCTGGCAGGGCAGCGGCGGGTGGGGAAAAGCTATGTGCTCTATCAGCTTATGGACGAGATCTGTAAGGGCGATGGGGCGGCCAATATTATCTACATCAATACGGAATTTGCGGAGTTCCGGCAGATCAGGACCGATGTGGATTTATATGATTATGTTTCTTCCCGGCTGGCAAGCGGACGGAAGAATTTTGTGTTCATAGACGAGATCCAGGACATAGCCGATTTTGAAAAGGCTGTGCGGTCTTTATATGCGGAGGAAAACTGCGACCTTTACTTTACCGGCAGCAACGCCCATCTTTTATCCGGGGAACTTGCCACCTACCTTGCGGGGCGCTACATTCAGTTTCAGATTCATCCTTTGGGGTACCGGGAATTCCTGAGTTTTTATCATTTTGAAAATTCCACCGGAACACTGCGGAAATATCTCCGCATCGGGGGGATGCCCTACCTTGCATCCCTGCCGGAGAAGGAAGAACATTTGGCGCGGGAGTATCTGAAAAATGTATATGAGTCGATTCTGCTGCGGGATGTGCTTATCAGGGAAAATATCCGCAATATCCGGTTTCTGGAAAACCTTGCGGAATACCTCGCGGATAATACGGGGAGCATTTTTTCCGCGAATAATATCAGCAAGTATTTGAAAAATCAAAAGATACGGATTCCGGTACAAACGGTGATTACTTATCTTGCGGCGCTGGAAAAATCCTTTATTGTGCATAAGGTTTCACGCGCCGAAGCGAATGGGCTGAAAATTTTTGAAATCGGGGAAAAGTATTACTTTGAGGATATTGGTTTACGGAATGTCCTGGCAAAAAATCCGCCCGAACTTGACATGGCAAAGCTTGTCGAAAACGCAGTATATCTGTTTCTGATTCAGCGGGGCTTTACTGTTTATGTGGGAAAGGATGGCGATAAGGAAATAGATTTTATCGCCAAAAAAGAAGGGGCCAAACTTTATGTACAGGCGGTGTGGCGTATCGGCGATGAGGCGGCGTATAAACGGGAGTTCGGGAACCTTGAGGGTATTCAGGACAACTTTCCCAAGTATGTGGTGAGTATGGAGGATGATATGGGCGCAGTAACGCCAACGGGGATTATTTGCATGAACCTGAAAGATTTCTTGATGATGGAGATTTAGTGTGCATAATTATGAATCACCGGTGTTTTTCGCTGCACCCCTGCCAATCATTCCACACAATTTCACTGAAAAATGCAAAATGCTCTGCGTTTTGCGAGGCTTGGGAGAGAACCAGCCGTTTCCTCTCTCGTCTGGAGAGCCTTATCCCGGAGTTGAAACACGGCATTAAACGGGAGCGGAACAGGCAGCCGGATCTGTTCTCATGATGAGTACTATTCTATTGATTTTTGAGGGAGAAAAAACAGGGCACTGCGCCCAAACCCGCCTGTGCCAAATAAAGCCCCGCCGGGCAGCGGGGCTTTACCTCTTAAACAGGGCGTCTTTTTCCTTAGAATGCCCAGCCTAAACCAACACCAATAGCTAAACCACTTGCATTATGCGTTGATACATCGCCGCGGATCTCCGGCGTACCAAGCCCAATACCAATGGTATAACCGATAGATGGCTCAAGGACAAAACCCTTGCCAAAAATAAATTTCCAGCCTGCTTTCGGGGTAATGGTCAGAGAGCTCTGATTCCAATTCCAACTAGAAGCGTTTTCATAGGTATAGCCATAGTATTCGTAGCCAAGGCCCAGGTCTATAAAAGCCTTATCCAAGGAGGTTTTGAAAAAATACCACCGGCCATGTACATCAATCTCGAATGCAAACGCAGTGTTCTTACTACCCAAAATATCATAGGTAAAACCACCGGCGCCGGCATGGATTAGACCCGAAAAGGAATTGCCGAAAGCCCGTTCATAACCGACGCCCCCGCCAAAGCCGCCAGCCATTAGATAGGTAGCCAGTGTTCCAACATCCAGAAAAACCGCATTCTTTTGCTCTGTGGGGCCTGACTTCAGATCAAACAGTCCCGGCGCTGCAAAAACACCGCTTACCGAACCGAATGTCAGCGCCATGCCGAGCATTCCCACAAACAAAACTCTCTTCTTCATTTTTACCCTCCTAAGGTAAACCTATTGCCATGCCGGGGATGCCGAGAAAAGGTGCCTAACAGCCGCCGTAAAACCCTTGCATCTGATCCGGACATTAAAGCCTTTGTTCAGTCTCTTTTGTTCATCCTCCGGCCTCCGTCGCTGTCTCCGGTACGGCTTCCACCGGTAGCCGTAACCGCCCTGTCTTCCGCAAATTTAAGCGCAGAGGCAACGTCATAGGCGCACTTTTGGTTCAGGGGAGACAATGCCGCGCAGGCGTTCCATATCTCTTTTATTTCCGAGTGTTCAGGCACAGTACTCTCCTTTTTCCCATTCAATCACAAATTTTCATAGAATAATACCATTGTGAGGATATTTTGTCAACTATTTTGTGATTGACACATAATTTTGTTTATACTATTTTGGTTCATGGGAAGGATTTGCCTATTATGACTATTTATGAGCGTATCCGGCATTTGCGGAAGGTTATTCTCAAACTTACCCAGGAGGAATTCGCTCATAAGCTTAAGGTTTCAACGTCTAATATTGGCAGCATTGAAACAAACCGCATCAATCTCACTGAACGGCTTATTGCCGATATTTGCCGGGAATGGTCAATCAGTGAAAAATGGCTTGTTTCCGGCAAGGAACCGGTCTTTCTTGATAATGCTGACCCTTTTACTCATAAAATTGTGGATATCTATACATCCCTGAATCCCGACAGCCGGAAATACCTCAAGGGCTACATTGACCGTTTATTGGAGGAGCAGGATGAGGCGGATGGGGATGACTCAGGGATGGATGGCGCGTAACACCGCATCTTTCCGTTTGAATTTGTATGCAAACTATGATACAGTAAAACCATTACGGAGGATACACGCAATGTTTAGGGTTCATGTAAAGCCATCCAGGGATCTGCGGAACGACTATGCGAAACTTACCGATATTTTGCGGGATCATGATCAGGTCATCATAACCAACAAGGGAAGGGGTGAGGCGGTACTTATCAATATAGAAGATTATGCGGATTATGAAGAGTATACGCACCGGCGTTATATCCGTGAAAAACTGGCCGAGGCAGAAGCGGCGGCCGGAAAGCCCGATGCGGTATGGTTAAGCCATGAAGAATTTTGGGATGGCCTTGAAATATAAAATTGGGTACCTGGAACTGGCCAGGGAGGATGTAAAAGAAATCAAGTCTTACCTGGCCCAATTTTACCCCAGTACTCCGGTAAAATTCCTTTCAGTCCTGAAAGAGCAGATTGGTAATCTGGCGGAGAATCCCTATATGTATGAAGCTTATGACGGTAATCCGTCTTTCAGGCGAATGGTGGTATCCAATTATCTGGTTTTCTACAAAGTGGATGATGAGAAAAGGACAATTGCAATCCACCGGGTTCTGCATGGCTCCCGGGATATTTCCAAATACATTTCATCTTCCGGCGAAGGCGGCGCGTAATACCGCTTCCTTCCACTTCCGTCCCCGGTCAAATTCGTTGAGGAACATCCCAAAGCTGGCGCAGCCCGGCGAAAGGACCGCCGTGTCCCCTGGTTTCGCCGTGTCCAGTACTGCCCGAACCGCCGCATCCACATCATCAAAGGGCCCCTGAAACGCAATTTCCGTGCTTGCAAAAAGACTTTTAAGTTTGTCGCTGCCGGTCCCCGCCAGAAGGATGATTGCCTTTGCCTTGGGCGCGGCTTTTACCAGCGGACTAAAGTCAAGATTTTTGTCTGTTCCGCCGGTGATCAGTACCACCGGATTATCGCCGAAGGCTTCGACTGCTGCTGCTGCGGCTTCGGGGATGGTGGCGGCGGTATCGTTGTAGAAGCGGACCCCCCCGGCTTCGTGGAAGAATTCCAGCCGGTGTTCGATGCCGGGGAAAGAGGCGAGTCCCTGCCGTACCGTTTCCGCATCCAGCCCCAGGTCGAGGAGCGCCAGGGCTGCGGCGAGTAAGTTTTTTTTCTGATGCCAGCCGGGGACCAAAAGTTTTGTCGGGACCGCATCGAAGGTTTCACCGGACAGCCGCACCAGGCCGGGGCCGCCGGGGCCGGTAAGCCAGCCGCCGGAAACACCTTCGGGTAGGGGGGATTCGGCGTAGACCATGGGCCGACCCCGGCTTTCGCTCAGGAAGCTGCGGCCCCAACTATCATCGGCGGCGATGGTGACATCATGTTCGTCCTGGCCCTGGTAGATGATCCGCTTGTCCGCCACATAGGCTTCCATTGTGCCGTACCAGTTCAGATGATCCGGCAAGATCGTGGTCAGGACCGCAGCGCGGGGTTTGAAACCCCTGCCTTTCAAATCGCCGAGCTGCCAACTGGAAAGTTCCAGTACCACATCGTCACCGGATTTCAGTTCATCAAGGAAGGTGAGGGGGGATACGGTGATGTTGCCGCCCAGCCAAGCTTTGCCAAGAAAAGCCGCTTTACCGGGTAAAGCTGCCTTGTCCGGCAACCCGGCTTTCCGCGCCTCTTGTAAAACCCAGTGCAGGGCCGATGAGACGCTGGATTTGCCCTTGGAACCGGTAACGGCAGTGAGCCGGGCGGGAGAATTGGCAAAAAAGATCGAAATGTCCGTTTCGATGCGGCGGGCGGCTTTTAAATAGGGGGAATCGGGACGGACTCCGGGGTTTTTGATCACCAGGTCGGCATTTTCAAAATCCCTTATTTCGTGGCGGCCTAGCACGTAGTGAAATTTGCCGTTGCCTTCGGCTTCAAGCTTTTCGATTGAGGGGGCCAGGGTCTTTTCATCCCGCAGATCCGTAACCGTGACTTCCGCCCCGTGGCGGGCCAGATACCGGGCGGATTCAAGGCCGCCCCCGTGAAGCCCAAGGCCCATCACCAGGGCCTTCATTCCCGCATAGTTCATACAGTATACTATCATGCAATGATTCAAAATGAAATAACAGCGCCGGTTTCGGTGCTGGACGATGAGGGCTGGCCCATGAATTTCGGCTGGGCCCGTGCTCCCTGGTTTTTTTACGATCCCGCCCAGCTTTGGGCGCCACGGAGAAAAATCTCCGAATCCGACCGGTATATCATTTTTTCTCCCACCCATTTGCTTATCTTTGAAATTCTTGATGACGGCTTTCTGGGGTATACGGGCATTTCGGTGATTTCCCTGAGGGACAAAAAGCGGACCACCCATGTTTACCAGCGGCCCTTTCCCCTGGGCATTTTTGATATGCCGCCGGGGAGTGAAACCGGATCGGTCCGGGTGAAGCGGGGGAAATCCCGCCTTGATTTTGTCGCTATGGAAGGGGGGGTGCGGATCATCAAAGCCGATTTTTCTAAATTTGGCCGCCACCGGAGCCTGCGGGGGGAGCTGGTTTTATCCTGCCCGGCGGGGGCGGAATCCCTGGTGACCAATACCCCCTGGCGGCGGGAAAAAAACGCCTTCCGTTATTCCCGGTGTTCCCCCTGGTATACCGCCGAAGGGGTGGTACAGTTCGGATCTTCGGAGCTTGTGTTTACCGGCGGCAATGCCTGGGGAATTTTTGACTGGAACCGGGGCGTGCGCCCCCGCGGTGATGTCCATTATTGGGCGGCGGCCTGCGGCCGGAGCGAAGGCCGGCAGCTTGGTTTTAGCGTGGGGTACGGGTCCGCCGATTCCGCACAGGGAACGGAGAACGCTTTTTTTGTTGACGGGAAACTCCACAAACTGGATCAGGTTACCTTTCATATCAACCCCGCCGACTGGCTTCTGCCCTGGCATTTTACCAGCAACGACAACCGGCTTGAGATGACCTTTACCCCCCATCAGGAACGGGTGGAGCGGAACCGGATGCTTCTTTATTCCCTCTCCCGCCATCAGGTGTGCGGCTTTTTTTCCGGCAAGGTGATTCTGGATGACGGTTTCCTTATGGAATTTCAGAACATCACCGGTTTTGCGGAACGCCGAAAAACACGGTTTTAACCACAAACAGCACGAACCAAATGAACTTTTTGTGTTTTTCGTGAGGTTCGTGGTTATTTAATCTCTATTTCCGCCAGGGCCTTTTCAGTTTCCCCAAATTCATCATAGGGAATGGTTTTTTCCGCATAGATGATCGAATTTTCGTGGCCCTTCCCCAGAAGCAGTACCAAATCTTTTGGCCTTGCCAGGGATAGCGCCTTCCTGATTGCGGTCGGCCGGTCAGGGATGAGGAAAAGATTTTCTCCGCGCTTCCATGATGCGCTTTCGCAACCTTGGGCTGCGAAGCAACCCTTTGCGATTTCTTCAAGGATGTCCATGGGCTTTTCCCCGCGGGGGTCCTCATCGGTAAGGATGATGATGTCCGAATAATCCGCCGCTATACGGCCCTGTTGGGGCCGCTTTTGGGTGTCCCGTTCCCCCGCGGAACCGAAGAGGCTGATGATCCGTCCCCCGGATTTGTTGAGCCGTTCCCGCAAGGGGGGGAAGATGGTTTCAAAGGACGATGGCGTATGGGCATAGTCCACCACCACCTCAATGCCGAACTTGTTCGCAATAGCGGTCATGCGGCCCCGCACCGGGCGGAGCGCCGGAACCTGAGCGGCGATTTCCCTGATTGGCAGGCCCAGCAAGCCCGACACCACCAGCAGCGCCGCAAGAACATTTCCCGCATTAAAGGCGCCGGGAAGCTGATCCCGGATATCAATTGTTTCGCCGGTCTCCCGGAGCAGAACTTTGTAGCAATTTCCATCGGAGCTGCTTTCGATTGATATGACGCCGATATCCGCATCCCTTCCCCGGACGCTGAAGGTTTGGGTCTTTTTATTTGCGGCAGCTCCTGCGGCTTATGGGGAAAAGGGCGGGGTTCTTTTCCACGGTGCAGCACAGCCTGGGGGATGATGCACTGGACAACATCGAACACCAAACCACCCCTGAGGCAACAGCGGTCCAGAAACTTCTTTTTGAAATGGCGGAAATAGAGATTAAATAACCACGAACCTC
>BNUT01000066.1 GCA_025997555.1 Spirochaetia bacterium
ATACTCGGTGTCGATTTCCCGGCCATTCCCGGTAATATAATCCAGGAGGGCGCATTCGGGATCGAGGTCCGTCAAATTGAGATTCGGAAGGAACCAGCCTTCATTCATCATATTGATGCTCACCCAGGCTTCAATGGCCCCGCAGGCCCCCAGGGAATGGCCGATATAGTTTTTCAGGGTACTGACGGGAACCGGACGGCCAAAGACATCGTGGGTGGCCCAGCTTTCGGCAATATCTCCGGCGCTGGTAGAGGTCCCATGGGTGTTCACATAGCCGATACGGTCAGCGCTGAGATCCGCATCCCTGAGGGCCAACTGCATGGCGCCCCCCATGGTCGCGCGGTTCGGCTGGGTGATGTGGGTCCCGTCTGTATTGGTTCCGAATCCTACGATCTCGGCAAGGATAGGGGCGCCCCGTTTTTTGGCGTGTTCATATTCTTCCAGGATCAGGGTTCCCGCCCCCTCGCCGAGTACCAGGCCGTCCCGTTTTTTATCGTAGGCCCGTGGGGTCAATTCCGGGGTATCGTTTTGGGTACTGGCGGAAAAGAGGGTATCGAAGATCGCGGCATCTGCGGCGGAAAGCTCCTCGGCCCCACCGGCCAGCATAATGTCCTGGAGACCGTTCTGAATGGCCTCATAGGCATAGCCGATGGACATGCTTCCCGATGCGCAGGCGACGTTGGTGGTAATGAGCCGTCCGGTTAATCCGTAGAACACGCTGAGATTAGCCGCGCAGGTTTGGGGCATGGAACGGATATAGGTGGTGGCGTTCATGAGTTTTATATCATTCATGATGAGCATGCTGTAAAAATCCATCAATGGTTCCACGCTGCCCATGGAAGAACCATAGGATACGCCACAGCGGCCTTCCTTCAATTCCGGGCTATCCGCAAGGGCGGCATTCCGCAGGGCCTGATCGGTAGCCACCAACGCCATCTGTGCAATCCGGCCCATGCCGCGGATCTTCTTCCGGGGGTAATCGGGCATGACAAAATCTATGGGGGCCGCAAGCCGGGTATTCATGCCGGTATATATATCCCATTCATCCATACGGCGGACACAATTTTTCCCTTTTTTCAGGGATTCAAATACCAGAGGCCAATCGTTCCCCAGGGCGCTGACAATGCTTCCCCCGGTTACTACCACCCGTTTTTTTCCGTTACTCATTTCTACTCCTTACTCCTTTTATACCAGTCCGCCGTTTACGGAAATAACCTGCCGGGTAATATACGCAGCGGCATCGGAAAGAAGAAATACCGCCAGGGCGGCAACTTCCTCCGGTTTCCCCACCCGGCCCATGGGAATAGCGGGCAGTATCATATCCATGGGGGCGTTTTGAATCATGTCCGTTTCAATGACACCCGGAGCTATGCAGTTGACCGTGATGGACCGGCTTGCCAGTTCCACCGCTAGGGCTTTGGTGGCCCCGATGATCCCCGCTTTGGATGCGCTGTAGTTCACCTGACCCCGGTTGCCGATAAGTCCCGACACCGACGCCATGGTGATGATCCGTCCCCGTTTCTTGCGGCAGAGGGGCATGATAAGGGGCTGCAGCACATTATAAAAACTGTCCAGGTTGGTGTGGATCACCGAATCCCAGTTTTCTCCGGTAAGGGCGGGAAACGCATTATCTGCGGTGATACCGGCGTTGTTGACGATGCCCCAGAATGCGCCATGAGTTTCGGTATATGCCTCAAGTTTTTCCCGGCATTCCTCCCGGTTCGCCACATCAAATTGGATCAATTCGATGCTGCCGCCTTTTGAGCGGATCTCCTCCTGCAAAGCGGCCGCCGGAGCTTCACTCCGGTTATAATGGGCCACAAGCCCATAACCGGCCTCCGCCGCAGCCAGCGCAATCGCCCTGCCTATCCCCCGGCCCGCGCCGGTTACAAGAACAGTCTTCCCGGTTTCCGTATTTACACACATTATTTTTATTCACGCTCCCTTTTCAAATATGGAGAGATCATCTACCTCCATAATCATAAGTTTCGCCGACACCACCGCCGTACCGGCCCCTGTTCCCAGAGACACGGTGCAATTAAAGGCAAAAATCCCATCATCAGCCGCGTAATCTTCCTGAACGTGTATGTACGCCGTGGTTCCGGCCTTTAACAGGGGCCTCCGGATTTCCATGTTTGAAACACTCAGGATACAGCCCATCTTTAGGGGCTCCCCCTTCTCCCGGTGGGTGATCTCCGCCAGGGCGGAAATACTCTGAGCCATAAACTCAAAACTCACCCAGGCAGGCGCCCCTCCAAGTGCGGGATCGTAAAAAAGACAATCCTCAGGTATTTCGTATTCCGCATCCAGGCTGCGCTTAAGGGTATCATAGGCCGTAACACGGGAGAGCAGGAACATCTTGCCCTTATGGGGCAGGAGTGTGAGAAGCTCCTCCCGTTCAATATTTCCACCGGTCAAAGGCTCATCCTCCCGCAGCCCCTATTACAAGGCTGACATTACAGCCCCCAAAGGCAAATGAATTACTCATACAGATACGGAGTTTTTGCGCCCCGTCTTCCTTCCCAACAAGATGCAGGGGTGGAAGTTCCCCATCGCTTACGCCGTCCCAACAGTGAAGGGGAACCTTTCCCTTTCCTTCCGCATTTTTTGAAGCGGCATCCAGGGCCATCCAGCAAAGGGCCAGTTCCAGCGCACCCGCCGCTCCCAGTGTATGGCCGGTGACGGGTTTGGTGGAGCTGACAAGGGGCGCGGAAGCCGGGAATACCGCAGCCAGGGCCAAGGCTTCCATGCTGTCGTTTAAGGGAGTACCCGTCCCGTGGAGGTTGACGTAATCTATATCATCGGGCTTTTTTCCCGCATTGGAAAGGGCCTCCCGCATGGCCCGGACAGCCCCGCTTCCGTCTGCCCGTGGGGCCGTCATGTGAAAGGCGTCGGCGCTTTCCCCGTAGCCGAGCAGTTCTATCCCGCTTCCATCCCCTTTAAGAGGTTCCCTTGACAGGACAAAGAAGGCCGCCCCTTCCCCCAGGGTTATCCCCTTGCGGTTTTTGCTGAATGGGTTGCTCACGCCATCGGAGACTGCTTCCAGGGCAGAGAAGCCCAGCAGCACGGTTTCCGAGGCAATATCCGTCCCGCCGACGATGACCGCGTCGCAGAGCCCCGCTTTGATAAGCTGGGCGCCCTTTATGATCGAAGCGGCGCTTGAGGCGCAGGCGGCAGCAACGGTAAAGGCCGGGCCGGACACGCCCAAAGCATGGGCTATATATTCTGCGGTAAAGGACGCGCCCTGAAAACGCAGATCGTAATCTGCGGGAAAAGCGCCCCCTGCGTAATACGCTTTATGGGCCAAAAAAGACGCTTCGGAACCATTATCACAGGACCCGGCGCAGACCCCTATGCGTTCTGAACCGCAGGCGCTGCGGACCTGTTCCACCGTGCCGCGTATCTGTTCCAGTGCGGCGGCGGCAATGCGGAAGCTGCGGTTTTTTGGAACTTCATGGGAAATATCCGGCAAATCACCCTCGGCTATACGGCCCGCGAGAAAGTTTCTTCCTTCGGAACTCGGACCTACCCGGTCCGCGGTGACAGGCTTTATGCCGTGCTGACTGCCCCGGAGGGCGGCGTCAAAAAACGCATCAGGGCTGTCTCCGGCGCAGCAGAGGATGCCCGGCCGGGAAAGGTATATCTGCGAAACTTTGTTCTGCATCAGAAGGCCCCCCGGAGGGTATACGAATAATCCCGCAGGAAATTGGTATACTGAACCGCATCCCGTGTTTTAAGGATTTCGATAATCCGGTCCTTGCCGAAGTAAATGGTACGCACCTCTTCACTGCCCCCAGAATTATTATTGGCGGCTGTAACCAGGGTGAGGCCGGAATCTTTCAGCGCCGAAGCAAGGGCGTCAATGCGGTAAAAACAAAACTGAAAATCCGCCGCCATATACTCAGGCTTGAGGGCGGGGGGGAAAACGGTTGAAGTAAGGGAAATCCCCCTGTCATTAAAGGAAAGCTGCCCCATATCGGCGCCCATGGCGTTAAAAAGCGCAATGGTGAGCTCCCCCTCATCGGCCTTGACCCACGCTTCCAGTAAAAATTCCTGTTTTCCGTATCTCCCCGTAAGCTGTTGGGCCATATCCAGGGGAATGTCGATGTTTGATGGCGGCAGCAACGCATATTGCGCCTGGTCCGTAATATAGACCGGCGAATAAGGGGAAGGGGCCTGCATTGTGGCACAGGAAACCAGAGAGAGGAATATCAGGGGATAAACAAATACAATACGTTTCGAGAGGCTTCCGCAGAGGTTTCGTTTCAATATATTATGCTTCATCATAGATAGAATGGAATTATTATATATAGGATTATCCCTTGTGTCAAATTCCACCCCGGAACCGGGCAACCGGAGCCTGCACACCTGCGGCAGGCGGATTCTGGGGCTTTTGGATGAAGGGCATTCCCCTGAAATAGGGACAGAACCGGGGGGTCGCCCCTTTTTTACCGACCGTCACGCCGATTTCAGCATATCCCATTCCCGCAGCATGGCCGCCGTGGCGTATAGTACAGAAAAAAACCGGGAAACCGGCTGCCCACTCCGCACCGGTTGTGATATTCAGCATGTAAAACCCCTGAAGGACTTTGGGGAAATTGCCCGGCTTCAGTTTTCCCCGGAAGAACAGGAGTATATTGTCACTGCCGATGGGCCGGAAAAAATCGACCGGTTTTACCGGATATGGGTTTTAAAGGAATGTTTTCTTAAAGCCTGCGGGCTCTCGGTTTTTGATATGAGAACCGCCCCTTCATTTGCCAATGCGGGCGGCCTGGCCGCTGAGGTCAATGAGCCCCTGAATTTTTTCCTCTACGAACTGGGGGAGGGGTCTGAACGGTATATGCTGGCGGCGGCACGGATCTATTGCCCGCCCCCCGAATTCCGCTGGTTTTCCGATCCGCTGCCGTTTAAAAGCATCGCCGCGATAAAGGCCGTGGTTAATCCGGTAAATACGGTAAGCCCGAAGACATGAACCGGCACAAAGCCGCTCAGGGCCAGGGCCCCGAATGACAGGGCGGTGGTGGCAAAGGAGATCCCTATCGCACTGACCGTAAGGGAACGGCCTCCGCTGCCCGGCGCTTCCCCGGCATTGTCGCTTTCGGTTATGTAAAACATATAGTCCAGGCTCAAACCAAAAACCAGCGCCAAACCGGTCACTGAGAAAAAGCCCAGGGGAATATTGCAACAGGCAAGGACCGTTATCGTGACCAGGACGAGCAGGAAGGGGACGGAGCAGATACGGAAGGTCTGCCTCCAGGAATAGAAAAACCTGATTACTATGGCGATAACCATGTAGGCGGCGAGAAAGAGGAACAGCATGATACGGGTCAGCCCGTCCAGTTCTGCGCCAATATCCTTAACCTTGTTCATAAAAAACACCCCCTCCATTTCGTCGGCGATTGCGCGGAAGACCCCTTCGTCCTGCGCATGGAGGGGGAGCACACAGGAATAGTACGCGCTTTCCGCAGCGGGGTTCCCAATCCAGAGACCGGAGATGAGTTCCCCCAGATACGGCGGAAGCCCCTCGCCGGGAAGTACGTAATGCCCCTGGGCTGCGGCAAAGTCCGCGCCGAATGCGGCGGCGGTCTCCGGGGGGAAGCCGAGGTAGGAAAACTGTGTGTCGGCAAGGGGGAGCAGCAGCTTTGCCGCCCCATAGCTTTGCTGTTGGGTCTGTATCGAGGGCACAAAGAGGGATGTTGCCAGATAGGACCCCAGCTTTTCACGGCTTACCTCGGTGTCGAGCCGCAGGCGGAGGGCCTCCTCCTTTTCCAGGGTCTCCTCCGCCGTTGAACCGGAAACGATAAAATACCAGCCGGAAGATCCGTGATCCAGGACTTTGGCGGCGATCTTTTCGGATTCCAGCAGCGTACCGGACATGGTATAGAGACCGCTGATATTGTTTTCCACCCGCACCTTGTCCCGGTTCACGAAGAGCAGAACCAGGGAGACTGTCAGGATACCCGCAAGGCCGAGCCGCTTGAGGAAAATTAACCGCAAAGGCGAATAAGGGGAAATAGAAGTGAGATAGGTCCGCTTTTTCTTTCCTTTTTCGCCTGCGAACCGCAGACCTAAGGTCTGATGGTTCGATGCGCCTTTGCGGTTACGATTAACCTTGAGATACGGGTACATGCAGACCGCCGTGAGAAAGGAACTCAGCATACCCGCAAAAGAAAATACGGCGAACTGCTTGAGTATGCCGAAGGGCGCTAAAAACAGGGCGGCAAAGCAGATTTCGGTGGAGACGAAACTCATGGCAATGCCCCGGAGGATGTGAGAGCGGACCTCCGCCCCTGATTTGAGGGCGGGGTTTTCCTTCCAGTGGATGAAGTAGTGGATGGAATAATCCACGCAGGTGCCGATCAGGGTGGTACCGAAGACAAAGGACAGAACATGGATCTCCCGGAATACCAGGAGGGTTGTCCCCGCCGCCAAAAGCAGGGAAGCGCCCACAGCCAGAACGGAGGACAATGCGGGCAGCAATGAACGGAACACCGCGAGAAAGAGGATCAGGATGATGATCAGGGTGATGGTGGAGATAAGGGAGATTTCCCGCTGTGCGTTGGAAGAGCTTTCATAACTGTGGAAGGGCACTCCTGAATAGACAAAGCCCAGATCCGGGTTATCAGATTTTATCGCGGCGCAGGCGGCGTATATCTTTTTCACGGCGCTGTCCCCATTGGTAATGGAAACCCCCGAAGGTGTAAGGCTCCCCCGGAGCATCACGTACCAGCGGCCCTCGTATTGGGCGGCCAGCACATCCTCCCTGAGGGACAGATCCCCGCCTGAAAGCAGGGACGAGCCGAGGAAGCGGTTCATCCCGCGGCCGGAGAGGAAAAAGGGGTCCGTCTCCAGATTGTCCAGCGGGACAAGGGAAAAGGCACCAAAGATAGAGGCAAGGGCATCGGCGGCAATTTCTCCGGCGCCGCCATTTTCAAGGAGATGTTGGTCGGCCCCGTTTAGCAGGGCATACCGGTACTCGTGCATATACGTACTGAACTGATCCATTACGGTCTCATCAACATAAAGGGAGAGGGATTCAAAAACAGCAGAATTGGTAGAACAGGTCTCGTACAGGCGAACGGCCCCCTGTTTGGCTTCCTCAAAATCCGTACTTGAGGTGAAGATGTTGACCTGCCTGCCGCTCTTGTCACTCAGGATTTTTTCCGCCTCCGCTAAACCGGGCGCAGAACTCAGGGCGTGGGACGCGGGAAGTATGTCGAAAAGATTGGTGTTTACCCGTACCGGGCCGGCAAGCAAAAGTGAAAGCGCCAGGGCAACCGCCACCCCCGCGTGGGGCAGCAGCCAGACGGCCAGTGGCAGTGCCGGCTTATGGCCCAAGCGCCACAGCTTACTGAGCATCAAAGAGCGCCCTTTCAGCCGCGCTTAAAGCGGCCGGGAAGCTGTGACCGGACAGGGTATAGCGGATGCTGTCACCGTTTTGTTCGTGGAGGATTACCGTGCGGATTTGCGCCTGGCCCGGCGAGGATTCACCGCTCATGATAATCCGCGTTGCAAATAAACGGATCGCCTTTTCCGATGGAACCAGGCCGATGGTCCAGACCCCTGCGGACCCGGTAAAATAAACCGTAAAGTTATCCAGCAGTTTTTGGGAATTACCGGAAAAAACCGCGCTTATGGTGTCTGAAAAGCGCAGGAAGGTTTCATTTCCCTGGGCGTCGAGCCGTGTTTTTGTGCCCGATGGGGTGGACTGCACCAGATAATCCCGCCCGGTGATCAAAGTTGAGGGGAAGGGCTTCAGGGTCTCCCACACCATGCCCATGTCCCGTGCGATGATAAAATTTCCCTCCGAAACAAGGGACCGGTTCAGGCGGCTGATCGTTTTTGCCTGCGAAAAAGTTCCCCGGATAAAGGGATGGCGGGAAAGGGCGGCGCACAGTTCGTTAAACCGGGCGCGGTTAGATTCTCCAAGGGGAAACGTAAAGACATCTTCGGCGCCGTCCGCAATGGGGGAGGGTGGGGTCTGGGCGTAAAGAAAAATACCCCATAGCAGAAAAAATGTGCAAAAAAGGGCGGGCCGCTTCATACCCGTACACCCTCTTGCCTCAGCAGGGCTTCAACTTTTTCAATAAAAACCCGGGGACAGGTAAAGCGGGAGGCGGCTGCGGCAATATCGTATACCATCTGGGTACTTGAGCCTTTGGTGCAAAGTTCGCCGGTACGGACATTGAACAGTTCATACTTTATCTTGAGACAGTTTTCGTATTCATCAAGGATTGCGCGGGCCCGCACCCGGTCTCCCATCCTGAGGGGGCTGATGTATTTCACCTGTACTCCGGTTACCGGAAAGGCAAATCCGGTATCCCGCATCACCGTATACCCGTAGCCGATTTTATCCAGCAGGGCGCAGCGGGCCTTTTCAAAGTATTTAATATAATTTCCGTGCCAGACAACCTGCATGGGATCTAAATCATAAAATTCAACGTTAAATTCCAGGTCTGCGGCCAAACAGTTCTTTTGCATCATACCTCCGCCCAAAAATCATAGAAATTGTACCACTGTAAGGGGTGTTGTTTACAATAGTATTCAAGCCTCCCGGCAAATGAACGGGCCAACTCTTCTATACGCCTTTCCCGTTCCCTGCGGGGACAGTCAAAGCTCAGGGGACTTTTGTGGACGTGCATGTCGTATTGGGATGACAGGGATACGTCCTTCTGCCTGAGGGCGAACACAAAATAGGTTGGCGCATTGAGCAGGGCGGCCATGAAGAAGGCCCCGTAGGTAAAGGGCGCATTTTCATTCAGAAATGGAAAGTAAAAACACTTGTTCCGGGTATTGGCCGAGGTCCGGTCCCCGGCAATGGTCACCAGTTCCCCCGCGGCAAGCCGTTCCTGTAAAAGGATGATGGTGTCCGGCCCGACATTGTTGACGCTGATCATTCTGAGGCTTGCGCCGGGGTTGAGTTCTTCAATCATACGGTTAAAGGATGCGGTAACATTTTCATCAACGATTATGTTTACCGGAAGCTCCCGGAAAACGCCGGTCCGGTTAAAACTGGCCAGAGCCCGGAGTAGTTCCGTGTTTCCCAGGTGGGAACAGATGAGCACCGCCCCTTCCCCCCGGTCCAGCCGTTCCCGCAGATCCTCGATATCATCATCCTGAAAATGGAGGCGGTTAAATTTCACCTTGCCCCCCCAGGATTCCACCTTTTCAATCATCGTCAAAGAAAAGGCCAGAATGTGCCGGTATACGCCCAGGGGGAAAGACTTTCCCTCCGCAAAGCAGGCGGCAACCTTGGCAAGAAACAGCCGGGAATTATCCCGTGCCCGTTTTGAGAAAATATAGTAGAAGAAGGCCACCGGAAAGGCGATGAGCCTGAGGATGATTACCGGACAGAGCCTGAAAAGGATGAGGATGAGCCTGACATGCCAGTACCCGGCGGCCTGTTCCTTCTGTTCCGACCAGTGGACCGCCCTTTCGGCGCTGCTCATGACCGGCGTCTTCCCTTGAGCCGCCGCCCAATCAAAACCGGAAGCCGGATCAACATGCCGAAAAAGAGCCGGGTAAAGGTCAGGGATATGCGGACATTGCCCCAAACCGCATGGAAATTGGAAATGCCCTCCGGGGGATATGTCACCTTTACGGGGAAAAACAGGACGGGAATCCTTTTCCAGTACAGGCGGACAAGAAGTTCCGCGTCAACGCCCATCCGGGGATCAATGTAACGGCGGTGCATGATATTCCGGAGGGCCTCCACGGGGTAGACCCGGAACCCGCAGAGGGCGTCAACACTGTCCCCGGAAAGGGTCAAAATATGGACCCAGGCATTGGAAATCTTCCGGCCGTTTTTGCGGCTCAGCGGGACCGAATCGTCGTATTCCGGCCAGGAACAGACCGCCGCTTCCGGGTGCAGCCGGGACTGTTCCAGAAAAAAGCCGACCCGGCTGATATCGTGCTGGCCGTCCGCATCAACCTGGAGTACATGGGTCAGCCCCATTTCATGGGCCCGTTCAAGGCCCGCCCGTATCGCAGCGCCTTTGCCCCGGTTTTTTTCCAGCCGTACCGGCGTAATCAGGGGCCAGGCCGCAACGGCCTCCGCCAGCCGGCGCCGGGTCTCGTCATCGTTGCCGTCGTCCACCAGGATGACGGGAATTCCCAAGGGAGAAATTTTTTCCACCAGGGACCCTACGGTTTTACCGTGCCGGTACACGGGGATGATAAATCCCGGCTTGAAGGTCATGCCTCAGCCCCGTCCTGGGTTAGGGAGCCAACGGCATAGATCCTGGCTTCATCGGCGGCATCGTATATTTTAAAGACCATGGAGAGCGTTTTCCGGTCAAAGTTCAATGTTACAATCACCGCCGTATCGGGGAGTATGGGACTGGAGAATTTGATCCGCTTGAATTTCTTTACAAACAGGGAGGTTCCGAAAAGATGGGCCCCCAGCCGTAGTACCAGATCAAAGGAGGCCACCGCAGGCAGGAGTTTGAACTGGGGGAAATGGCCGTCAAAGTATTCACATTCCGCAGGGATGAATAATTCCGCAGCCGCTTCGTCTGCGGTTTGATGCAAAATCTTTTTCAGGATAACCCCGTGGGGCAGGGGAGCCGGATCAAAGAGGGCGGCGCTAAAGAGGGCCTGAATATCCGCCTTTTTCTTTTTTCCCTGTGCGTCCGTGGGCAGGGCCTCGGTGTAGCGCCACCGTTTCGGCAGCACCTGGGCCTCGAAGAACTGCGCCAGGTATTCCCGGAAGTACCGGTTTATCCGGTGTTTATCCCAATCCCGGAACTGTTCCTTCCCCCGTTCATTCAGGACAACCGCCGCTGCCAGGTACTGCCGCCTGCCGCTCATGGCAAGGACGCAAGTCTCTGCGGCCAGACCCGATTGCAGGATGCGGTTTTCCACCTCCGGCAGGGAGATCCGTTTTTCCTCAATTTTGACGATGGAATCCGAGCGGCCCCGGAGCAGGAAACGGCCGTCCTCCAGAATGTCCGCGAGGTCCCCGGTGGTAAAACCTACCGGGTCTTTGATATAAGGGGACCGGATCACCAGACACCCGTCATCGTTTTTGCTGATTTGGGCATTGGCAAAGGGCGTCCACTCCATGCCGTTTTTCGACTGCCGCCAGGCAATGCCGCTGGTCTCGGTACTGCCGTAAACCTCCAGGGGCCAGAAGCCGAAGGTGTCGTTGGTCTTGGCGGCAGTGTCCGGAGCCAGCGCCCCGCCGGAGGTAAATATCCAGGGGCGGAGGAGATACAGGCTCCCCGGCGCCTCAATTTCCACGGACCGTTTCAGGAAGGCCGGTACGGTGATGATCATGTAGGACTCGTCGGTCAGGGACTCAAATTCCTCAGGAAACTCGATACGCCGACGGCGGAAGGGAACCCCCGCAGTAAAGGGCAGGAGGATCGAAAAGAGGAGGCCGTAGATGTGGTGCTGGCTTACGGTGGAAACAAGCTTCCGGGAGAGAAATTCTTCCCCCCATTGGGAAAGTACAAAGGCGTTATCATTCTCAAATTCCGTCAGCCGCTGCCGTACCGCCTTGGGCCGGCCCGTGGTGCCTGAGGTATACATCACAATCACCGTATCATCGGCCTTGATGGGCGGTACTTCGGGAGGAACTTCGCCGGAAGTTCCTCCCGCAAGCAGGGTGGGGATGCGGAGGCTGTCCGCCGTATCCTGGTCCGTCAAAAAAGGAATATTTCCGGCGGAGCGGATCTCGGCGATATAGGCGGGGGAAATGTTCGCGGTAAGCAGAATTTCCTTGCCGCACTGCAACAGGGCGGTGAAAGACACCAGAAAATACCAGCAGTCTTCGCAGTGGAGCAGCCATTTGGGGGAAACTGCCCCATCTCTGTCGTTTTTGCGTATCACATCACGCAGAACCGCCGTACAGATGAGAAAGTCCTTCCAGGTCTTGTATACGCCGCCGCTGTACCGCCCCTCATAGCACAGCACCGTCTCATCAGGACGGGAGGCGGGGGTAAAGCGGGAGAGGGGAATGGCCCTGGGCAATTTTTTATCAGTCATTTTTCGTACTATGAACTCCACCATGAACAGAATACCTATCAATATATACGAAATACCCCCGTTATAGATAGACCAGAGGGCATCGGATGTAAAAAATACGGTGTACAGGGCAATCGAGCCATTCGCCACGAAGAAGACGCACCAAACCCAGGTTACCTTCCGGCAGTAGGCCGCTATGCGCTTTTCCGCCAGAGATCCCTTGATGGATTTATCCTGGAGGGTTGCAAACCGGAAAATCATCACCGGCGGGGCAAAGAGGGTACTGCCAAAGGCCGCCAGAAACGCCCCATTCATAAAAACCGGATACAGTTTTATAAAAAGTGAAGAATTGGTAAGCAGACATAAAAGGCCGCCCCCCAAAAGGAAGATGGCGCTTAAAAGCTGCCTCCGGGGAACAGCTTTTTTTTTTGGTGATCCCCCTTTCCCCTGGTAGCGATAAGGAAATAGGCAAAACCCGCCAAAATGGCAAAAATCGAGAAGGACCGCAGGGGGATTTTTAAAACTACCAAAAAAAGAAATACCAGTAAAGGATAAAGCGCCGCTGCGATGTAAAAAAAGACCTTCACCGGTTTATCTTCCTAGACCAGAGGAAAGAGAATATCTACCACGTCCTGAATCGTATGGGTATTTCTAAAAATCTCCGGATCTATTTTACCCGTAACATAGGGTTTCATTTTTACGATAAGATCCACCGCATCTATGGAATCAAACTCAAGGTCCTCAAAAAGAGAGGCGTCAAGGGTTATCCGATCCCCGTCAATCTCGAAGTCCTGAACAAGAATTTCCTTTAACTTATTGAAAATATCATCCTTTGTCATAATCCGCTACGCTCCCCGGTAATATACGCCGCCAGGGCATCCACCGAAGCAAAATGCTTCTTGTTGTCCTCGCTTTCGGCTGCAAACTTTATACCAAATTTCTTTTTAAGGGCCACCCCCAGTTCCAGGGCATCAATCGAATCAAGCCCCAGCCCTTCCCCAAAGATCGGCTCCGAATCGGCGATATCTTCGGGCTTTATGTCCTCCAGCTCCAGGGCGCTTATGATCAATTCTTTTATTTGTACCTTCAGATCAGTCATCAATTTCAAACTCCTGCAATGGGTAAATTATACACTATTACTTTTTTTGATCAAGATATTTTTTCGGCTTTTGGTAAACATGGCGCTGTTTATGATTTTGAGAAAACTTCTGCGGGAATGGCGTAATTCGTTACAAAGTAAGGAATAAGTTGTATGGGGGGGGGGGGGGGGGGGTAAACCGATACATACTTGATAACACTTTGTTCATCCTCCTTTCGTCTACCGAATACCCCACCTTTTCACCCCCTGCACTTCAGTCATCCGGTATTGACGCTCCCTTCCTTTAAACAAAAACTACAGACCCCACTCGTCCACTCC
>BNUT01000067.1 GCA_025997555.1 Spirochaetia bacterium
CCATCGACAGCCTGAGCCACAAACTCGATCTGATCGAGATCACTCAAGAGGCAGGGACGAAAATTTTTTCCTGCATGGGGATGGCCCAAAAGCTTGACCCCACCCGGCTCAAAACCGCCGACATCTGGAAAACCGACGGCTGCCCCCTGGCGCGGCTCGTGCGGCAGGGTCTGCGCAAACGGGGCTTTAAATCACACCTTACCGTGATCTACAGCGATGAAGTGCTCCCCCTGCACACCGAAATCGGCGCGGCCTGCGGTTCCGCGCAGTGCCTGTGTCCCGCACGCAACAGGGACGATCCCAACGCCCCTGTGGAATGGTGCAGTTCCAAAAAGGTGATCAATGGCAGCGCCGTCACGGTCACCGCCACTGCGGGGATGATCCTTGCAAGCCTCGTGATTCGGGATGTGTACGAAGAAAGCGCCCATGGCTAACCGTTTCCTCCGCCGCGCCGGAGCATCAGAGATTGTGCGAAAACTTACCGTAAAAGCAATTTTAGAACGGAACTTAATTAATGACGGGGACCGCATTCTTATCGCCGCATCCGGGGGAAAAGATTCAACTGTTCTTGCGTGGGCCCTGGCGAATCTGCGCCCGGCATTACAGAAAAACTACCGCCTTGCGGCAATTCATATTTCAAGCGATTTCTGTTCCTGTTGCAAAAAATCAATTTTATCAAAACGTTTAGACGAATGGAATATTCCCTTTACGGATCTTTTTGTGCCCATCATCGGGCGGCTCAAGGAAGGGGAGAAGATGAATTGCTACTGGTGCTCCACCCAGCGGCGCACAGAATTACTAAAATACGCAGTGGAAAATAATTTCAACAAGATCGCATTGGGGCATCATCTTGATGACATCATCGAAACTTTTTTTATGAACATGACAAATAAGGGTGAACTTTCCACCATGCCGGTGCTTCTTTCCTACCGCAAATATCCGGTCAGCCTTATCCGCCCATTGGCATACGCGGAGGAGCAGCAGATCATCGCCTGCGCCGCAGAGCAGGACATCCTCAAGGCGGCCTGCACCTGCCCCTACGGGATCAACTCCAAACGCCGGGACGTGCGCAAAGGGATCGCCGAATTTACCGGCAACTCCGGCGCAGTAAAACGGCGCATACTTAAAGCGATGTCATCGGGAAATATGCTGGCGGATACAGAGGATGCATTAAAATCTTAACAGGTTGAAATTCACTTGGTAAGTTCATTGCGCTTGCTATATCATCTCTGCTCAATATTGCTTGTACTACTTTTTTAAATTTGATATTATATCATAGCTTCATTTTTTTAAGGAACCTAATAATGAAACAAAATTTTACGGTGGTACCCGTTCTTTTTAAAAAAAGACTAACCCTTTCAGCAAAGATGTTCTACGGATTTTTCAAAATGGGTAAGGCGTGGGTGTCGCCCAAGCGAAACTATAACTATAATCATACGAAAAACCTTTCCCTAGTATACATGAAGCTCACCCCCAGCTGCAATCTGCACTGCGTCATGTGCGGCCAGTATGGGGTAAAGGGAGTGATGAAGCACATCGCCGCCGAAGAGTCAAAAAAGATCCTGAACCTGGACGATTACAAGCGGCTGGTGGACGAGATCGCTCCCCAGCGGCCCGTCGTCTATCTCTGGGGGGGGGAACCCTTCCTCTATCCCGACATTGTCCCCCTGGTCCGGTACATGGTGCAGAAGGGGCTCTTTGTCAGCGTCAACACCAATGGCACCATGATAGAAAAGTACGCCGAGGACATCGTGCGGGACAAATGGAGCACTATCTTTGTGTCCCTGGACGGTTTCCGGGATACCAACGACGCCATGCGGGGCAAGGGATCCTACGACAGGGTGGTTGCGGGGTTCAGGGCTCTCAACCGGGAAAAGGAAAAGCAGAAACAACACGAACCCATCCTGGGGGTGGTAACCACGGTCACCAACATGAATTACATGGATTTGGATAAACTTGCCGAGGCCAGCCGGGAATTCAATCTGGATATCCATATCCTCAATCTGGGAACCTACACCAATGACCACATCGTCGCTGCCCAGCGTAAATTAATGAAGGAAAAATTTGATACCGATATCGACTGTCTTGAGGGGTATAATACCGGCTATAATCAGGGCATTGATGCGGAAAAACTCAATCTCATATTAGAGAACATTCACGGGAAAGATTACGGCCACCCCATGCTGACCGTGCCGGTGCTCAATACCAAAAAAATCCATACCTACTATAACTACCTTGAAACCCCGGTCCGTAATCACTGCATTGTCCCCTGGTGTCAGACCAACATCAACTACAACGGGGATGTTCATTTCTGCGCCGATTACCCGGATTACATTCTGGGGAATATCCGCCAGCAATCCTTTACCGATATTTACAACGGGGAACGGGCCAATTATTTTCGCAAAACCATCCATTCCTGCAAAGGAGGGATGTTTCCGGGCTGCCTCCGCTGTTACCAGAACATGCTCTTTGGAAAGAAAATCCGGGGGTATTAGGCAATCAAAATTACAAGCCCGATCCAGAGCGTGTAAAGACTTGCAAAATCCTCCTGTATATCCTACAATTCAACTAGGAAATAATGGGAGGGTTGTCCTCCTTTGGAGTACTTATGAATCGGGGAACCCTGCTTATACATAACGGACACGAGAGCGATCCCGTCACCGGGGCGCTGGGGGTGCCCATCGTTCAGACATCCACCTTCGATCAAGGAGATTTGTCTCAACCGGTTGAATTTGACTATGCCCGGTCGGGGAATCCTACCCGGAAGGCCCTGGAAGAAACCATTGCGACTCTTGAGAGCGGAGAGCGGGGCTATGCCTTTGGGAGCGGGATTGCGGCGATCTCTTCGGCGCTGGGGATTTTTGCCGCCGGGGATCATATCGTGGCTGCGGAAGATATCTACGGCGGAAGCTGGCGGATTCTCAACACCTTTTACCGGCGCTGGGGGCTTGAGCTTACTGTGGTGGATGCCTCCGACACGGAACAAATTCGGCGGGCCATCAAACCCAATACCAAAGCCATCTTTCTGGAAACGCCTTCCAATCCCCTGATGAAAATTACCGACCTTGCGGCCTGTATCGGGATCGCAAAGGAGGCGGGGCTTATCACCATCGTGGATAACACCTTTATGACACCCTGCCGCCAGCGGCCCATTGAGCTGGGCGCCGACATCGTGGTCCATTCGGCGACCAAATTTATCGGGGGCCACAGTGATGTGATTTCCGGCCTCGCAGTTACCCGCACGAAAGAATTGGGGCAGCGGATTTATGCGGTGCAGAACAGCTTCGGCGCGGTGCCCGGCCCCTGGGATGTGTGGCTGGTACTGAGGGGGATCAAGACCTTAAAAGTGCGGCTCGATGCCCAGGAACGTACTGCACAGTATCTCTGCGAAAGGCTTTTGAAACATCCCAAGGTGGAAGCGGTATACTATCCCGGCCTTGCCAATCATCCCGGTAAAAAGATACATGATGCGCAGTCGTCGGGGGCAGGGGCGGTTTTTTCCTTCAAGACAAAAACTGCGGAACAGGCGATCCGGTTTCTGGGCAAGGTGGAACTCGCAGCAGCAGCGGTAAGCCTTGGGGGCGTGGAGACCATTGCATCCTACCCGGTGCGGATGAGCCACGCATCCATTCCCCTTGCGGAACGGGAGCGGCTGGGCATCACCGATACCCTGATCCGGATTTCACCGGGACTTGAAGATCCGGAGGATCTTGCCGCCGATTTTGAACAGGCATTAAATTAAAGGACTTGTTCGACAACCCGGTTGGTTGCCGAACAAGTCTTGCAAAATGCTCTGCATTTTGCCGTTTTAAGCGGTAGTTGTTCAGAAACTGAAGTTTCTGAACAACTCTAGTCAATAAACAGGAATGGAGAATGAGTAAAGAAGAAACACATTGTATTGATACCGTCTTGGTGCATGGGACGGTCCCCTTTGATCCGGTCACCGGAGCCATCAGCACCCCTATTTATCAAAGTTCCGCCTTTCGGCATCCCGGTCTGGGGCAGAGCACGGGCTTTGATTACGGACGGGTAACGAACCCCACCAGGCTTGAACTTGAACGGACCATGGCGCGGATAGAACACGGCAAATACGGCCTTGCCTTTGCTACCGGTATGGGGGCCATCTCCACACTGATAAAAATTTTTAAACCTGGGGATCATCTTATTGTTTCGGAGGATCTCTACGGGGGCACCTATCGGCTTTTCAACGAATACTATGCCAACTACGGCTTTTCTTTTTCATGGATAGATACCAGTGATATTAACAGGGTGGAAGCGGCTATCCGAAGCGAAACACGGGCTCTTTTTATCGAAACCCCGTCGAATCCCATGATGAAGGTCACCGACATCCGCCGTTCCGCAGAACTGATGCACCAGCACGGCGGCCTGCTTATCGTGGACAATACCTTCCTCTCCCCCTACCTCCAGAATCCCCTGGATCTGGGGGCCGACATCGTGGTCCACAGTGGTACTAAATATTTGGCAGGCCACAACGACACCCTTGCGGGTTTTATCGTTCATTCAAAGGATGAACTTGAAGAACCCCTGCGGAATGTGCAGAAAAGCGAAGGGGCCTCCCTTGCGCCCTTTGATGCGTGGCTGCTGCTCCGGGGGCTTCAAACCCTTGCGGTGCGGATGGATCGGCATAACAAAAACGCCGCCGCCATCGCACAATGGTTGCGCGGGCAGGACAGGGTAGAAAAAGTTTTTTATCCCGGCTTTGAGGATCATCCACAATATCAGCTTTCCTGTTCCCAATCCCGTGGTCACGGCGGAATGATTTCTTTTTATCTTAAAAATCCTGCGGATGTGGTGGTGCTGCTCCGCAGTGTTACTGTGATCCTCTTTGCGGAAAGTTTGGGGGGCGTACAATCCCTGATCACCTATCCACTGGTGCAGACCCATAACGCCATACCGGAGGCGATGCGGAATTCCGCCGGGGTCAACGACAAACTGATGCGGCTTTCCGTGGGTATTGAAGATGTGAAGGATCTTATCGCCGATCTGGACGCGGCCTTTGACCAATGTAAAAAGGTGAATACCCAATGAGAATTTCTACCAAGGGCCGCTACTCACTGGAGGCGCTCCTCTATATGGCGTTGCTTCCCTCCGGGGAATACTCAAGCACCCGGTCCATTTCTGAACATACCGGCATAAGTGACGGCTATCTGGAACAACTTTTTATCCCCTTACGAAAGGCAGGAATTGTGCAGGGAATCCGGGGCCCACAGGGTGGTTATTTAACGGGCAGAGGAATCGACGAAATCACCGTGGGAGATGTCCTGCGGGCAGTGGAAGGTTCCCTTGAACCGGTGGAATGTGTCACCTCCACCGTCTGCCCGGTCCGGGATACCTGTACCTCCCGGCATACCTGGAGCGAGCTTTACGCAGAAATTACCGACTGCGTTGATTCCATCACCCTAAAGGATCTGACGGCGGCCTTCAAATCCATGGACCAGATGGAGTACGCAATATGAAAATTTCCACCCGTGGACGCTATGGGGTCAGGCTCCTGATAGACCTTGGAGAACATGTAAGCGAATCCCACGTATCCTTGGCAAGCGTGGCGGAACGGCAGACAATTTCCATACGTTACCTTGAACAGGTCGCAGTAATACTGCGCCGCTCCGGTTTTATCCGTTCCGTAAAGGGGGCTTCCGGGGGCTATGCCCTGGCCCGAAGGCCTGAGGATATTATTCTTGGAGACGCCCTGCGGGTGCTGGAGGGTGATATGCTGGTGGTTGATCCGCCCATTCCCAACGCCTCTGAAACAAAACTCCAGCGCTGCATCAGAACTACTGTTTTTGACCGGCTTAACGAACGCATCGCCGGTGTTATTGACAAGAAAGTTCTTTCATCAGTACTTGGCACCGTTGATCCCGATGAATCCTATATGTATTTTATCTAGGTGCCGGTTCCGGCGGCCAAATACCTTCGCAGAATCGCCATTACTTCGTCAAAATCAAGGGGCTTTCCGATATGGCCGTTCATACCGGCGGCAAGGCATTTTTCGATATCTTCCTTAAAAACATTGGCGGTCATGGCAATGATGGGAACAGTCTGCGAACAGGGATGATCAAACGCCCGGATGATTCTGGTTGATTCATAGCCGTCCATGCCGGGCATGTGGATGTCCATAAAGATCAAATCGTAAATTTCAGGGTTGGCGGTAAACTTATCGCAGGCAGCCTGTCCGTCAACGGCTTCGTCAATACTCACCCCGGTGGGATCCAGAATGGCGGAAACAATCTCCCGGTTGATATCAACGTCCTCCGCAAGAAGAATCCGGCGCCCGGCAAATTCCGCATGAGGGACAGGGGCCTGGGGCTGAACATTCTCCCCGGAAGATTCCCCCGGCATCTCCGCAGCGGACGGCAGTTCAACTTTAACCCTAAAAATAAAACTGGCGCCCTTGCCCAGTTCGGACTCAATCCTGATGGTTCCGTTCATCATCTCCACAATTTCTTTTGAAATTGCAAGCCCCAGGCCGGTGCCGCCGAATTTACGGGAAATACTTGAATCAACCTGGGCAAAGGACCGGAAGAGTTTTTCCTGCTGTTCCTTTGAAATACCGATCCCCGTATCGGTCACCCGTATTTCCAGGATGCAGAATATACTATCGGAATTCTCCCCTGCGTCCGCTCTTTTTGCATCCACAGTAATACTACCGGCATCGTGGGTAAATTTTATTGCATTGGTGAGCAGGTTGGTGATAACCTGGGAAAGCCGCTGTTCATCGGCGATGATCTGCGGAGGAATTTCAGGATCGATATTGACAGTAAGGTTTTGTTTCTTTTCGGTAAAACGGAATTCAAGTACATCAAATATCTTTTGCATCGTCTTTGCAAAATCAAATTCAGTAATTGATAATTCAAACTTGTCCGCTTCGATTTTTGACATGTCAAGAACATCATTGATAAGATCCAGCAAACGGGCGGAAGCGCCGTCAATCTTTTCAAGGCAATAATCCTTGCGTTCAATTTCCTTTGCGGATTTGCCGATAGCGGTCATGCCGATGATGGCGTTCATGGGGGTGCGTATTTCATGGCTCATGTTGGCAAGGAAATTCGATTTGGCCCGGCTCGCCTGTTCCGCCCGTTCCTTTGCCTGAAGGATATCGGTCATGTCATGAAAAAGTACGAAGGAACCCTGAAACACCCCCTCATCATTGTACATGGGCGTATGATGAATTTCATAGTTCCGGGGATTACCGGTTCCCCCTATATCGATAAGTTCCTGAAAAACAACGGGGCTGTTTTCATTTTTTGAATTCAGGAACAATGCAGAAATTTTCCTGAGCATTTCCGGATCGGCAAAACGGGCAAAGACTTTACGGTAATCCTGTTTTCTGATGGGGTCGAATCTTTTTAACCGGAGCTTTTTCAGAAAAATATCCGAACAGTAACTCAAACAACATTCCTCGTCCAAAAGGATGATAATATTGGGGCTGTTTTGAAAAATCATGTCCATGTAGGAATCCCGCTGGGTAAGCCACCGGTCTTTAATTGAACGAACATATTCGTACACGATGGTCAGGACCATGACAAAGATATACACACCGCAGATAAGGATGGCCATGGGTATGGTGTATTGAAAATCCGCCAGTCCCGGAACAAAGACGCCAACCGCCGTAATTCCAAAAAGAACCAGGGCGGGAATGAGCCCCGCAGGCAGCCCCAGGGTAAAAATAGACATCAGGGGATATGAATATATCCAGATACTGGTAAAGCCCTGCAAATTGTTTTTGGTAAAAATCGACATGCCGCAAAAAAGACCGAAGAGACTGGTTACGATGAGTCCGCCGACCATATAGGGAAGTTCGGTCCGCAGCAGCAGGAGATTTAAAAAAATCATAAAACCGATGATCATCTGCAAAAGACCCTGCTCGATAATCCCGGAACGCATATCGGAAACGCCCATGCCGAGGATCAAAACAGACGCAATAATATAGGTAATGTTGAGGACGATGAGGCGGATCATTTTATCCGTATCCGTTTCGTCCCGTATGGCGGTAAATTTACCGCTGGTTAAAAGTAAAACAATCCTGTCCTTAAAGGATACCATTTTCAGGCTCCTGCGCCTTCGCGTGTGATTTTATCTTTACCAAATAATTTGACCGCGCAGGAAACCGCCACCATGATCCCCAAAACAAGCAGTAATACTGCGATAAATAATTGTAGGCCCTCCACGGCGACAGTAAAACTGCCCGATGCAATAGCGGCGGCCTTGTCCCTAATGGTCAGGACAAGGGAAGAAAAGGTAACGGCCAGCATGATACAGGTCGGCACAAAGAGCATAAAAGAGTTGCGGCGGGTCTTTCGCAAAAAGAGGGCGCAGGCGATAAGGGTAAGGGCTGCCAGAAGTTGATTTGCCGCGCCGAAGAGGGTCCAAATATTCTCATAACCCATGATAGCCAGAAGATATGCAGAGAACAGGGTAAACAGTGATGCTGCGCTTTTATTTGACAAAATTCCGGCGAGCAATGCCGGTTTGCCGGAACCACTGCCGCCTTCCGTTTCCCGTGCAAAAAGTTCCTGAAAAGAAAGCCGCCCCAGCCGGGCTACCGTATCCAGGGTGGTGAGTACAAAAGAAGAAACCGCCAATGATACTATGGTAAATGAAATCTCATCGGGGAGCCCCAACTGGTGCAGAAAACCGGAAACCGCAGTGGCAAAAATAACCGGCGGGGTTCCTGCGGGCATCCTGCCTCCATAGGCCAGGGAGCCCACGGCGATCAGGGCAAGGATGGCAATCAGGGTTTCAATCAGCATGGCGCCGTAGGAAACGGGGAGCATGTGCTTTTCGTTACTGATCTCTTTGGAAGCCGCCCCGGTTGCAACCAGGCTGTGAAAGCCGGAAATGGCCCCGCAGGCAATGGTGATAAAGAGGGTGGGGAAAAGATAATTACCATCCGCTTCAAAACCGGTAAAGGCAGGGATAGACATCTCGGGCCGGGTAAAGACCACCCCGATAAAGGCCGCCAGAATCATGGCGATAAACAAAAAGGAATTCAGGTAGTTCCGTGGCTGACCCAGAGCCCACACGGGAACCACCGAGGCGACAAAGATGTAGCCGAATATCAGGTAGAGCCAGATCGATTTCGGCAGATAGAGGGGAAAGAAAATCCCCAGGACGATGCAGACAATGAGGAGGTCCACGGCAATGATCCCGCTGGCAAGGTCCGAGGCTTTCCGTTTACGGATAAAAAAGCCCAGGCCGATTGCCGCTGCGATAAACAGCATAGAGGTAGTGGCCACCGAGGCGTTGGTTTTAATCGCCGCACCCTGGGGGCTCAAACCCGCAAAGGTCCCCGCCACAATATCGGCAAAGGCAGCGGAGATGAGCACAGAAAAGAGCCACACAAAAATCAGGAAGAGCCGCTTGCCGGTTTTGCCCACGTAGAGTTCGATCACATAACCGATGGACTTTCCCTTGTTCCGTACCGATGTGTAAAGAGCGGCGAAATCGTGGACCGCCCCGAAAAACACCGTCCCCACAAGGAGCCAGAGGAGCACCGGAACCCAGCCGAACATGGCGGCGATGATGGGCCCATTAATCGGCCCCGCCCCGGCGATGGAAGTAAACTCATGACCAAAAACCACTGCGGGGGAAGACGGCACATATTCCATCCCGTCCTCAAATTCCTGGGCGGGGGTTTTCTTTGCCGGATTAATCCCCCAGGTACGGGCCAGGTAACGCCCGTACAAAAGATACGCCAGGGCAAGAACCACGACGGAAATGATCAACAGCGCCAATCCATTCATTATAAATAGTTTTACTCCGATTTTTAAATTTGTTCAAACCGCCCTAGTATCGGTTATCAAAAATCCGGGTGGACTTTTTTTCGCTCCGGGGCAGTTCACCCATACCCACCGCCATGGGCTTGGGACTGAGGCCTATCTTTTCCTTAAAAGCATCCTCCACGGTTTTTTCCAGAGCCTTCATGGCCGCCTTGTCGGTGAGGGGTGTTTCAAAAAAGAGGTTGAGGATGTCCCGTCCGTTGAGGTGATCGATCTGTATCTGGTACTCGCTTGAGACATCGGGGATTGATGACAGAAGTTCATCTACCCGGCTGGGGTAGATCATCGTTCCCTTTACTTTAACCATATCGTCGGAGCGGCCGATAAGGGTATCGATCCGGGGATAGGGACTGCCGCATTCGCAGGGACCCGGAATTTCGCGGGTAAGATCGTGGGTGCGGTAGCGGATCAATGGGGCGCCCTCTTTGCAGAGGGTGGTGATCACCAGCTCCCCGATTTCACCGGGGGCAACCAGCGCGCCCGTATGGGGATTGATCACTTCGTAGTAAAGGTAATCGGTCCATATATGCATACCGCATTCATATTTACAGCTGATGCCGATGCCGGGACCGTAGATTTCCGTAAGGCCGTAGATGTCGTAGAGCTCCACCCCCAGTTCCGCCGCGATCCGCTTCCGCATTTTTTCACCCCAGCGCTCGGAGCCGATAATACCCTTGGTCAGGCGTATCTTATCCTTTACCCCCCGCTTCTCGATTTCTTCCGCAAGGAGCAGCGCATAGGATGAAGTGGCGCAGAGGACCGTGGACTGGAGGTCCTCCATCATTTTGATTTGCTTGTCGGTGTTCCCCGGCCCCATGGGAATCGTCATGGCCCCCAGAAGTTCCGCCCCAAGCTGAAAGCCTATCCCCGCCGTCCAGAGCCCGTAGCCGGGGGTGATATGGACCCGGTCCTTTTTCGTGACCCCCGCAGTCTCGTAACAGCGCTTAAACATGATCGCCCAATCATTCACATCCTTTTGGGTATAGGGGATGATCACCGGGGTACCCGTGGTCCCCGAGGACGAATGGATGCGGACAATTTTTTCTTCGTCCACCGCGAGGAGCCCCAGGGGATAGGCGTCCCGCAGATCTTCTTTTTCGGTAAAGGGGAGCTTTTCAAAATCCCCCCGGCTTTTTATGTCATCGGGATCTATCCCCGCAAAACGCTTTCCGTAAAAACCGCCTTCTTTGGCATGGGTGATGGATGCCTTAATTTTACCTAATATGTCCGCCGTCATTTCCATAGTAGTGTCCCGTCCTTACATTCCGAATCGCCGCCGTCATCGCATCAGGCGTTTCTATATATCAGAACACCAATAATACACCATCAGGGGATTATTGGCAAGGCGAAAGCACACTCACAGATACTTGCCAAGAGAGAAAATAATGTTTGCTTAAGCAGCAACGTTCCATTGACATCCGCCTCCGGTTCGTGCTACCCTTTCTGAATGAATAATGAAATCCATGTTGTTACCGGTGCAAGCGGCCGTACCGGTCTTGCCCTCTGCGCTGAACTCCACGCCCGTGGCCGGTACGTCCGTGCACTGTATTACCGGGGTGAGCGGGTTATCCCTTTCCTCAAGCAGTATGCGGACGAGGTCGTCTATGCCGACATCACTTCGCCGAAATCCATTAGCGCAGCCCTTGAGGGCGCGCGCTATGTTTACCATTTAGCGGGCATTGTTTCTATCGCCAGTAAAATTGACGCGAATATCAGGGCGGTTAATATTGACGGTACCCAAAACGTTATTGATGCGTGTCTGGCCCACGGGGTGAAGCGGCTGGTCTACACCGGCACGATCCACACCCTGCCTTTTTCCGACAATACCACTGTCCTGCGGGAAATCCCCCGGTTTGAGCCCGATGCGGTTTCCGGCGCCTATGCGGTAAGCAAGGCGGTTGCTTCCAATCTGGTTCTGGACGCAGTACACACACGGGCTCTGGATGCGGTAATCGGTATGCCTTCGGGAATAGTCGGTGGATTTGAAATGAAGCGTTCCAACTTCGGGCAGATGGTGGTCGATGTGGCCGAGCGCCGCCTGCCGATCTATATCACCGGACGCTACGATTTTGTGGACGTAAAGGATGTGGCGAAGGCGCTGGCAGATCTTGCGGATAAGGGTGTTACCGGCGAAAGCTATATCCTTTCCGGGCACACCCTTACGGTGAAGGAACTGGTGGAGACATCCGCCCGTGCCGCCGGGGTAAAGCCGCCGAAACTCTGCCTGCCCCTTGGGTTCGTAAACCTGTTTGCCGGTATCGCCGAAGCCATTTCCCTTGCCAGGGGACAAACACTGATGTTCACCCCCTACGCCTTAAAAGTTTTAGGGGATAACTGCAACTTCTCCCACGAAAAAATCACCGCCCTTACCGGCTATGCGCCACGCCCGGTACAGGAGGCATTGAAGGATCAGGTAGAATTTTATTTCAAGGTCTACAAGAAAAATGACTAAGATTTATTACTTCAGCGGCACGGGCAATACCTATTGGTCGGCAAAAAAACTGGCCGAAAGGATTGGCGATGCGGTGATTGTGCCGATAAGCCGGGAAATAAAACAGCCCGATGTCCGTATTGAAGCGGACGCAGCGGTGTTTATGTTTCCCGCCTACGCCTACGGCATCCCGGTAATGGTAGGCCGGTTTCTGGAAAGGGCCGAAATCCACGCAGGTTACCTTGCAGCATTGGTAAGCTACGGCTCATCCCCCGGCGGCGCTTTGGCCGAAGCCAGCCGGATCCTGGGCCGGAAAAAAATGACCCTGAACTATGGGGGGCGCATTCCCGCAGTGGAAAATTACATCCCCATTTTCGGCGCGCAGGAGGCCGAATTACGGAGCCGCCGGATCGCCATGCAAGCCGAGGCAACTGAGCAGGCCGCCGCAGCTATTGTATCACGGGTAAATAACCGGGTCCCGACATTCAAGCCCTTCGCCGGTTTTGTAAGCGCCCTCTTCCACATCGGCTGCCCCAGGATGGGCCGTCTCTTTCGCGTTACCGCCGATTGTAACGCCTGTGGATTCTGTGCACGGATTTGCCCCGCCGGAGCGATCTCCATGACAAAGGAAGGCCCGGTTTTTCAAAAACGCTGTGAGCAATGCCAGGCATGCCTGAACTTCTGCCCCCAAAAGGCTATCACTTTTGGGCGGCTGAAGCAGGACACGGAACGGTATCATCACCCGGAGGTAGCGGCGGGTGAGCTGTTTGGTACCCAATAGCTCATGCTTCTGCGTCTTTTTGGCAGCGGTTTCTTCCATTCTGACGTTCCCAAATAGCGCATGATGCCGGTTTATCGCCCTATTCCGTGTAGCTGCTTTCCATTCAGAAGAAGTCAAAATTTACCGAATTTATGATAAGATGGCGACATTTATCAGCAAAAAAAATTCCATATTGATATTCCTCGGAGCCCTCTGCACTG
>BNUT01000068.1 GCA_025997555.1 Spirochaetia bacterium
TTTCCAACAACAGGGGATCTTTTAGGGGAATAAAAGGGAGGTTAAGCGTCCACCGTGGGGGCATGCGTGTTTTTACAACCAAAAGAAAATTGAGACCCTTAACCAAACCCGGAAAGAAAACCGCCCCCTTTTTCAGAACCCGGAAACACTCCCGCCAGACATGGTACACATCTTCCACATAACAATTCGATACGGGATGAAAAATCATGTCGAAAAGGCCGTCCTCAAAGGGCAGCGGCTTCGACATATCCGCTTTGACCATATCCATGGAGTACCCTTCCCGTTCGGCGGTCAGTTGAAGGCCGGGTTTATCCTTACCGATTTGTACGAGGACAGGGACAGAGCTGGGATATTGCCCCAATATGCCCCTCAGTACATCGCTACCCGGTCAGTTAAGCCATAAAACGAAGGTGGGGATAGAGATCGGGGACAAAGAGGGACAGAGCTTGTTTTTTTGATGGGCACGTAGGCATTAGGCAAAAAAAGGACCGCCTTACGGCGGCCCCAATCATGGAGTTTGCCGAATGGCAAACTCCTCAGGATTATTAAAAATCCGTAGGATTTTTAATAATCCATTCCTCCCATACCGCCCATTCCGCCGCCGGCGGGCATTGCCGGGGCCGGGTTCTTCTCGGGGAGATCGGTGATGGCGCATTCGGTGGTAAGGAGCAGACTCGCGATGGACGCGGCGTTCTGCAGGGCGGAGCGGGTGACCTTGGCGGGGTCGATGATCCCGGCCTTCACCATATCTACCCATTCCAGCTTGGCGGCGTCAAAGCCGATGCCCTTCTTTTCAATCTTGGCCCGTTCCGCGATAACCGCACCATCAAGGCCGGCATTTTCGGCGATCTGGCGGATGGGTTCCTCCAGGGCGCGTTTCACGATTTTAAAGCCCACTTTTTCATCATCGGTCAGCGCGGAAACATCGGATTTGTCCAGGGCGATGGCGGCCTGAATCAGGGCCAGTTCCCCGCCGGGTACGATTCCTTCGTCGATGGCGGCGCGGGTGGCGGAGAGGGCATCTTCGACCCGGTGCTTCTTCTCTTTCAATTCCACCTCGGTGGCGGCCCCGACATTGATGACCGCGACCCCGCCGGCGAGCTTGGCAAGCCGTTCCTGGAGCTTCTCCCGGTCATAATCGGAGGTGGTGTCCTCAATCTGGGCCTTGATCTGGGCGATCCGGTCCTGAATTTCCTTCTGCTTACCAGCGCCATTGATGACCGTGGTATTATCCTTGTCAATCTTGATGGTTTTGGCCTTGCCGAGCTGGGTGATTTCGGTGTTTTCGAGCTTGAGCCCCAGTTCTTCGCTGATAACTTCGCCGCCGGTGAGGATGGCGATGTCTTCCAGCATGGCCTTGCGGCGATCCCCGAAACCAGGGGCCTTGACCGCGCAGGTCCGCAGGGTGCCGCGGAGGCTGTTCACCACCAGGGTGGAAAGGGCTTCCCCGTCCACATCCTCGGCGATGATGAGCAGGGGTTTGCCGCTCTGGGCGATTTTTTCCAGCAGGGGCAGCATATCCTTCATCGAAGAGATCTTCTTGTCATGGATGAGGATGTAGGCATCCTCGTAGACGCTGGTCATGGTGTCCCGGTCGGTCACAAAGTAGGCGGAGATATAGCCCCGGTCAAACTGCATACCTTCCACAAATTCGATGGTGGTGTCCATGGTTTTGGACTCTTCCACCGTGATAACCCCGTCTTTCCCGACCTTTTCCATGGCATCGGCGATGGTGTTGCCGATTTCGCTGTCATTATTGGCAGAAACCGATGCGACATGGGAAATTTCTTCCTTGTCCTTGATTTCCTTGGAATTTTTCTTGATTTCGTCCACGGCGATTTCAACCGCCTTGTCGATGCCCCGTTTCAGCTCGATGGGGGTCATCCCGGCGGCCACGGACTTGAGCCCCTCTTTTACCAGGGAGTAGGCAAGCACCGTAGCGGTGGTAGTACCGTCACCGGCCACATCGTTGGTCTTGGTGGCCACTTCTTTCAGGAGCTGGGCGCCCATGTTTTCGTAGGGGTCCGCAAGTTCGACCTCTTTCGCGACGGAAACGCCGTCCTTTGTCACCGTAGGGGCGCCGAATTTCTTGTCCAGGAGGACATTCCGGCCTTTAGGGCCCAGGGTAACCTTAACAGCCTGGGAAATCTGCTCAACCCCCGCAAGCAGCTTGCGGCGGGCATCTTCGTTGAACAACAACTGTTTCGCCATCTTCTTTCTCCTCTTTTATTACCGGAATCAGACGTATGAAGATCCGGTATGATATGAAATGGATTATTGCCCCCTTTGGAAGGGCTCTTGTCTAAAATACTAAATTGAAGCGACAACGGCAATAGTAAAAATGTGATATAATCCAAAAATTAAGGATGGGCTATGCGCTTAAGTGTTTATACTGACGGGGGCTGCTCCGGGAACCCCGGCCCCGGGGGATGGGCCTACGTGATTGCGGGGGAGGGGGCGGTAATCATCGCTGAAAAATGGGGCGCTGAAAAGAACACCACCAATAACCGGATGGAATTGGGTGCGGTTATTGCTGCCCTTGAAGCTCTGTCCCTCTTTTCCCCGGTGCCTGAGCAGGTTACGGTTTACACCGACTCCCAATATGTTCAAAAAGGTATCACCCAGTGGATTCATTCCTGGAAACGTAATAATTGGCGGACCAGCGGCAAGGACCCGGTGAAAAACCGGGATCTCTGGCAGCGCCTGGATGAACTTTCCCAAGCCCTTCCCCTTGCCTGGCAATGGGTCAAGGGCCATGCGGGGAATCCATTAAATGAACGTTGCGATCAAATGACCCAGGATGCCATAGCGTCTATTCGATAAATTTCTGTAATGGGGACAGATCTCACTGATTTTTCAAGCTCTGCCCCTCGGTTCTACTCCGGTTTCTCTAGGGCAACCGCCAGCAGATCCTGTAAGGCCGCCGCTTCTTCCTGGGTTAAGGTGATGCCCTTTCCCATTTTTTCATGCCCCGGCGCCCAGTCCCGGATATCAATTTTGGGGTTTTTGCCGTTCCAGGAGACCAGGTTGATTTCTTTTTTCCATCCGCCCCTTTCTTCCGAAATGACACCGTAGTGTTTCAAAACATCGTAGGTAATATCAGCCATAATCCTCTCCTAATTTAAGTTCCCGGCATTTTTCTGTAAATAAAGGGCCAGCGCCGAGCCCATAAGGGCATGAACATAGGGGGGCTTTCCCATCCCCTGCAAGACCTCTGCGGCGCTTACCCTTTCCACTTCAATATACTCATCCTCATCCAGGTCCTGCGCGCCGGTATCCTGTAGATCCTCTGCAAGGAAGAAATGGACCCGGTTGGACATGATCGCGGGGTTCGGGCTGAATTCTCCGATTTTTTGAATTTTCCCCGCTTTGTAAGCGGTTTCCTCCAGCAATTCCCTGCCCGCCGCCGCTTCCGCATCTTCACCGGGCTCAAAAACCCCGCCGGGGAACTCCAGGCTCAGTTCCTTTGACCCGTGCCGCCATTGCCTGACCATGACGAATTCCCGGCCCCGTTCCGTTTCGATGACCGGTATGATGATGGCCCAATCGGCGGCGTCTATCACCGTGTAGGGCCGTAGTTCATTATCAGGAGATCGGCAGGAACTTTCCCGAATTGAGAAAATCCGGCATTTGAACAGTTCCCGGCTTCCCTCTTCTTTCCATATTAAGTGATTATTTCCCATGGGTATAAAAATATCCCCTTATCCGCTTTTCGTAAACAGCTCTGTCCCTCAACAATTTTTTTCAAGCTCTGTCCCCCAGTTTTTGACAATTCCAAGCTCCGGCCTTATACTTTAGGGAGTTAAAAGTATTGGAGGTATCCTATGGCGATCATTACCATTTCCCGTGAACTGGCGGCCCTTGGGGACGAGACGGCCCACGAATTGGCAAGACTGTTGAATTACCGCTTTGTGGACAAACAGGTTCTGGAGGACCGGATAAAATCGTACGGAGTTATGGGCCGTAAATTTGAAAAGTACGATGAGCGGAAACCTTCGTTCTGGGCGTCCCTTTCCCAGGATCGGGATGACTACCTGCATTATCTGAAAACCGCCATCTATACCGAAGCTGCGGAAGGGGGCTGCGTGTTTATCGGCCGGGGGGCCGGCGTGGTTTTCCGCAATGTACCGGGGGTTATATCGATTTTCCTGGTTGCCCCCTACGATATCCGCGCCGAGCGGGTAAAAAGCTACTTCCACTGCGATGATAAGCGGGCCCGGCAGATTATCGAGCAGAGCGATCATGATCGGAAGGGCTTCCATCATTATTTCTTTGATGTGGAATGGCAGGACCCGGGGAATTATCATCTTTCCATCAATACCGGCTATCTGCCCCCGGCAGCCTCTGCGGATATCGCCAAAAACTATCTGGAACATACGGTCACCGCCGATACCGATGCCCAGAACATGGCCCGGATCAAGGAACTGACCCTTGCCCAGCAGATTAAGCACCATATCATTTACGAAAAGGAAATCCCCATCCATTTCCTTGAGGCCTCTGTCTCAAACAATATGGCAACCCTTTACGGCGTGGCCAATTCCCAGTCGTTGATAGAAGCGGCCCTTACCGCCGCCAGGGAAGTTGCCGGTTCCGTAACGGTCCAGACCGAGGTTCAGATAGTCCAGGAATATGCTATTATGCACTAAGTATCATAAGTATCAGGAGCGCCCATGGAATCCGTTGAATTATTGGAAAAACTGCACCGCATAGACCGGGAGTACCGCCATCTGGAAAAAGCCTCGGCGGTATTACAGTGGGATCAGGAGACGAATCTTCCTCCCAAGGGCGTTGAGGACCGCTCCGAGCAGTTGGCCCTGCTGCAGGGCATCGCCCATGAGCGGCTTACTTCTGCGGAAACCGGGCGGCTCCTCACGGAACTGGGTTCCAGCTCTGATAATCCCTATGGAGATGAGAAACTCCCTTCCCTGAAACGGGACTTCCTCAATGCGCTGCGCCGTAATTATGACCGGGCAGTCAAACTTCCCCCGGATTTCGTTACCGCTGCCGCCCGTGCTGAGGGGCTTTCCCAGGCCGCCTGGGCGCAGGCCCGCCGGAACAACGACTTTGCCGCCTTTCTGCCCCATCTCAAATCCATGATCGATTTTGCCCGGCGAAAATCCGCGTACTGGGGCTTCGGTAATAACGGGGACAGAGCTCAAAAAAACCAAACCCTCTACGACGGCCTCCTGGACATCTATGAGCCGGGGATGTCCGCCGCCGACATCAGCGCCGTTTTCGGCCCCCTTCGGGACCGGCTGGTTTCTCTTTTAAAAAAAATCAAGCTCTGTCCCCCGCCTGACACCGGTTTCCTGAACCAGGAATACGACACCGCACAGCAGGCCCGTTTTAACCAGCGGCTCATGGACTACCTTGGGTTTGACCGGAACCGGGGCCGACTGGATGTCAGCGCCCATCCCTTTACCACCTCCTTGGGTTCCGATGATGTCCGCATCACCACCCGGTATTTTCCGCGCAACATCCTTTCCGGCATTTTCTCCGTCATCCACGAATCGGGGCACGCTTTTTACGAAATGGGCTTCCCCCCGGAACTGCGGGGCACCTGCCTTGCCGATGGGGCCTCCATGGCCTTCCATGAGTCTCAGTCCCGTTTTTGGGAGAATGTGATCGGCCGCAGCCGCCCCTTCTGGCAGGGCCTTTTCCCCGTTTTACAGGATTATTTCCCCGAACAGCTTGGCCGCATAAGCCCCGATGCCTTTTACCGGGCGGTAAATCAGGTGCAGCCCGGCCTTATCCGGGTTGACGCCGATGAAGTCAGCTATGCCCTGCATATCATCCTCCGGTTTGAGTTGGAAAAACAGCTCATCTCAGGCGAACTGGAGCCGGAAAAGCTCCCTGCGGTATGGCGGGAGTATTCCCGTGAGTACCTCGGCCTTGCAAGCGAAACCGATGCCGACGGGGTACTTCAGGACGTTCACTGGTCCATGGGGTCCTTTGGATACTTCCCCAGCTATGCCCTGGGGAACCTCTACGGTCTGCAAGTAGCCAAAAAACTTCGCACGGATTTGCCAGACTTTGAAAACGCCATAACCCAGGGAAAATTTGATGAAATTCGCATCTGGCTTGGGGAAAACGTCTATCGCTGGGGTCACCGGCTTTCTCCCGCGGACTTGCTCCAGAAGATCACCGGCGAAAAGCTTTCGGTACATCCCTTCCTGGATTATATAGAAGCAAAATATACGGAGCTCTATGGGTTTTGAAATGAGCTCTGTCCCCACCATAGCCGTCTCTCCTCAAGTTCTGTCCCTCCCCTTGACCATTCCTCCCCCGCAACCCATACTGAATCCATGACCTTAGCGGATAAAATTACGGCTTCGCGCCTGGTTTTGGCTCCTTTCTTCTTTGTAGTGTACCTTCTGCCGGTGTTTTTTCCCGCCTTGTTTGTCGATGGCGCCCAATGGACCGTACCGGTGCTCTGGGCGCTTTTTATCGTTTCCGAAATAAGCGATATGATTGACGGCAAGGTGGCCCGCAGCCGTAAGGAAGTCAGTGATTTCGGCAAACTATTCGACCCCTTTGCGGATACTCTGGTGCAGATCACCTATTTTCTTGTCTTCGTGATTGATGGAATTTTCCCGGCGGCCCTGTTTTTGGTGATACTGTACCGGGAGTTTAGCATTCTCTTTATCCGGAATTTGATGCTGAAAAAAGGCATCGCAATGGGCGCCCGGATGGGGGGAAAAATAAAGACCGTAACCTATATTGCCGCCGGCGCTGTCGCCCTTCTTGCGGTCAGCGCCCAGCGGCTTGGGTTCGATGAACCGGTGTTTTTTGTCCTGCAAAGGACCGCCTTGATCATTTTTTTGATTTCAGTTATTATTTCTTTAGTATCTTTTGCCGATTATCTTTCCGTGTACCGGAAGTCAGGCACGGGAGTTTGAAAATTTACCAGAAATAATCAAAAAATTGATGAATGTCTATTGACTATTTCAATCTGATTATTATATATTAGCATCTATCGCCTCTAACGGGGTGTGGAGAAATTTCGGCCTTGCTGAAATTTCAGAGATTTTTGGCAATATAGGGAAGGGGAGAAGGGACGAAGCTGCGCTTCGTCTTGGTGGCATTGGTTTAAGCTAATGCAGCCGGGCGTAGTGTGGCAGAGTTAAGGAAAGAGGAAAGATACGCAAGCGTATTTAAGAGGAAGGATGACGAAGCTGCGCTTCGTCTTGGGATGATTGGCTTAGGTCAATGTTCCGGGGCGGGGAGTGGGTTTGTCGCTCAACATGGATAATCTACCTGCCTTCGGGCAGATAGAAAACATATCATGGAGAGTTTGATCCTGGCTCAGAACGAACGCTGGCGGCGCGTCTTAAGCATGCAAGTCGGGCGGCAAGGTGCAGCAATGCATCCTAGAGCGGCGGACTGGTGAGTAACGCGTGGGTGACCTACCCATAGGTTGGGGATAGCCGTTAGAAATAGCGGGTAATACCGGATGTGGTTGCGAGACTGTGGTTTTGCAAAGAAAGGGGCTTCGGCCCCGCCTGAGGATGGGCCCGCGTCCCATTAGCTAGTTGGAGAGGTAAGAGCTTACCAAGGCGAAGATGGGTAGCCGGCCTGAGAGGGTGAACGGCCACACTGGGACTGAGATACGGCCCAGACTCCTACGGGAGGCAGCAGCTAAGAATATTCCGCAATGGACGAAAGTCTGACGGAGCGACGCCGCGTGGATGACGAAGGCCGTGAGGTTGTAAAGTCCTTTTGTCACTGAAGAATAAGCGGGGGAGGGAATGCCCCCGTGATGACGTTAGGTGGCGAATAAGCCCCGGCTAATTACGTGCCAGCAGCCGCGGTAACACGTAAGGGGCGAGCGTTGTTCGGAATTATTGGGCGTAAAGGGTGCGTAGGCGGTTATGTAAGTCTGTGGTGAAAGGCGGGAGCTTAACTCCCGGACTGCCATGGAAACTGTATAACTAGAGTCATGGAGGGGTAGTTGGAATTCCGCGTGTAGGGGTGAAATCTGTAGATATGCGGAAGAACACCGGTGGCGAAGGCGAACTACTAGCCAATGACTGACGCTGAGGCACGAAAGTGCGGGGAGCAAACAGGATTAGATACCCTGGTAGTCCGCACTATAAACGATGTGCACTAGGTGTTGGGGCGAGCGTCTCAGTGCCGAAGCGAACGTGATAAGTGCACCGCCTGGGGAGTATGCCCGCAAGGGTGAAACTCAAAGGAATTGACGGGGGCCCGCACAAGCGGTGGAGCATGTGGTTTAATTCGATGATACGCGAGGAACCTTACCTGGGTTTGACATGGAGAGGAATGGTGCAGAGATGTACCAGCGTAGCAATACGTCTTTTCACAGGTGCTGCATGGCTGTCGTCAGCTCGTGCCGTGAGGTGTTGGGTTAAGTCCCGCAACGAGCGCAACCCCTACTGCCAGTTACTAACAGGTAACGCTGAGGACTCTGGCGGAACTGCCGGTGACAAACCGGAGGAAGGTGGGGATGACGTCAAGTCATCATGGCCCTTATGTCCAGGGCTACACACGTGCTACAATGGGGGGTACAAAGTGACGCGAAGCCGCGAGGCAAGAGCGAAGCACCAAAAGCCTTCCGTAGTTCGGATTGAAGTCTGAAACTCGACTTCATGAAGTTGGAATCGCTAGTAATCGCGCATCAGCATGGCGCGGTGAATACGTTCCCGGGCCTTGTACACACCGCCCGTCACACCATCCGAGTTGGAGGTACCCGAAGCCGGTAGCGTAACCGCAAGGAGCGCGCTGTCGAAGGTACGTTTAGTGAGGAGGGTGAAGTCGTAACAAGGTAGCCGTACTGGAAAGTGCGGCTGGATCACCTCCTTTCACAGTGAAAGGTGAGAAAAACCAGTAGGTTTTTCTCTTGGAGTTTCCTGGCGGAAACTCCGGCGACAGTCTGTAAGGATTGTTGTAAACAAACAGCGGTAGCCTGAAAGGGCTATTGCGAAGAAAGTCAGTTGGGGAGCCCTGACTGATGGGGCCTACGGGCCTTACCAACGGGATTTCCGCAAGGGAGTCCCGCATGGAGTTTACGAAAGTAAGTTCCGAAGCGGTTCACGTTAAGTGGAACGCAACCTTTCTTTTAGAATCTTTCCCGGAGTTTGCGTAAGCAAACTCCAAGGTGAAACGCGCAAGCGTTTCACCCCTTCTCCCTCTCCCTTTTTTTCTTCGGGCTAGTAGCTCAGTTGGTTAGAGCACTGCTCTGATAAGGCAGGGGTCGATAGTTCAACTCTATCCTGGCCCATTCATGATTACAGGAATGTAATCATAAGCGTTTTTTGACAACAACAGGGAAGGGTGTATGATTAAAAACTCTGGCGAGTTTTTAATTAAGCAGTTTTGCTGGTGCAGAACTGCAAGGCAAGTATCTGTTTTGGACGAGAGTCTGAGAGTAGGTACTTGCGAGAACAATAATATGGTCAAGCGAGAGAAGGGTTTATGGTGGATGCCTTGGCGTATTAAGGCGAAGAAGGCCGTGGCAAGCTGCGAAAAGTCCGGGGGAGGAGCACACATCCTGTGATCCCGGGATAGCCGAATGGGGTAACCCGGCGGGAGTGATCCCGTCATCCGGCTGCTGAATACATAGGCGGCGGAAGCGATACTGGGGGAACTGAACCATCTAAGTACCCTGGGAACAGAAAACAATAGTGATTCCGAAAGTAGCGGCGAGCGAAATCGGAGGAGCCCAAACCGTCAGCAATGGCGGGGTTGTAGGGCCGTCTGGGGGCAACCCGCAGAGTGAGAAAACTTCAGCGTAGCGGAACGGTTTTGGGAAAGCCGGGCAGAGAGGGTGAAACCCCCGTAAGCGAAATGGTGGAGACTCTGTGAGACGGTACCTGAGTACGGCGGGGCACGAGAAACCCTGTCGGAAACCGGGTCGACCACGATCCAAGGCTAAATACTTGATACGACCGATAGCGGAGCAGTACCGTGAGGGAAAGGCGAAAAGAACCCCGGTGAGGGGAGTGAAAGAGAACCTGAAACCGTAAACCCACAACAGGTTAGAGCCCTAGTAATAGGGTGATAGCGTGCCTTTTGTAGAATGAGCCTGCGAGTTACGATAGCGAGCGAGGTTAAGGAATGGAAGTTCCGGAGCCGGAGGGAAACCGAGTCTGAATAGGGCGAGTGAGTTCGTTGTCGTAGACCCGAAGCCAAGCGATCTAGTTATGTGCAGGCTGAAGCTCCGGTAAAACGGAGTGGAGGGCCGAACCCTAGTCTGTTAAAAAAGGCAGGGATGACATGTGACTCGGAGCGAAAGACTAAACAAGCTTGGAAATAGCTGGCTCTCCCCGAAATGCCTTGAGGGACAGCCTCATCCAAAAGTAATGAAGGTAGAGCACTGGATGGACTAGGGGGCTTCACCGCCTACCAAACCCAATCAAACTCCGAATGTCATTACTCAACGGATGGGAGTGAGACTGCGGGCGACAAGGTTCGTAGTCGAGAGGGAAACAGCCCAGACCGTCAGCTAAGGTCCCAAAATACCGCTCAGTGTGAAATGATGTGTGATGGCGAGGACAGCCAGGAGGTTGGCTTAGAAGCAGCCATTCCTTAAAAGAGTGCGTAATAGCTCACTGGTCGAGTCATGATGCGCAGATAATGTAACGGGGCTAAGCGGTATACCGAAGCTACGGAATCTACTAGCAATAGTAGGTTGGTAGGGGAGCATTCCATGGACCGATGAAGGTGTACTGTAAAGTGTGCTGGAGGGGATGGAAGAGAGAATGCAGGTATAAGTATACGAAAAGACGGGTGAGATCCCCGTCCGCCGAAAGCCTAAGGATTCCTGGGTAAAGGTCATCTGCCCAGGGTAAGTCGGCCCCTAAGGCGAGGACGAAAGTCGTAGCCGATGGGAAACGGGTTCAGAATCCCGTACCTTTCTTAGTTTTTATGGGATGACGCATGAGGTGAAACCCGGCCGGGCGACGGTTGTCCCGGTCGAAGCATCGAGTTATTGGGGTGGCAGGCAAATCCGCTATCCTAGATGAGGTGTGACAGCGAGTGGAGCTACGGCGAAGCGAAGCGGGTGTAATCAGGGTGCCAAGAAATAATCCCTAAAGTCAGGCTGAGGAAGACCGTACCGTAAACCGACACAGGTAGGCGGGATGAGCAATCTAAGGCGCTCGAGAGAACTCGCGTTAAGGAACTCGGCAACATGCATACGTAACTTCGGGAGAAGTATGACCACTGGGTGTTTAGCAATAGGTATCTGGTGGTGGCACAAAGCAGTCCCAGGCGACTGTTTACCAAAAACACAGGCCTCTGCGAATCAGCAATGAGACGTATAGGGGCTGACACCTGCCCGGTGCCGGAAGGTTAAGGGGAGCGGTTAATCGCAAGATGAAGCTGTGAACTGAAGCCCCGGTAAACGGCGGCCGTAACTATAACGGTCCTAAGGTAGCGAAATTCCTTGTCGGGTAAGTTCCGACCCGCACGAAAGGTGTAACGATCTGGGAGCTGTCTCAACGCGAGACTCGGTGAAATTTAAGTACCGGTAAAGATGCCGGTTACCCGTGGTTAGACGGAAAGACCCCGTGAACCTTCACTGTAACTTATCATGGGGACTTGATGCGGCATGTGTAGGATAGGTGGGAGGCTATGAAGCATGGGCGTTAGCTTGTGTGGAGCCGCCGGTGAAATACCACCCTTGTTGGATTAGGTTTCTAACCTGTACCATGAAGCTGGTATGGGGACAGTGATAGGCGGGCAGTTTGACTGGGGCGGTCGCCTCCCAAAGAGTAACGGAGGTGCGCGAAGGTCTCCTCGCGCTGGTTGGAAATCAGCGTATGAGTGTAAAGGCACAAGGAGGCTTGACTGCGAGACTGACAGGTCGAGCAGGTACGAAAGTAGGTCTTAGTGATCTGGCGGTAGCGAGTGGAAGCGCCGTCACTTAACGGATAAAAGGTACTCCGGGGATAACAGGCTGATCTTCCCCAAGAGTTCACATCGACGGGAAGGTTTGGCACCTCGATGTCGGCTCATCGCATCCTGGGGCTGAAGCAGGTCCCAAGGGTTTGGCTGTTCGCCAATTAAAGCGGTACGTGAGCTGGGTTCAGAACGTCGCGAGACAGTTCGGTCCCTATCTGCCATGGGCGTTGGAAAGTTGAGAGGAGCTGTTTTTAGTACGAGAGGACCGAAATGGACGAACCTCTGGTGTACCGGTTGTCCTGCCAAGGGCACGTGCCGGGTAGCTACGTTCGGAAGGGATAACCGCTGAAGGCATCTAAGTGGGAAGCCCGCCTCAAGATTAACTTTCCCCGGGGGTTTAACCCCCCTGAAGGTACCAGGAAGACTACCTGGTTGATAGGTTGGAGGTCTACGCATCGTAAGGTGTTCAGCCGACCAATACTAATCTACCGTGAGGCTTGACCATATTATTGTTCTGCGAGAAACCCGCAGGGTTTCCGCTTTGAGAAACCTTACAGGTTTCTCATTAAGTGAAACGAAGTTTCGCTCATACACCCGTGTCCCTTGCAGAAGCCTGAGAAATTCACTTGGGTTTCTGCTTTTAGCAATGTAATTAATTGCCTGGTGATTATGGTGGAGGTGTTATACCCGTTCCCATTCCGAACACGGAAGTCAAGCCCTCTTACGCCGATGATACTGCCCCCCTGAGGGGTGGGAAAGTAGGTCATTGCCAGGCTTTTTTTGTTTCTTCGTTACTGACGCTGCTTCATATTTTGAGAATCATGCCGTCGTAAGCGGGAACTATACCGTTGCGGCCAAGGGTATCGCAGAGTTCCTGATGGCTTCCATGCCCATTGTGTGAAAAATGGTTGGAAAAAACCTGAGTTTTTTCATCCCCAAGACCTGCGGCGAGGAGACGCTCTTTCAGGACCATATTATCGCCTGAGCCCATGTGACCGGTGCTGCCCTTTTCCCTGCCGCAGGTACAATCCATACTGACGGCGTTTAATTTGCGGCCTTGCAGGGCTTCTGACATCTCCTGCTCCAGGGTTTCCCCGGGAAGGCCCGTGTCATTCATTTGGAGAAAACTTGTTTCCCCTTCCTTTCCTTCCGCCGTATCGCCGCCGAGGAAGAAACCGTAACTTTGGGACCGGTCATCAATGACCGGGAGTCCCAGTTCCGCAATGGCGGCAATATCCGGAACAAACCCAAGGGTATGAT
>BNUT01000069.1 GCA_025997555.1 Spirochaetia bacterium
CTCATATCAAGACGCCAGAAGGTCTTTTCCCCCTCAGCGCCTACAGGCAATTCCCGATCAAAGCGCAGTAATTCTGCATCGGCGGTGTTCTTAAATGGACCCGCATAGACCCAGGAAAATTCCTGCGCTTGCATTTCTTCCGGGAAAAATGGATTAATGAAACGGACCGGAGGAAGTTCCGGCGCCGCAATCCGTTCCCCTTGCGCAACCTCTGCCTTTAATGAAAAATCCCAGGGGGTATTCCCCACAGAACCGCCCGCAGTACATTCGGAAATTACGGCGATCTGATTAACCCCCGCTTCCAGGGTACATTCCGCAGTAATACTACCCGCCCCGGCGGCGGTAAGAATCTGAGCGGTTCCAACCCAAACGGAACAGTTCCCGGTGTGGCTGAGGGAAAAACTATATTCGGCGCGGACCGGGGCATAGATAACAGTACGGGCAATGGCCCGGCTGCTTACGGGAACCGCAGCATTACTGTGGGCAGCAGAATTACCAAAGATGCGGCCAAAACAACCTGCGGCCTTTTGTTCCGCAGACCATTGCGGCAGAGGAAGACAAAGGGGCGTCAAAGATTCGGGGGTGGGATTTGCCAGCGCCGTGGACATGGGGGCGGTATAATCAAAGCCTTCCATTTCGGGGAGTCCCTGATGCGTTATGCCCCGAAAAAAATAATAGTCCAGCTTGCCGAGCCAGGTGCCGAACTCACCTCCAAAGCCCGCTTTGGTACGGGTAAAGCGCAAAACAAGATGATTCCAGCCCTTGTGGAAGCGCAGGTTGATATTGACGCTTGCGTCAGTATACCGTTCCGCTTCAACACCGGTGGCGTAGATCATTTCAGCGTTCATCCAGATTTTTACAGGACCATGGGGAATCAACAGAAACTTGAGACTGCCCTCATCTTCGGCCCGGTATTTTCCCCAGACATAAACATAAGAACCGTCAGGGCTATCCGGAAAAACATTTTCAAAATCCGCTTCGTAACGGTAATTTTTGTTCCGGATGATTCCGCAGGTGGTAAAAGGACGGCCCGTATAATCGTAGCGGGGATTCGCGGCGATATACCGGTTTGCAATTACCTCCAGTGCGGTTTCAATCCTGCCTCCGGTAAAACCGGCGATAGCGCGATGCACTTCAAAATACCCTTCCATCAACTTAAACTTTCAGTCCTGAGGTCGCAATTCCTTCCACTATGTATTTCTGAAACACCAGGAAAATAATCAGGGAGGGCAGCAGGGAAAGGGAACCCATGGCGAAGATGGCCCCCCAGTCGGTGGCGGACTGGGGATCGGAAAACATCCTGAGGGCAAGGGAAACAGTAAAATTGCGGGGACGGTTGAGGTAAAGCAGGGGACCCAAAAAATCTTCCCAGCGCCAATAGAAACTGAAAATGGTAGAAGTAATCAGGGCGGGCTTAATCAGGGGGAAGATGATCCGGGTATAGATGGAAAATTTATTACAGCCGTCGATCATGGCGGACTGGTCAAGCTCGGCGGGAATGCCCCGGATAAACTGGACCATCAGGAAAATGAAAAAAGCCTGGCCTCCCCAATGGGGCACGATGAGGGGCAAAAAAGTATTCACCCAGTTCAATTTATAAAAGATGATAAACTGGGGAACCATAACTACCTGATAGGGCAGCATGAGGGTAAGGAACATACAGCCGTACCAGAATTTGTTTCCCCGGAAACGGATGCGGGAAAAACCGTAAGCCACCAGGGAAGATGCCAGCACCGCCCCCAGTGTCGAAAGCCCGGTAACGATAAATGAATTTTTATAAAACGTAGTAAAGGTAGTGGAATTATTAAAAGCCCAGCCCCGGACAAAATTTTGCAGGGTGGGTTCTTTAGGGATAAGGGAAATAGTGCCAAATATCTCCGCTGTCGGTTTAAAGGCCCCAAACATCATCCAGAGCAGGGGATAGAGCATAAAAACCCCGATAAACAGCACTACCCCGTGGAATATGATATCGCTTCGGAGATTCTTCAAAAAATGCTTCTGTTTCTTTGTCATATTCATCCCCTCAACTCTCGTAGTAGACCCAGCGGTCCGAAGTCTTAAAGATAATCCCGGTAAAGACCGCGATAATCAAAACCAGCACCCATGCCATGGCGGAACTGTAACCCATGTCATAATAGGTAAAGGCCCGTAAATACAGGTACAGGGCATACGCCAAAGTACTGTATTGGGGATCCCCCTTGCCGCCTGAAATAATGAAGGCCTGGGTAAAAACGGTGAAGCCGTTTATTAACTGCATAATCAGATTAAAGAAAATGATGGGAGTCATCTGGGGCAGGGTGATATTGAAAAATTGATTTACGGACCCCGCGCCGTCAATGGAAGCGGCTTCGTAATAAGTCTTGGGTATCTGCCGCAGCCCCGCGAGGAATATCAGCATGGAGGAGCCGAACTGCCAGATTGCAAGGATAATAAGTATCCAGAGGGCCGTATTGGTCCGGGCTATCCAGCTGATGGTACTGTTAATGCCGATGGATTGGAGAAAGGTATTTACCACCCCGTCTGAAAGGAACATGCGCCGCCACATAACCGCCACAGCAATACTGCCGCCAACCAAAGAAGGGAGATAAAAAGCGGCCTGATAAACCCGGATCATCCGGGAGGCCCGCTTAAAAAGGGCCGCCACTAAAAAGGCAAAGATCAGCCGGGCGGGCACGGAAACAAAGGCGTACTGAAAAGTAACCCGGAGGGATTTCCAGAACAGGGCGTCCTTGACCATTTTTTTAAAATTGGTCAACCCGGAAAAAACCGGGGAACCCAGAATGTCATAATCGGTAAAGGAAAAGTATAAAGAAAAAACAATGGGAATAACAGAGAAGGCAAAAAAACCTATAAGCCAGGGGCTGATAAACAGATAACCGGCAATATCTTCCTTCAGCTGCCTTTTGGCGGAATAAAAACCTTTCATGGACGCTTGGCTCCTTTAATACAGGTAAACAAACCTTCCCCCGTTGCCGGGGGAAGGCATATCCGTATCGCTTATACTTTCAGCTTAACTTCCCAAAATCTCTTTACCCCGCTGGATCATCCTTTCCGTAGCGGCCTGGGAGGAAATCTGACCGGTCAGGGTCTGGAGGAATATCTCCTTGAAGGCATCCTCGGTCTCGCCGGCCCTGGCCGGGTCCGGGGGATCGATGGGGCTGGTATAGGGGGTGATCTTGCCGATGTAATCAAAGAGGTACTTCATGTTGACATCGACCTTGGGGGCCAGATGATCCCGCACATCAGTGGGAACCGGGACACCCCGTTCCGCCAGGAGTACGCTGTTGGCTTCCAGATCATTGATAAAGAAGTTTATGAACCTGGCGGCCAGTTCCTTGTCCTTGGAATTGGAAAGCATGGAGACAAACTGGGAAGGCTTGAGGTAGGCGCCGAATTGAGTCCGGCTTGGGCCGACACTGGGGTTGATGATGTACTCAATGGGACGTTTGGCCGCATTGATATGCCCGACATGCTGGTTGCTCCAGTAATAGGAGTTCCAGGTTTTGCCCCGGCTGAAGGGTTCCTCTTCCATGGTTACGGTGAGGAAGGCTTCCTCAGGATCGAAGAGCGCCCCCGCCGCCTTGAGCCGCAGATTGATATCAAGCAGTTCCTTTACTTCGGCGGCTAAATTGGTCCAGCCAACGCCTTTGCCGTCAGCGGCATAATAGGAGCCGCCCCGCTCCCTGACCCGGTGTTCCACCAGTTGCTTGTGGGCGCTGAAGGGCTGTGTCTGAACCCCCGTCTTCTGGTAAATGGTAAGGGCGATCTTTTCAAAGTCCTCCCAGGTCCAGTTGATGTCGTCAATGGTAACGCCGGCCTGCTGCACCACCGCCGGATCTATCCCCATGCCCCAGGAATTGGTTCCCAGGTTCAGGGCGATGAGTTTACCGTTGATCTTCCCGGCGGCCACGGCGCTGTCCGCCCATTTGGAAAGGTCGATGGTCCCTTTCTGGCTGTAAGGGGTCAAATCCTCAAGGAGGTCCCGGTTAAACCACTGGTTGATATAGGCGTAATCCTGCTGCATGATATCGGGAAGACTCCCGGAGGCAGCCTGGGTATTCAGCTTGGACCAGTACCCATCCCAGGCGGTGGCCTCGGTTTCCACCGTAACGCCGGGGTTCTTGGATTCAAAAAGCTTGGCCACCGCATTGGTCCGCTCATCCCGGACCGTATTGCCCCACCATGCCAGGCGAAGGTAATTACCGCCCCCCCCCCCCGCAGTCTCATCTGCCTTCTTTTTGCAGCCGGTAAAAACCAAAGCCACTGCCAACAAGGCCATCAATAACAAAGCGCTTCTTTTCATAGTTCCTCCTGATATCAAAAAAAATATTATCACATTATCCAACGGTTTGGGAAAGCAGACCATCACACAAACGGCATAATTAGCACAAAAACACCATCTTTTCAAAGGATAAGCAATGATCTGTTTCAATCCATGTGGAACATTTCTTCCAAGGTATCGCTTACCGGGGAGTTATCGGGATTGGTGTCCATAATATCCTTCATCATCGCCCACCATTTTTTGACAATGTCCTGCTCCGGCAGCTCACCATCGCTTGCGTCGTCCGCAAGACACTGTACCGCAAAGAGGGTATTGGTTTTTGAATCAAGATAAATTGAATAATCCGACACCCCGGCCTTGCGGAGTTCAGCCTTTAATTCCGGCCAGATTTCGTCGTGCCGTTTTTTGTACTCTTTTTCACAGCCCGGTTTCAGCCTCATGGCAAATGCGTTTCGTTTCATGCATACATCATAAGGCCACTCTCATAAACAGGGCAAGACATGGATAACGTTTTTGTGCTATTATTGCCCGATAGGTGCGGGTATCTGAAAAGTATCGGCCCTATACTTTTTACGGAAAGGGGAGATGCGCTGAACCATGTATGAGCTGAAATCAAAAAAATACTGGGCTGATCCCTATCTGCCCATCCAGTTTGAATACCGGGACCCGGAGCCTGCTTTTCCCCTCCATGCCCACGATTTTCATGAGATAGCCTTTATTTTTTCCGGGAAGGGGACCCACCTTACAATTGACGAGGTTTATGAGGTTCAAAGTGGTGATGTATTAAGTATTAAGCCCGGCCAGGTTCACGGTTATAAAAATATCAGGGCTCTCATTTTAATGAACATTCTGGTGAAGCCATCCTTTTTTATGGAAGATTATTTCGATATCCAATCCCTTCCCGGCTATCAGGCTTTGTTTGGGGAGGAGTCACAGGACAAATCCGAAAAAGATCCCATCACCCATTTCAAAATGGATTTTGACACCTTTCTTAAAGCCAAAACATTGATTGAATCCGCCTATCGTGAAATGAACGAACAGCCGACGGGATACCGGGTAAGCGCCGCAAGCCAGGTGCTGCATTTTCTTATTCTGTTGTTGCGTAACTATGGGGAAAAGAACAGCGGCAAAATCAGTTTCGGCGCGGATGCAGCAAAACTATTTGATTATGTAAAAGAAAATTACCGGCAGTCCCTCTGCATGGAAGATCTGATCAAAGTCTCCGGTATGTCCGCAAGTCATATTCTCCGTGTTTTTAAGCATCACATCGGCTATTCCCCCTTTGTGTATATCAACCGCCTCCGTGTCTTAAAGGCCAGGGATTATCTCATCCAAACCACGAAACCCATAACCGACATCGCCCTGGATTTGGGATATAACGACAGCAATTATTTCAGCCGGTGTTTCAAAAAATATTCAGGATTCTCCCCACGGGAGTACCGTGATAATACGTTAAAAGAAACTTTAAGGGATATTTCATGAGCTATTATTTGGCCATTGATATTGGCGCATCAGGCGGACGGCATATTCTGGGGCATCTTGAGGCAGGGAAACCGGTACTGGAAGAGGTATACCGTTTCACCAACGGCCCGGTGCAAAAAAACAATGCCCTTGTTTGGGACACGGAGCGGCTTTACGGCGAAATCGTGAAGGGTATAAAAAAATGCGGGGAACTCCGCAAGATACCCGTTTCCATCGGCATTGACACCTGGGGGGTCGATTATGTGTTGATCGACAGGGAAGGCAACAGTATTACTCCCGTATATGCGTACCGGGATAAACGGACTGAACCTTTTATCAATACCGCCATTCCCTTTGAGGAGCTCTACAAAGTCACCGGCATCGCCCGGCAGCCCTTTAATACCATTTATCAGCTCCTTGCAGATAAGGCTGCGGGCCGCCTGGACAAGGCCGCCCACCTGCTCATGCTTCCCGAATATTTTTCTTACCGCCTTTGCGGAAACCTTACCGGTAAACAGATAAGCGAATACACCGAGGCCTCCACCACGGGCCTCATAGACGCACACAAACGTGATTGGGCCTATAGTATCATTGAAGAGCTGGGCCTGCCTGCACATCTTTTCAAGCCGGTGCAAGAACCGCCCTACCCCGCCGGTGAATTGAGCAAGACCTTACCCTTCAACGCCCCTTCATTGGTGTAGTCTGAATTACGGGCGGCTTCCGTAAGAATCGGCCCGGACTGAATTCCCAAAAGGCTCCAGGTCCCGGAACTGATATACAGCTCCGCCCCTTCTGCCGCAGCGACCGCCGAAGCGGTGTCGTGGCTTGCGATCATTAAAACCTGGGCGTTAAATCCAAGTTCCGCCTGTAAGGTCTTGCTCAATTCACCGGCGGGGTAGGGCGGTTCTTGCACCGGCTTGAAAAGATGTGCAGGCAGGCCCAGCTCTTCAATGATACTATAGGCCCAATCACGTTTGTGTGCGTCTATGAGGCCCGTGGTGGAGGCCTCGGTGTATTCGCTTATCTGTTTACCGGTAAGGTTTCCGCAAAGGCGGTAAGAAAAATATTCGGGAAGCATGAGCAGGTGGGCGGCCTTGTCCAGGCGGCCCGCAGCCTTATCTGCAAGGAGCTGATAAATGGTATTAAAGGGCTGCCGGGCGATGCCGGTGACTTTGTAGAGCTCCTCAAAGGGAATGGCGGTATTGATAAAAGGTTCAGTCCGTTTATCCCGGTACGCATATACGGGAGTAATACTGTTGCCTTCCCTGTCGATCAACACATAATCGACCCCCCAGGTGTCAATGCCGATGGAAACGGGTATCTTGCGGAGTTCCCCGCATTTTTTTATACCCTTCACGATTTCGCCGTAAAGCCGCTCCGTGTCCCAAACAAGGGCATTGTTTTTTTGCACCGGGCCGTTGGTGAAACGGTATACCTCTTCCAGTACCGGTTTCCCTGCCTCAAGATGCCCCAGAATATGCCGTCCGCCTGATGCGCCAATATCAATGGCCAAATAATAGCTCATGAAATATCCCTTAAAGTTTCTTTTAACGTATTATCACGGTACTCCCGTGGGGAGAATCCTGAATATTTTTTGAAACACCGGCTGAAATAATTGCTGTCGTTATATCCCAAATCCAGGGCGATGTCGGTTATGGGTTTCGTGGTTTGGATGAGATAATCCCTGGCCTTTAAGACACGGAGGCGGTTGATATACACAAAGGGGGAATAGCCGATGTGATGCTTAAAAACACGGAGAATATGACTTGCGGACATACCGGAGACTTTGATCAGATCTTCCATGCAGAGGGACTGCCGGTAATTTTCTTTTACATAATCAAATAGTTTTGCTGCATCCGCGCCGAAACTGATTTTGCCGCTGTTCTTTTCCCCATAGTTACGCAACAACAGAATAAGAAAATGCAGCACCTGGCTTGCGGCGCTTACCCGGTATCCCGTCGGCTGTTCGTTCATTTCACGATAGGCGGATTCAATCAATGTTTTGGCTTTAAGAAAGGTGTCAAAATCCATTTTGAAATGGGTGATGGGATCTTTTTCGGATTTGTCCTGTGACTCCTCCCCAAACAAAGCCTGATAGCCGGGAAGGGATTGGATATCGAAATAATCTTCCATAAAAAAGGATGGCTTCACCAGAATGTTCATTAAAATGAGAGCCCTGATATTTTTATAACCGTGAACCTGGCCGGGCTTAATACTTAATACATCACCACTTTGAACCTCATAAACCTCGTCAATTGTAAGGTGGGTCCCCTTCCCGGAAAAAATAAAGGCTATCTCATGAAAATCGTGGGCATGGAGGGGAAAAGCAGGCTCCGGGTCCCGGTATTCAAACTGGATGGGCAGATAGGGATCAGCCCAGTATTTTTTTGATTTCAGCTCATACATGGTTCAGCGCATCTCCCCTTTCCGTAAAAAGTATAGGGCCGATACTTTTCAGATACCCGCACCTATCGGGCAATAATAGCACAAAAACGTTATCCATGTCTTGCCCTGTTTATGAGAGTGGCCTTATGATGTATGCATGAAACGAAACGCATTTGCCATGAGGCTGAAACCGGGCTGTGAAAAAGAGTACAAAAAACGGCACGACGAAATCTGGCCGGAATTAAAGGCTGAACTCCGCAAGGCCGGGGTGTCGGATTATTCAATTTATCTTGATTCAAAAACCAATACCCTCTTTGCGGTACAGTGTCTTGCGGACGACGCAAGCGATGGTGAGCTGCCGGAGCAGGACATTGTCAAAAAATGGTGGGCGATGATGAAGGATATTATGGACACCAATCCCGATAACTCCCCGGTAAGCGATACCTTGGAAGAAATGTTCCACATGGATTGAAACAGATCATTGCTTATCCTTTGAAAAGATGGTGTTTTTGTGCTAATTATGCCGTTTGTGTGATGGTCTGCTTTCCCAAACCGTTGGATAATGTGATAATATTTTTTTTGATATCAGGAGGAACTATGAAAAGAAGCGCTTTGTTATTGATGGCCTTGTTGGCAGTGGCTTTGGTTTTTACCGGCTGCAAAAAGAAGGCAGATGAGACTGCGGGGGGGGGGGGCGGTAATTACCTTCGCCTGGCATGGTGGGGCAATACGGTCCGGGATGAGCGGACCAATGCGGTGGCCAAGCTTTTTGAATCCAAGAACCCCGGCGTTACGGTGGAAACCGAGGCCACCGCCTGGGATGGGTACTGGTCCAAGCTGAATACCCAGGCTGCCTCCGGGAGTCTTCCCGATATCATGCAGCAGGATTACGCCTATATCAACCAGTGGTTTAACCGGGACCTCCTTGAGGATTTGACCCCTTACAGCCAGAAAGGGACCATCGACCTTTCCAAATGGGCGGACAGCGCCGTGGCCGCCGGGAAGATCAACGGTAAACTCATCGCCCTGAACCTGGGAACCAATTCCTGGGGCATGGGGATAGATCCGGCGGTGGTGCAGCAGGCCGGCGTTACCATTGACGACATCAACTGGACCTGGGAGGACTTTGAAAAGATCGCCCTTACCATTTACCAGAAGACGGGGGTTCAGACACAGCCCTTCAGCGCCCACAAGCAACTGGTGGAACACCGGGTCAGGGAGCGGGGCGGCTCCTATTATGCCGCTGACGGCAAAGGCGTTGGCTGGACCAATTTAGCCGCCGAAGTAAAGGAACTGCTTGATATCAATCTGCGGCTCAAGGCGGCGGGGGCGCTCTTCGATCCTGAGGAAGCCTTCCTCACCGTAACCATGGAAGAGGAACCCTTCAGCCGGGGCAAAACCTGGAACTCCTATTACTGGAGCAACCAGCATGTCGGGCATATCAATGCGGCCAAACGTCCCATTGAGTACATCATCAACCCCAGTGTCGGCCCAAGCCGGACTCAATTCGGCGCCTACCTCAAGCCTTCCCAGTTTGTCTCCATGCTTTCCAATTCCAAGGACAAGGAACTGGCCGCCAGGTTCATAAACTTCTTTATCAATGATCTGGAAGCCAACAGCGTACTCCTGGCGGAACGGGGTGTCCCGGTTCCCACTGATGTGCGGGATCATCTGGCCCCCAAGGTCGATGTCAACATGAAGTACCTCTTTGATTACATCGGCAAGATCACCCCCTATACCAGCCCCATCGATCCCCCGGACCCGGCCAGGGCCGGCGAGACCGAGGATGCCTTCAAGGAGATATTCCTCCAGACCCTGACCGGTCAGATTTCCTCCCAGGCCGCTACGGAAAGGATGATCCAGCGGGGTAAAGAGATTTTGGGAAGTTAAGCTGAAAGTATAAGCGATACGGATATGCCTTCCCCCGGCAACGGGGGAAGGTTTGTTTACCTGTATTAAAGGAGCCAAGCGTCCATGAAAGGTTTTTATTCCGCCAAAAGGCAGCTGAAGGAAGATATTGCCGGTTATCTGTTTATCAGCCCCTGGCTTATAGGTTTTTTTGCCTTCTCTGTTATTCCCATTGTTTTTTCTTTATACTTTTCCTTTACCGATTATGACATTCTGGGTTCCCCGGTTTTTTCCGGGTTGACCAATTTTAAAAAAATGGTCAAGGACGCCCTGTTCTGGAAATCCCTCCGGGTTACTTTTCAGTACGCCTTTGTTTCCGTGCCCGCCCGGCTGATCTTTGCCTTTTTAGTGGCGGCCCTTTTTAAGCGGGCCTCCCGGATGATCCGGGTTTATCAGGCCGCTTTTTATCTCCCTTCTTTGGTTGGCGGCAGTATTGCTGTGGCGGTTATGTGGCGGCGCATGTTCCTTTCAGACGGGGTGGTAAATACCTTTCTCCAATCCATCGGCATTAACAGTACCATCAGCTGGATAGCCCGGACCAATACGGCCCTCTGGATACTTATTATCCTTGCAATCTGGCAGTTCGGCTCCTCCATGCTGATATTCCTCGCGGGGCTGCGGCAGATACCCAAGACTTATTACGAAGCCGCTTCCATTGACGGCGCGGGGTCCGTAAATCAATTTTTCAATATCACCCTGCCCCAGATGACTCCCATCATTTTCTTTAATCTGATTATGCAGTTAATAAACGGCTTCACCGTTTTTACCCAGGCCTTCATTATTTCAGGCGGCAAGGGGGATCCCCAATACAGTACTTTGGCGTATGCCCTGTACCTGTATTTACGGGCCTTTACCTATTATGACATGGGTTACAGTTCCGCCATGGCATGGGTGCTGGTTTTGATTATCGCGGTCTTTACCGGGATTATCTTTAAGACTTCGGACCGCTGGGTCTACTACGAGAGTTGAGGGGATGAATATGACAAAGAAACAGAAGCATTTTTTGAAGAATCTCCGAAGCGATATCATATTCCACGGGGTAGTGCTGTTTATCGGGGTTTTTATGCTCTATCCCCTGCTCTGGATGATGTTTGGGGCCTTTAAACCGACAGCGGAGATATTTGGCACTATTTCCCTTATCCCTAAAGAACCCACCCTGCAAAATTTTGTCCGGGGCTGGGCTTTTAATAATTCCACTACCTTTACTACGTTTTATAAAAATTCATTTATCGTTACCGGGCTTTCGACACTGGGGGCGGTGCTGGCATCTTCCCTGGTGGCTTACGGTTTTTCCCGCATCCGTTTCCGGGGAAACAAATTCTGGTACGGCTGTATGTTCCTTACCCTCATGCTGCCCTATCAGGTAGTTATGGTTCCCCAGTTTATCATCTTTTATAAATTGAACTGGGTGAATACTTTTTTGCCCCTCATCGTGCCCCATTGGGGAGGCCAGGCTTTTTTCATTTTCCTGATGGTCCAGTTTATCCGGGGCATTCCCGCCGAGCTTGACCAGTCCGCCATGATCGACGGCTGTAATAAATTTTCCATCTATACCCGGATCATCTTCCCCCTGATTAAGCCCGCCCTGATTACTTCTACCATTTTCAGTTTCTATTGGCGCTGGGAAGATTTTTTGGGTCCCCTGCTTTACCTCAACCGTCCCCGCAATTTTACTGTTTCCCTTGCCCTCAGGATGTTTTCCGATCCCCAGTCCGCCACCGACTGGGGGGCCATCTTCGCCATGGGTTCCCTTTCCCTGCTGCCCTCCCTGATTATTTTCCTGGTGTTTCAGAAATACATAGTGGAAGGAATTGCGACCTCAGGACTGAAAGTTTAAGTTGATGGAAGGGTATTTTGAAGTGCATCGCGCTATCGCCGGTTTTACCGGAGGCAGGATTGAAACCGCACTGGAGGTAATTGCAAACCGGTATATCGCCGCGAATCCCCGCTACGATTATACGGGCCGTCCTTTTACCACCTGCGGAATCATCCGGAACAAAAATTACCGTTACGAAGCGGATTTTGAAAATGTTTTTCCGGATAGCCCTGACGGTTCTTATGTTTATGTCTGGGGAAAATACCGGGCCGAAGATGAGGGCAGTCTCAAGTTTCTGTTGATTCCCCATGGTCCTGTAAAAATCTGGATGAACGCTGAAATGATCTACGCCACCGGTGTTGAAGCGGAACGGTATACTGACGCAAGCGTCAATATCAACCTGCGCTTCCACAAGGGCTGGAATCATCTTGTTTTGCGCTTTACCCGTACCAAAGCGGGCTTTGGAGGTGAGTTCGGCACCTGGCTCGGCAAGCTGGACTATTATTTTTTTCGGGGCATAACGCATCAGGGACTCCCCGAAATGGAAGGCTTTGATTATACCGCCCCCATGTCCACGGCGCTGGCAAATCCCACCCCCGAATCTTTGACGCCCCTTTGTCTTCCTCTGCCGCAATGGTCTGCGGAACAAAAGGCCGCAGGTTGTTTTGGCCGCATCTTTGGTAATTCTGCTGCCCACAGTAATGCTGCGGTTCCCGTAAGCAGCCGGGCCATTGCCCGTACTGTTATCTATGCCCCGGTCCGCGCCGAATATAGTTTTTCCCTCAGCCACACCGGGAACTGTTCCGTTTGGGTTGGAACCGCTCAGATTCTTACCGCCGCCGGGGCGGGTAGTATTACTGCGGAATGTACCCTGGAAGCGGGGGTTAATCAGATCGCCGTAATTTCCGAATGTACTGCGGGCGGTTCTGTGGGGAATACCCCCTGGGATTTTTCATTAAAGGCAGAGGTTGCGCAAGGGGAACGGATTGCGGCGCCGGAACTTCCTCCGGTCCGTTTCATTAATCCATTTTTCCCGGAAGAAATGCAAGCGCAGGAATTTTCCTGGGTCTATGCGGGTCCATTTAAGAACACCGCCGATGCAGAATTACTGCGCTTTGATCGGGAATTGCCTGTAGGCGCTGAGGGGGAAAAGACCTTCTGGCGTCTTGATATGAG